>CAIPXZ010000312.1 GCA_903869075.1 uncultured Myxococcales bacterium | reverse complement strand
GCCGTCCGCAGGTGAGGGCGGTCGCAAGCTCGACCTCGTGCACCCGGGACTGAAGTCCCGGGCTAGTGTTCGAGATGTCCGCCGGAAGGCGGACTCGGCCAAGCCCAGAATCCCGCAGGGATTTCTTGAACCATAGCCGCGGACTTTAGTCCGGGGCGTTGGGATGTGGGCGCGACTTGCTGAGCTTGCGACCGCCCTGGTCCGCAGATGGCCTCGCCGCGTCACTTGACGCAGCGCACCTGGAAGCCGTTGGACTTGTCGCTGCCCTCGGATTTGCCGTTGGTGAAGTCGACGCTCCAGACGTTGCTGGGCGAGCCGCCGGTGCTGCCGCTGGCCCAGAACCACGCGCTTGGCGCCGCGGGGAACGCCGTGCCGTCGAGGGCCGGGCTGTCGTGGCTGCGGTCGATGAGGCCGCGGAGCTCGACGATGGTCGGCAAGCGCCAGCCGGTGCTGCCTTCGATGACCAAGCCGGCGCAGTAGCTGGAGGCGCCCGACGCGCTCCAGGTGCCCGGGTCGGCGGTGCGTTGCCAGGTCAGCTGCGTCCACGCGTCGCTGACGGTGCTGGCGGCGGTGGTGAAGCGCGTGCCGGTCTGGACGGCGCCGGAGCCGCGCACGCAGCGGACGTGGTTGGTGCTGGTTGTCTGCGCCGCGGCCTGATCGCCGACGACGAAGCTCACGACCCAGCGGTTGTTGGCGGCGCCGGCGAGCGACGAGGCGCTCCAGTAGCCGAGGGTCACGTTCGTCTGCAGCACGTTGGCGGTCGCGGGATTGGATTTATTGAAGTCGATCAACGTGTTCAGCTCCGCCAGCGTCGGCAAGCGCCAGTCGTTTTGGCCGCCGAGCTGCAGGGCGATGCATTGCGCGTTGGCGTTGTCCCACGTCAGCGCCGTGCCGCCGGGATCGGCTTGCTGCCAGGTCAAGCCGGTGGCGCTGTCGCTGACGGTGCCGTCGCCGTTGTCGCTCAAGCCGGTGGGCGAGGGCGGCAGTTCGCCCCACACCGGGCTGTCGGCGGCGCAGACCTGACCGGCGCCGCTGCTGACGGCCACGTACCCGGGCGCGCACACGCACGCGCCGGCGCCGCACGTCGCGCCGTAGCCGCAGGCGGTGCCGTCGGGCAAGTTGCTGTGCCAGCAGCCGTTGTCGGCGGCGTCGCAGAGGTCCGCTGTGCACGGGTTTGCGTCGTCGCAGTCGGAGAAATTGAGGCTGACGCACGAGCCGGACGCGGCGCACGAGGCGTTGCCCCAGAGGTCGGTGCGGGCGAGATCGAACTGGCCCGTCGCGGTGCTGACCAGCGCCAAGCCGTCGTTCAGGCCGATGACGCCGCTGTTCACGCTCGCCGCCGTGTGCTGCCAGAGCGCCACGCCGTCGTCGTCGACGCGCAGGACGTAGCCGCCGGTGGCGGTGCCGGTCAGCACGAAGCCGCCGTTGACGCCTGCCAGCGCTGCGCTCGCGCCGGTGCCGGTGTAGCTGCGGGTCCACTGCACGGCGCCGCTTGCGTCGACGCGCGTCAAGGTCGTCGGGCCGGTGGCGGTGGTGCTGCCGGTGACGGCGAAGCCATCGGTGAGCGCCGCCAACGCGTCGATGCCGTCGGTCTGCGTGGTGCCGTAGCTCTGTGCCCACAGCTTGTTGCCGGCGAGGTCGGTGCGCAGCAGCCAGACCTTGGCGACGGGCGCGCCGGCGGGCTGGATCCAGCCGGCGACGATCAAGCCGTCGCCCAGCGCGCTGATCGCCGTGGCGTCCTGGGCGCCGTTGCCGCCGCCGAAAGTCTTGAGCCAGACCTGGTTGCCGGCGGCGTCGACCTTGACGAGCAGCGCGTCGTGCATCGCGGGCGAGCCGACCGGTCCCGAGCGCCCGGCGATGACGAAGCCGTCGCTGACCTCTGCCAGCGCGTTGCCGCTCTCGGAGCCCGGCGTGCCGAATTCGCCGACCGTGAACGTCGCGCCGGCGCTGTCGGTCAGCAGCAAGAACACGTCCTCGCTGTTGTTGTCCGACGCGACCGAGCCGGCGGCGGCGAAGCCGTTGGCGGTCGGCAGGACGGCGGCGACGCTGCCGCTGTACGAGCCGAGGCTGAACGTCTTGTCCCAGACGACGCCGCCGGCGGTGTCGGTGCGCACGAGCCGCGCTTGGCTGGGCGACGTCGCGGTGCTTGTGCCGCCGATGACGAAGCCGCCGGGCGCGACCGCCACGCCGCTGTAGCCGCTGGCGCCGCCGCTGCCGGAGAGTTTTTGGTCGAAGAGCTTGGCGCCGCCGCCGCCGCACGCGCCCGCGGTGCACGTTTCAGCGGTCTTGCACGCGTCGCCCGAGGCGCACGGCGCGGTGTCGGCGAGGTTGGCGTGCCAGCAGCCAGCGGTGCCCTGGCCGCAGAGGTCGGCGGTGCAGCTGTTGGCGTCGTCGCATTCGTACGTGAAGCCGAGGCAGAGTCCGGAGCTGGCGCAGGTGGCGTTGCCCCAGAAGTCGGTGCGCAGGAGCCACGCGTCGTCCTGCTGGTTGCTTGTCAGGCGTCCAGCGACGGCGAAGCCGCCCGTCGCGGTGCGGGCGATGCCCCAGCCGACGGCGGCGCTGGCACCGCCGGACTTCTGTTCCCAGAGCTTGTTGCCGAGCGAATCGGTGCGCGCGGTCCAGAGGTTGTAGGCGCCCAGACCGTTGGTGTCCGCGATGCCCGCCAAGGCGAAGCCGTCGTCGTTGGTTGCGGCTATCGCCTGGATTGCGTTGAAGCCGATGCCGCCGTAGCTGCGGTCCCACAGCTTGTTGCCGGTGGCGTCCGTGCGCACGAGCCAGAATGCGGCGCCTGTGAATCCGCCGAGCGCGAAGCCGCCGTCGCTTGTCGGCGTGATCGCCTGGGCTTCGTCTTGCGCGCCGCCGTCGAACGCGCGGGTCCACAGCGCGTTGCCATCGGCGTCGGTGCGCACGAGCAAAAAGTCGCCGTTGACGCTGCCGGCCAAGGCGAAGCCGCCGTCGCTCGGCTGCGCGATCGCGTTGGCAAAGTCCTTGCCGGCGCCGCCGTACGTCTGGTCCCAGAGCTTCACGCCGCTGCCGTCGGTGCGGACCAACCACGCGTCGCTTTGGCCGGCGCCCTTGGAGTTCGTCAGCCCGGCGAGCGCGAAGCCGCCGTCGCCAACCTGCACGACGCCGCGGGCGACGTCGTAGGCGCTGCCGCCGTAGGTCTGGTCCCACAACTTGCCGCCGTTGCCGTCGGTCCGCACCAGCCAAAAGTCGCCTTGACCGCCGCTTTTCGCGTTGGTCTCGCCGGCAAGGGCGAAGCCGCCGTCGCTGGTTTGCACCAAGCCGTGCGCGTCGTCCGAGGTGGCGCTGCCGTACCACTTGCTCCAGCTCTGCACGCCCGCGGCGGTGACCTTGACGAGCCAAAAGTCGTCGCCGCCGTTCGTGCCGGGCGAGCTGCTCCAGCCAGCGAGCGCGAAGCCGCCGTCGCTCGTCGCGACGATCGCGCTGGCGACGTCATTGCCGGTGTCGCCGAACGTCTTTTCCCCCAACGCCGCGCTGCCGCCGCACGTCTTGCCGGCGCAGACGTCGCCGATTGTGCACGGGTCGCCGTCGTCGCACGCCGTCCCGGCCTTGACGATTGTGTTGACGCAGCCCTGCGACGGGTTGCAGCTGTCATTGGTGCAAGCGTTGCCGTCGTCGCAGTTCACGGCCGTGCCGGTGCAGACGCCGCTGGCGCAGGCGTCGGCAGCCGTGCACTTTTTGCCGTCGTCACACGCCCAGCCGTCGATCTTGGCCGTGGCGACGCAGCTGCCGGTCTTCGGGTTGCACGCCTGCGTCGCGCAGGGCAGGTCGGTACAGCTGACGCCCGCGCACAAATCGACGTCGGCCGTGTCCTGCGCGACGTCGGAGCCTCCGTCCTGAACTTCGGAGGCACTGTCTTCAACTTCGGAGGCTCCGTCCTGAACTTCGGAGGCTCCGTCTTGAACTTCGGAGGCTCCGTCCTGAACTTCGGAG
>CAIPXZ010000311.1 GCA_903869075.1 uncultured Myxococcales bacterium | reverse complement strand
TGGCGCGGCTGGCGGCGACGCTGGACGGCGGCGCGGCGGACGTGCTGCCGCTGAACGACAGCGAAAATGGCCTGCTGGGCCTGGCGCTGAGCCTGCTGGAAGACCCGGCGTATGGCCCCGCGGTCGCCGAATTGCTGCTGCCGATCCTGCGCGCGATGCGCAGCGACGACCCGACGGCGCAGCATGGCCTGCTGCGGTGCTTGGACACGCTCGTGGCGTGGCCGGACGCGACGGCGCAGCAGCGGCAAGCTTGGCTGAACGAGGCGGCACACGCGGCGACGAGCGATCCGCAGCGGCAGTTCTTGGCGGCACGCACGCTTGTGGAGACGTCGCCGGAGCCGGCGCACCTGGACGCCTTGGCGGCGCTGGCGGGCGCGGCGGGCCAGGACGCGGCGTGCAATGACCTGCTGACCGCGCTGGCGGCGGGCGACCAACCGGCGACGCTGCGCCAACACGCGGCACAGCTGCTGGCGACGCGCAGCGCGCAGAGCAATGACCACGCGCTGGCGGTCACCGCTTGGACGCTGCTGCACCAGCTGAGCCCGGAAGACGCCGCACCGCTGCAGCAGCTGACGGCGTTGTTCAGCGCGGCCGGCGACGTGGACGGACAGATTTTTGCGCTGACCGAGCAGACTCGCCTGGGCGACGATGCCGCGCGCGTGGACGCGTGGCTGCAGCTGGCGAACCTGCACTTGGAGACGCGGCGCGATGCGCCGACGGTGCTGCGCGAGGCGCTCACGCTGCACCCGGCTGACGAGCGGCTGTGGGCGCTGCTGTTGCGGGCGCTGCGCGAGGCGGGGGATCGCGGCGCGTTGCTGCAGGGTCTGGCCGAGCGGTTGGCGCAGGCGGACGTGCCGGACGAGACGCGGCTGGCGCTACGGCGCGAAGTGGCGACGCTGCAGGACGAGTCGGGCGACGCGGCGACGGCGCTGACCGGCTGGCTCCAGCTGGCGTGCGACGACCCGAACGACGAGGAGGCGACCGCGCACGCGACGGCCGATCTGCTGCAGCTGGCCGCCGAGACGCTGTCACCGGAGCTGGCGGCCGCGGCGCGCGCGCTGACGGATGTGTTGGATCTGCGCGGTGACCACGATCGGCTGCAGGCGGTGCTGACCCTGCGCTTGGCGCACACCCAAGGCTCTGAAAAGATTGGCTTGTTGGATCGGCTTGTGACGTTGCGGACCGACGCTGATGACGCTGCCGGGGCTTTTGACGCAGCGGCGACGCTGCTGGTGATGCGGCCGGAGACGGGCGAGCCGATCGCGCGGCTGCATCGGCTGGCGGAACTGGCGGGAATCCACCACGAGCGGCTGGCGGCGACGTTCCTGGCGGCGGCGCAGAGCGCGGATTTGGCGACGCGGCGGCCGCTGCGCGAAGCGGCGCTTGTGGTGTTGCCTGACGACGAGTCGACGCTGGCGGTGCGCCGGCAGATCTGCGACGCGGCGCTGGCCGACGATCCGGACGACGCGCTGTGGCTGCAGCGCGCTGAGGCGTGGGCGCTGGCGGCGGACGACGACGCGGCGCGGCTGGCGCTGCTGGGGCGGCGCGTGTCCGTGACCGGCGATGTTGGCGCACGGCTGGCGCTGCAGCAGGAGCGGGCGCGGCTGGCGGATCGGCTGGGCGACGCGCAGGCGGCGAAGCTGGCGTGGCAGGACGTGCTGCAGCATCCGGACGCCGACGCGCGGCGCGAAGCAGCGGCGGCGCTGAGCGACCTGTGCGAGCGGCTGGGGGACGCGGCGGGCGAGGCGGCGGCGCTGACGGCGCTGCGGGCGGAAACCGAGGAGCTGGACGCGCGGTTGGCGCTGACGCTGAAGGCGGCGGCGGCTTGGCAGTCCGCGGGGCGTCCCGAAGACGCGCTGGCGGCGCTGCAAGCGCAGGCGGTGGAACAACCGGCAGACGAGACGCTGTACCACGCCATCGCCGCGCTGCTGCCGGAAGGCACGCTGAAGACGCAGCACCTGGCGCAGGGCTGGCAGCAGATCCTGAGCGACGACGCGGCACGGGCGGCGGCGGCGGACGCGTGGCTGGCGGCGCACGGCGATGCGCCGGCCGACGCGCAGTGGCAGCGGCTGACCGAGGTGCTGGACGCCGGCTTGCGCGGCGAGCCGCTTGTGGATCGGCTGGCAGCGCTGGCGGCGGCGGACGACGATGCGGTGGCGATTGCCGCCGGGACGCGGCTGGCGGCGCACGCGGCGGATGCGCTTGATTTGACTGGTGAAATTGCGGCGCGTCAGGCGCTACTGGCACGGCTCGACGGTGCGGCGGCGCGGTCGGAACGGCGGCTGCTGGCGCGTTTGTTGGAGCGCGCGGGCGAGCCGGAGGACGCGGTCGCGCACCTGCGCGTGCTGCTGGCCGAGCAGTGGGATCGCGCCGTGGCGCAGGACGCGCTGGCGTTGGCGACGTCGCCGGAGGTGGCGGCGGAGGTCGCCCAGGCGGCGGCACAGGGCGAGGCGATCGGCGACTACGCGCACGTGCTCGAATTTGCCCAGACACCCGCGCTGGCGGCGATCGCGGCGACAGCGGCGCTGCAGCGCTTGGGGCAGACCGCAGACGTCGCGGATCAGCTTGTGCTGCTGCGCTTCGTGCTGAACCTGGCGCACAAGTACGGCTTGGCCGCGCTGCGCGATGAGACGATTGACGCGGTGGCGGCGGGTCCGCACCTGCTGGCGCTGCTGGAAGTGGCGGCGGCCGATCCGTTGGTGGCGCCGCTGCGGCTGCGCGCGGCGGAACAGGCGCTCACGGCGGCGACGCCGGAGGGACGGCAGGCGGCGGTTCGCCAGCTGGCAGAGCTGCGGGCGGACGTGTCGGGTGACGTCGCGGGCGCGGTGGAGCTGCTGCTGCGTCAGGTGCCGGGCGGCGATCCGGTGACGGCGCTGGAGGAAGCGCGCACGCTGGCAGAGCGGCATGGCCGGCTGGACGTGTGGCTGGACGCCGCTGAAAACACCTTGATGGACGCGGACTTGACCGTTGATCAGCGCGCCCAGGCGGCGGCGCAAGCGGCGGAAGTGGCGGCGGCTGCGGGCGATCCGGCGCGGGCGGCGGGCCTGTGGCGGCTGGTGTGGGATGACGATCCGGACAGCCTCGCTGCGCGCGATAACGTCCTGAATTTCAGCCGTCAAGCCGGCGATCCGGCGCCTCTGGCGGCGGCGATCGAGCGGGCGATGCTGTTGGGCGGTGAGGTCGACCGCGGCGCGCTGCGCGTGGAACTGGCGGACCTGAAGCGGCAGCTGGGCAAGGCGCGCGAGGCGCTGCGGCTGCTGCAGGACACCGTGGCGAGCGAGCCAGACCGGACCGACGTGATTCGCGTCGCCGAGCGGCTGCTGCACGAGCCCGGTCTGCTGGACGAGACGCTGGAGCTGCTGGAGCGGCAGTATCGCCATCACGCGCAGTGGCCGCAGCTAGCGCGCGTGTTGCAGCAGCGGATGGATCGGACGCAGCGGCCGACGTCGCGGATCGTGCTGGCGCAGGCGCTGGCGACGGTGCAGCAGCAGCACGGCGACGTGGCGAGCGCGGCGGCGGCGCTGCTGACGGCGCTGCGGTCGGGGCCGTCGCTGGAGTCGCTGGCGGCGCTGGAGCGGCTGTGCGATGCCAAGACGCAGCCGGACGCGCTGGAGACGGCGTATGCGCTGATGCTCGATGCGGATTTGCCCGCAGACCAGACCGAGACGGTGCTGCGGCACGCGGTGGCGTTTGACCTGACGCGCGGCGCGCACGACCACGCCGAGGTGCGGCTGCTGGCGCTGGTGGCGCTGCGGCCGGACGACGACATGGCGTTCAGCCAGCTGAGCGAACTGCTGGGCTCGATTGACCGGCGCGAAGACCTGATGGCGGCGTGGCAGACGCGGCTGGCGGCGGAGCCGAGCGAAGCGCGGCAGCGCGAGGGTTTGCAGGAAATCGCAGCGCTGGCGTGGGCTTTGGGTCACTTGGACGTCGCGGTGCACGCCGCGCAATCGTGGGCGGAGCTGGCGCCGGACGACGTGGGCGCGCTGGAAGTGCTGGCAGACCTGCTGCGTGAGCTGGAGCGGCCGGCGGAGCTGGCGGCGGTGCTCGTGCAGCTGGCGCAAGTGACGGCGGAGCCGGGGGATCGCGCGCGGATCCTGATTGAGACGGCGCGGCAGCACGAGCAGCTGGGCGACGCAGACGCGCAGCAGGCGTCGTATGAGGGCGCGTTTGACGCGGACCCGGCCAATGATGAGGCGTTCGTCTACCTGGAGCGCAAGGCGGGCGCGGATCCGGAGCGGCTGATCCCGCTGTTTGCGCGGCGCAGCGAGACGCTGGCGGCGGGACCGTCGCGCACGCTGATTCTGCGCAAGCTCGGCAACGCCGCGGCGGAGCTGAATGACGGCACGACGGCGTGCCGCGCGCTGGAGACGGCAATCGCTGACGATCCCAGCAATATCGCGGTATTGGACGAACTACTGCGCATCGCCGAGCAGCAGCACGAGTGGCCGACGTGGCTGCGGACGGCCGACAAGCGGCTGGCGGTCGAGACGCGCAAGGAAGGCAAGGCGAACCTGCGGCGGCAGATGGCGCGCGTGACGCTGACCGATCAGGTGGACCCGGCGGCGGCGGCGGAGCACATCGCGGCGCTGGAAAAGCTGACGCCGAACGACCCGGCGGTGGCGCAGTTCAAGACGATGCTGCAGGCGCGCAGCGCTGATCCGCGCGAGGCCGCGGCTGGGCTGGAAGCGCTGCTGAAGGACACGGCCGATCCGGCGACGCAGACGTCCCTGCACCAGCAGCTGGCGGACCTGTACGCCGGGCCGCTGGACAACCCGGGCAAGGCGATCCGCGAGCTTGTGCGGCTCGTGCAGCTCGATCCGAAGCGCTGGACGGCGCGGCGGCGGCTGTGTGACCTGTACAAGGCGCGTAACTCCATGGAAGCCTACGCGGAATCGCTGCGGCAGTGGCTGCAGACGCTGGGCGATAGCCGGGACGCGAACACGCTGAGCGCGGAGCGTATCGGCCAACTGGGCGCGTTGCAGCTGGAGCTCGGCGAGGCGCTGGCGGCCGTCGGCCAGGTGGCGGAAGCGGCGAGCGTGTTGAAGGACGCACTTGTGCTCAACGGCCACAGCGCACGGCTGGACGGCATCCTGGCGCAGATGCTCGAGGCGACGAGCGATACCGCCGGTGCGGCGGAGCTGGAAGACTGGCTCGTGAGCCACCACGCGCAGGGCGATCGCGAGCAGATGGCGGCGCACGCCCAAAAAGCCGCGCAGCTGTGGGAGCAGCTGGGCGCGCACGCCAAGGCGCGCGACGCGTTTCGCCGGGTGCTGGAAGTGCGCGTGGACGATCCGCAGGCGATGCTCGGCCAGGGTCGCGCCAGCCTGGAGCTGGGCGATACCGACCGGGCGCTGCGGCTGTTCGACACGGTCTCGCGCAACACCAAGGCGTCGCCCAAGCTGCGGGCGGACGCGCTGGTGGGCATGGGCCGCTGCCGCATGAGCCGTCTGGCGCTGGACCAGGCGCGCAATTGCTATGAACGCGCGCTGCAGCTGGTGCCTGGCCACCGCGGCGCGCTGGACGGGCTGTCAGAACTGTAGCCCGCAAAGACCACAATGCTGGAGAATCCCATGACTTTGAGCTCGCTCGCGCACCTGCCGCGGCCGGTGCGGGTGGCTATCATTGGCGCGACGGGCTACGGCGGCGCAGAGCTGATCCGCCAGCTGGCGCCGCGCCCCGACATCCGCCTGACGCGGCTGGTGGCCAAGGACGGCATCGGCAAGCAGGTCGGCGATGTGCACCTGTCGCTGGCAGCGCTGAACCTGCCGCTGCGGATCGAGGACGCGGAGCCCGAGGCCGTGGCGCCGGACGCGGACGTCGTGTTCATCGGCCTGCCGCACCGCGTCAGCGCGCAAGTTGGCGCAAAGTATAGTGATTTTGGCTGCGCGGTGATCGACTTGTCCGGCGACTATCGCCTGCGCGATCTGGCCGCCTACGAGCAGTTTTACGAGGCGCAGCACCCGCATCCGGAGCGGCTGGGGACGTTCGCGTACGGCCTGCCGGAGTTCCAGCGCGCGGCGATCGCGCGCTCCCGCCGCGTGGCGAGCCCAGGCTGTTTTGCGACGACGATCGCGCTCGCGCTGTGGCCGCTGGCGCGTGCGGGCGAGTTGCGCGGGCGCGTGCAAGTCTCGGCGATGACTGGATCTTCTGGCTCGGGCGCCAATCCGCAGCCCGGCACGCACCACCCGCTGCGGGCGCAGACGCTGCGGCCGTACAAGCCGCTGGGCCACCAGCACGTACCGGAGATCCTCCAGACGCTGACCGATGAGGGCGCGCGCGACCTGGCGCTCGATTTCGTGCCGGTCTCGGCGCCGCTTGTGCGCGGCATCCTCGCGACGTGCTTCGCCGAAGTGCCGGAGGCGGTCGACGCAGCGCGGCTCAAGCAGCTGCTGCATGAAGCCTACGACAACGAGCCGCTGATCCGCGTGCTGGACCACAGGCTGCCGGAGGTGAACGCGGTGGCGGGCAGCATGTTCGTGGAAATCGCCGGCACCGCGGGCGCGGCGCATGAGGGGAGACGGACCGTTGTACTGCACGCGGCGCTGGACAACCTCATCAAGGGCGGCGCGGGCCAGGCGGTGCAATCGCTGAACGTGATGCTGGGCATCGATGAGTGGACCGGCCTGCTGCAGCCGGCGCAGTGGCCGTAGACGATGGTGAAGATGGCGAAAATCCTGGTGAAAGTGGGCGGCGAGACGCTGCTGGCGGCGGACGATCGGGCGCGGCTGGCGGCGGATCTGGCGGCGGTTGTGGCGGCGGACGCGGATCGGCGGCTATGCGTTGTGCATGGCGCCGGGCCGCAAATTACCCAGCTGGGTGAGCGGTTGGGGCTGCAGTCGACGTTTCGCGCCGGCCGGCGGGTGACGGACGCGGCGATGCTCGACGCGGTGGCGATGGCGATGTGCGGCCAGGTCGGTCCGACGCTGTTGGCGGCGTGCGTCGCGGCGGGGCTGCGGGCGGTGTCGACACCGGCGGCGTCGGGCGGGCTGGCGCTGGGCCGCAAGCGGCCGCCCAAGGTGGTGCCGGGCGAGGCGGAGCCGGTGGATTATGGCCTGGTCGCCGATCTGGCGGCGGTCGACACGCGGCTGCTGGACGCGCTGTGGGCGGCGGGGCTGGTGCCGCTGCTGTCGTCGCTGGTCAGCGATGCGCACGGCCAGCTGCTGAACCTGAACGCCGACAGTCTGGTGACCGGGCTGACCCGACAAGTGGCGTTCGCCGACGTCGTGCTGGTGACGGGCGTGCCCGGCGTGTTTCGCGATCTCGCCGACCCGACGACGCACCTGCCGGAGCTGCGCGCTGCCGAGATCGACGGGCTGATCGCTTCCGGCGCCGTGCAAGGCGGGATGATCGTCAAGCTCCAGGAAGTGCAGGAGATTTTGGCGCGTGGCGCCGGCACCGTCTGGATCGTCGGCTACCGCACGCCGCACGCGATCGCCGACGCGCTGGCTGGCCTACCGGGCGTGCGCACGCGCGTCCGCGCCTGAGGGCTACTTGCCTTTGGCAGCCTTGGCCGCCGCCTGCCGCTCGCGCTTCTTGGCCACCCAGCCCTCGACGTTTTTCTGCTCGGTCCGCGATACCGCGAGCGCGCCCGCCGGGACGTCACGGATGATGGTGCTGCCGGCGCCAACGTACGCGCCGTCGCCCAGCGTCACCGGCGCGACGAGCTGCGTGTCGCTGCCGATGAACACGCCCTCGCCGAGCGTGGTCTTGAACTTGTTCACGCCGTCGTAATTGCAGGTGATCGTGCCGGCGCCGATGTTGCAGCCGGGGCCGATGTCCGCGTCGCCGAGGTAGCTCAAGTGGCTGGCCTTGGCGCCGACGCCCAGCTTGGCTTTCTTGGTCTCGACGAAGTTGCCGACCTTGACGTCCGCCGCCAGCTCCGTGCCTGGCCGCAGGTGCGCGAACGGGCCGACGTGGGCGCCCGGTCCGACGCTCGCCTCGGTCGCCACCGTGTACGCCAGCAGGTGGCCGTGCTCCGCCACGGTC
>CAIPXZ010000310.1 GCA_903869075.1 uncultured Myxococcales bacterium | reverse complement strand
GCCGTCGTGCTGCCGAACTGCTGTGCACCGCCCAGCCCCGCGCGCGAGGTCATTGCCGTCGCGCCGCCGCCCGCCTGCGGGGCTTTGCCGGCACAGCCGCTGCAGCCGCCGCCATTCTTGCCGCCGCCAAACCGCGCGGCAAAGTCCGTGTGCTGCTTCTGGAATCCCGCGGGGTTTTTGCTGAACCGCGCCGCCTGCGCCGTCATCTTCAGGTACGTGCCGGCGCTGTGATCCGCCGTCCGCTGGCGGTTAAAGTGCTTGTGCTGCGCCATGAACTGCGCCGGGTTGCGGTGCCAGCGCGCCGACGACTCCAGCAGCCCCATCGCCATCGCCGAGATCGGCTGGCCGAGCGCGGTGGTTGCCGCTGAGATCCCGCCGGCGCCGTTGGCAAAGCGCGTGCCTTGCGCCCAGCGGGTTTGCTCTGCCGCCATGGCTTGCCGGATCGGCGTTTGCCGCCCACCGCACGTACCGCCGCACTGGCACGCGCCGCCGGATTGGCAGGGATGCTGGGTGGTGGCGGCGGCGCAGCTCATGGCAGACCTCGACATGTCTCCGGCGGACGCACCGTGCGCCCGCGGCACTGCTCACCGCACGCAGCGCACATACGACAACCCCGTTGGCCCGGAGTATCCAGCGATTCCCGACTCGAACGACACGATCCAGTACGCCCCGCCACCAAATGCGACAAGTGCTGAGCTCGTCCAAGTCCAGTTCTTCGGCGTTTTGGGAAAGTCGGCGTGGGCGATGGTTGGGGCTTTCACCTGCCGGTTCACCAGACTCATCAGCTCCGACCGGTGCGGCAGCCGCCACACCGCGCCAGGGACGTCGGCGGGAAGGCTGGCGCAATACGCCTCCGCCACTGGCCAAGTCATGATCTGCGGTGCGACCGCCCTGCGCCAGCGCAAGCCGGTCACGTGGTCAAAGACCGTTTGCTTGTCGGCGCTGACGCTGAACCGACTGCCCGGTGTCGCCGCGGCGACCGCATTGTGCGGCGCGTCGCCCTCGGCATCTCCGCCGTCCGCCGACGCGGGCACCACGGCCAGCGCGAGGACCTGCAACAACACGAGCGCGATGACAACTGCACGGAGATTCATCGTTCATGCTTCCGTCATGGGGACCATCGCAAACCGACCAGCCGGCTCACGCTAGCGCACACAGCGCACCCGGCACTGGCTCGGCGGCGGCTGCCCCGGATTGGCATCATAGTTGAACGAAAGTGTCGCGACGCCATCATCGAAGGCAACGCGCCACGCCATGCCGCTTGGAACTTGCGGGGTCGCCGACCAGAAGGTCCAATCTGCAAAGAAGACTCCCGGCCATGGCAGCGCGGCAACCGCGGCGGGAAATTGGCGGCTCAAATCAACCAACGTCAGCAGCTCAACTTCCGTCGGCATGCGCCAATCCGTCAGGCCGTTGTATTGCTTGGTTGTGCACGCCCAGAGCGAATCGTTCCAGGACATCAGCGGCAAAATCTCGTTCGCCCATTGCAAACCGGTCTGCAGATCGTGCGCCGTCTCGCCATCGACGACGAACTCGTCCACCGTGCGGGTGTCGGCCAGCGGCAGCCAGCTGGCGGAGTCGCTGACGCACACGTTGCCGCCCCCCGCTGCGCTGCGGGCGACGCAGACGTAACCGCGCGGGCAGTCCTGCAGTGTTCCGGGCGTGGAGCACGGACCTTGCAAGCGCTGCCAGAGCCAGGCGCAGTCGGCGGCGCAGGTGACGGACGTTTCCTCGCCGTCGCAGGTGCCGTTGCCGCAGACGTCCGGGCAAGCGGTGCCGGTGCAGGAGACGTCGGCGGCGGTGTCGACGT
>CAIPXZ010000309.1 GCA_903869075.1 uncultured Myxococcales bacterium | reverse complement strand
TGCGAATGAGTGCCTGAGCCAGCAGTTCGCGCAAAACGCCCATTTGGCAGTGCCGCACCCACCAACAGATTCGCCGAGCCGCCAACTCGCCGAGTCCCGGAACTGGTTTCGCGTCGGATACCGATCGCACGTTCAACCCGCATTTTGCGAGATCCGTGCAAATCATGGCGTTTTCTTCGTCGCGCGCCGCCTCGTAGCACGGCTTGGCGTCCACCATGGGAGTGCTGTCTGGCATCGCGGCGAGTTGCTCAAGCGCGCCCATGTTTCACCGCAACCGCCACCTCAGGAATCTCGGCGATCCAGCGGCCGTCGTCTTCTTGTTCCAGGTCGATGTGCAGCAAGCGGCCTCCAGCGTCCAAGGTAATCATGTGGACCGCGACCGTCCGTGTCAACGCGAAAGCTCGGCCGTTGCCAGGCCAAGAGCGCAAGCGGCCACCCACGCCCGCCTCCGCCCCCCGGGCGCATACCTTCCCCGCGCCGCGCGCCAAAGCGACGGTTGCGTCGCGACATGCGCGTCGGGAACGCGCTCGGCGTCGATGCCGCCTGTGCCCGATCTTGCGGGCGAAGCGCATGCTGCGGCATTTCAGCGCTCGCGCGGGGCCTGATGCCGGACGGGTGTGACACCTGACGAGCGTGACACATTGCGCACTGTCGCACTTGACCCGCCGTTTCCGGGCCGCGATTCTCCTGGGCATTGTTGCGAATCGTCAGGCCAAAATGCGCCATCGTGGGGCATTCTTGTGCCCGGCGGCGCATGACGGGAGGCGAAATGAGCACAGACACCAAGAATCGGATCTGCATCGCGCTGGGCCTTTTGGCGGCCCTGCTCGCGCAGGCTTGCGGCGTTGCTTCGATGCAGAACCTGGCCGAACGGCACGAACCGCAAGGATCGCTCCAGCGTCCGCCCAAGCCGCACTTGCTCGTGGTGACGGCAAGCGACGCGCGTCCGGACGGGACCGAATCCTCAATCGCCGCTGGCTATTTGGTATTCGTGCCCGTCGTGCCGTTTGGGAAGCAATCCTGGACTCCGGAGCGCATGAAGCCGGCGTACAGCCTGCCGGCCGACGTGGCTGCCGCGGTCGCCAAGGACTTGCGCGCCGCCGGCCTGTTCCAGGACGTCCAGATGAGCGCCCAGGCCGCCACGACCGGCGCCAAGAACGCCGCCGCAGCGGATGGCGCGTACACGCTCAAGCTGGACGTCGACCGCGGCCACTGGATTCGCTACTACACGACCTACGGCCTGTCGATTGCAGGCGTGGCGCTTTGGTATCTGGGCGCGCCGGTCGCGTACGGGCACAACGAGCTGGGCTTTCACGCGCGGCTCCTCGACCCGAGCGGCGCGACCGTGGCAGAGGCCAACTTCTACGCGGAGGCGTCAGTCACGGAATCCGAATACCAAACTCTGCCTTTTGGCACGACCTGGGGCGAGTTCCACACGTGCTTTCATGAAATTGCGCCGCAGGTCCGGGCGTTCGTCGCCAACGCCGCGCTGCAGTTGGCCGGGCGCTGAAACAAAGGGCTCGGCGGCTTCGCGAACCGCTACTTCACCGCCGCCGCGCGCACCCGCGCTTCCGCCAAATCCACCGCGCGCTTGCGCGCTTTCCACAGCTCGGTGGAGATCTCGTCCTTGGTCGCGGTCAGCTCGGCCGTCGCGGATTCCAGCTGCTTTCTCGCCGCGTCCAGCGCCAGCTCCTCGGCCTTCTCGCACCGTTCGGTCGTAATCGTCACAACTTGGCCGCCGGTCACGTGGACACAGCCGCCATCGACGACCAGTGGCACGTCGTTGTGCGGCCCGAGCTGCACCGCATCAGCGTCAGTTGCAGGAAGCGATCAAGCGCGCCCGCATCATGGCGCTCATGCCGTTCTCCAGCGCGACCGCGGATTAAGGAGCAACGCCATGAAAGTCATTCTGCGTGAAAACGTGCCCAACGTGGGCAAAATTGGCGATATCCTGACGGTTGCGGACGGCTTTGGCCGCAACTACCTGCTGCCGCGCAACCTCGCCATGCTGGCGAATGAGCGCGCCGTGGGCGAGATGGCGCACAAGAAGGCGATGGTCGCGTCGCGTCTGGCCAAGGCGAAAGCCGAGGCGATGACGGTGGCGGAGAAGCTCAACGGTGTGACGCTGACTGTGAAGCGCCACGCGGGCGAGGACGGCAAGCTGTTTGGTACCGTGACGACGCGCGAAATCGCGGAGTTGCTGGCCGAGCAGGGCTTCAACCTCGACCGTCGCGACCTGGTCGTGCCGGAGAATATCAAGGCGCTGGGCGAGTTCGCGATTACCGCGAAGCTGCACGGCGACGTGAGCGCGAAGATTACGCTGAACATCGAGTCTGCGGACTAGGTCAGCGGGTAGGGTTTGAGGCAGAGGCCGTCGGGGTGAGAGCTCCGGCGGCTTTTGTCTGTTTTGGCGATGGCCGCCCTCACGCTCCGGCGCTTTTGGCCAGCTTTGCGAGAGCTTTCTTCGTCTCGAACCGGACTTGGCCGCGGTCGTCGGCGAGGAACTTGGCAAACCACGGCGCCATTTCCGGCCCGGCATAGCGGCGCAACCGGTGAATGGCCTCCGCGCGCGCAATCGCATCGCGGGGATCCTCTGCGATCTCACGCATTGTCGCCATCGCCTCACGTTTGGCCAGGCGTGCGTAGCCTTCAATCAGAGCAGAGCGTGTTTCCCCTTGGCTGACATCGGTCGCCAGTTCCCGGACAACGTCAATGTGCCGTAACGACGCGCCGTAGCCGATGGCCAGTGCAACTTGATAGCGCGAGGCATTCGATAAGTTGCGGCGCAGTTCCCCGAGGGTTTGGGGCGCGCCTTGATATTGGTACTCCCACGTCGTCCGATCGTCGGCGTGAAATCGCCACACGCCGTCCTGGCGATCCGGGTGGCGGTAGTCGTCGACGAGATCCGCCAAAATGTCGTCGGACAAGTCTTTGCGAATGAGTGCCTGAGCCAGCAGTTCGCGCAAAACGCCCATTTGGCAGTGCCGCACCCACCAACAGATTCGCCGAGCCGCCAACTCGCCGAGTCCCGGAACTGGTTTCGCGTCGGATACCGATCGCACGTTCAACCCGC
>CAIPXZ010000308.1 GCA_903869075.1 uncultured Myxococcales bacterium | reverse complement strand
TGCTGCGCCGCGCCGCGCGCAGCCTGCTCCGGCGGCAAGCCCGACCGCAGCTTGGTCGCCGCCGCCAGCGCCGCCCGGCACGCCGCCACGTCGCGATCCACCCGCCATGCAACTTCCGCCACGCCCAGCCAGCCGCGCGCATCGCCCAGCGCCGCCGCGTCCTGGTACAGCGACCGCGCCAGCGGCGCCGTCTCCGCCACGCTGGCTTTTTTGCCCACGAGCAGCCGGTCGGCGTGCTCGATCAGCCGCAACCGCAGCGATTCCCGCCACTTGTCCTGGTCGTCATCCACGACCATCCCCGGCTTGACGCCGCACTTCGTCGCCAGCAGCGTCATCTCCGCGTCGCCGGGCTGTGCTGCCAGCATCCGCAGCGCGTGCTTTTGGCAGCGCGCTTTTTGCGCCGGCAGGTAGTGCACCATCAGCCGCGCCAGCTCGCGATCGCCGCGCCAATCGCCTTGCATCGCCGCGACTTCCCACTTCAGCGCGGCAAAAACCGGCTGGGTCTGCGCCACCGCGCTGCCCGCCTCAAACTGCCGCCGCGCCGCCTGCAGCGCCGCCTCACGCGCCTGATCCGCCAGCCGCGCCGCGGTCACCGTCGCCGCCTCCGGCACCGGCAGCTCCACGGGCGGCTCGTGGCCACCGCGCGTCTTGGCGACAACGGACGCCACGCCGCGCTCGTCGATGTGCACGATCCGCTCGCCGTCGTGTCCGCCCAGCCGCCCCGGGCCGAGCATGCGCGCGCCGACGGCGACAATCGCCACCAAAATCGCGACTTGCCCGACGAGCAGCAGCTGCTTTTGCTTGCGGATCGCCGGCGTCAGCGCCGAGGACGGCCGCCGCGCCGACCAGGTCGGCTGGCGAAAGGACTCCGCCGACAGGTCCGGAATCGGCCGCGACGGCGGCCGCAGCCGCGGCTGCACGCGCACAAGCGCCGCCTCTGCCGTCAGGTTGCCGCCCAGGTCCTGGTTCTCGAGGAACGCCACGTGCTCGGCGCGCTTGTCCAGCCACTTCGCCAGTGTCCACTCGCCGTCCGGGCCGGCGATGCTCGTCTCCACCGTCATCTCCGACGGATCGTGACGTAATTGCAGGCGTTTCATGCCTGGCGCGGCGGCGAACAAAAAGCACTGCGAGCGCTTGAGCCGCGGATGCGGCAGCACGCGGACGAACGGCGACAGCTCCAGCAGCGCCGACGCGTCCGGGTTGCTCCAGTACACGGTGTCCAGCAGCAGGTGCGCCGTCCACGACGCCTCCACCGACGGCGGCGTCTCGGCGCCACCCACCAGGAACTGAATCCGGCCGGAAAACCCGCGGTTGCGCAGGGTCGTCAGCGTCGCCGGCCGCAGCATCCGGTACGGTCCCAGCCACTGCAGGGACTCGCACAGCGCCAGCGTCGCCAGCAGCAGCCGCTCGGTCGGCGTGCCGGAATCCTCGATCACCAGCGTGTCGGTCTCGTACATCAGCTCGCGCCGCAGCCCGAGCACTTTCTCCAGGTGCCGCTGCCCCGCCGCCGGCTCACCGCGCGGGCCATGCGCCCACACCAGCAGCTCCAGCGCAAACGGCCGCGGCTCGGCGCGCTGGAACACAGCGTCCACGGCGGCGTTCAGCAGCGCGAACCACGCCTCCGGCTGCGGCTCCGCCAGCGTTGGCAGCAGGCTCTCCACAGCTTTGACCGGCGGCCCGCGCAGGTAATCGCACAGCGCCAGCACGCCCAGCGTGCGCAGCGTCACGTCGATCAGCCCCAGCAGCCGCTGTTCCAGCTGGGCGTTGGTACGCGCCAGCAGGACTTCCTGCCACGCCGCGGCAATGGGCTGCGGCAAGTGGCGGCAAACCGCTTGCTGCGCTTCATCCAAGCTGCCGACTGTGCCGATGGCACCGGTGTTCATCCGCGTCCCCAGACCGGCCAAGCGCTCCAACTGCCGGTCACGAGGCTACTTCTTGCCCTGATTCAGCTTCAGCCGCAACAATTCGCCAAAAGAGCCGACGGAATCCGCGGCTTGCGTTGGCTTTTGCTGGGCGATCCACGCGTCGGCTTCGGCGCGCTCAAGCGCAGCGGCGGCGGCGGCGCGGGACAGCCGCACCTTGCCATCGGGGCGCACGTCCTGGACCAGCGCGTCAAATTGCGTGCCGATCGGCACCACCTTGCGCAGATCGGCGCCGTGCGGCACGCCCAGCTCAAACGCCGGCACCAAACCGCGGCCGGTCGCCCACGAGACGAACACGCCAAAGCTCTCGATCTTGTCCACCGTCACGGCCACGACGCTGCCGACAAGCGGCGGCGGCTGCACAACGCGCTCGTTCTTCGGCGCCTGATTGAGCCGCTCCTGGTTGCCCAGCGTTGTCGCGCTCGGCCGCGCCCAGCCGACCACGCGCAGGTTGGCCACCGCCGCCGGCGCCGGCCGATCGGCGTCCAGCACCGCTTCCAGCAGCTGCGGATCGACGTACGACAGCGCGATGCGCCGGCTCAGTCCGTCGGCCAGCTCGACCTGCACGACGATCTCCTGGCCCGGCTGCACAACGTCCGCGGCGCGCGCCACACGGCGACCAAAAGCGCTGACGTGAATCAAGCCTTCCACCGCCGGAATCAGCTCGACGAAAGCGCCAAACGCCTCCACGCGCGTCACGATGCCGCGCAGCAGAACGCCGGACTGCAGCGCCGGCAGCACCTGCTCAAACGGATCGCGGGCAAGTGCGCGCATCGACAGGCCAATTTTCTCCACCGGCCGGCCCTTGTGGTCCAGCCCCGGCTCCATGCGCGTGACCTCGACCTCGACCTGCTGGCCCTCGCTCACCACGTCCTGCGGCCGCTTGCGGCCCCACGCCAGCTCGGACGCCGGCACCATGCCCTCGATGCCGCCCAGATCGACGAACGCGCCAAAATCCAGCACGCGCGTCACCGTGCCCGGCAGCCGCGCGCCGATGACGATCTTGCCGCGCGTCTCCGCGGCCTTGTGCGCCTGGTTTTCCTCCTGCAGCGCGCGGCGGGACACAAGCAGATCGCGGCCGTCGCGCACTTCCACAACGCGGAACTGCAGCTTTTGGCCGACGAGCGTCGCCGGGTCCTCGATGCGCCGCGTGTCCATCTGGCCGAGCGGGCAAAAGCCCGTGGCGCCGGAGACGTCCACCAGGTAGCCGCCCTTGTTCACGCCGGTCACGACGCCTTCCACCGGGATGCCGGAGACGACAGCCTCGGACAGCGCTTGCATGTTGACGTGGCCCTTGCCGATCGACTTGGCCAGCTCGACGACGCGATCGCGGATCCGCACCACGACGGCGTCGACTTTGTCGCCCGGCTTGATCGTCGACTCGCCGTCCTTGCCGACCAGGCCGACGGTGTCCAGCAGCGCTTCCAGCCCACCGCCGAGGTCCACCGTCGCCGAACCCGTGCCCATGAACAGCACCGTGCCGGAGACGCGATCGCCGACGCTCACGCGTTTGCGCGGCTTGGTGTTGTCCGCCTCAAAAAGCGCGCCAAAGTCTTCTTCGTCCGTCATCTGCGACATGTAGGGATCCTCCTGGTCCGGGCTGGCGGTTGTAGCGGTCTCAGCCGGGTGTGGCAACTGCTGGCGCCGATTTTTGCGCCGCCGCCGCCTTGACAGCGCCGCAAATTGGTTGGACCATGCCGGCATCATGGACCAACCACTGCCCGTCACGTCCGTTCCAGCGCTCCGCACCGCTGCGGCACCGGCTGCCAGCGCCGTCGACGCCTGCTTTGATCACCTGCGCCGCGCCATCGTCTCCGGCCAGCTGCCGCCGGGCCAGCGACTGCCGCCGGAGCGCGAGCTGGCGCAGCAGCTGGCCGTCAACCGCACGACGCTGCGCTCGGCGCTGACCCGGCTGCACGCCGCCGGGCTGATAGCCTCGCGTCAGGGTTCCGGCACGCTGGTGCGGGATTTTCGCCGTGCCGCCGGTCCGGAGCTGCTGCCGGAGCTGCTGGAGCTGACGACCGACCCCGCCGAACGCCGCAAGCTCGTCGATGACCTGCTGCTGATGCGCCGGCAGATGGCCGCGGCGGTGCTGGCGCGACTTGTCGCGGGCGTGACGCCGCGGGCGCGGGCGACCGTGGCCGCCGCCGTGGACGTGCTGGCCCGGGCGATCGACGCTGGCGCGGCCGTGGCGGACCTGGCGGAGGCGGATCTGGCCGTACTGGCGGCGCTGCTGGACGCGACGGGCAGCCCGGCGCTGGCGCTTTGCTTCAATCCGGTCAGCGAGGTGCTGCGCCGCTGCCCGCCGTTGTGTGCGGCGCTGTACGCGACGCCGCGGGCGAACTTGCAGGCGTGGCTTGCGCTGTGTGACTGGCTGGCGGCGCCCGATGCTGCGGCGATCGGCCTGATGCTGGCGGCGATTGACGCGGGTGACGCCGCCGCGCTCGACCGCCTGGAGGCCAGCGCATGACGACCTCGTGGCACGCCCGGCTGCTGCTTGTGCGCCCGGCGCGGGTGGTGGCGGCGCTGCGCCTGCTGGCCGACGGCGCGGTGGTGCCGGAGGTGCCGAACCTGTGGCAAATCGAGCTGGGCGTGCTGCGGATGCTGCACCGCGTCCTATTCCGCTCGCACACCATCGGCCTGTCGCGCAGCCAGCCGGTGCGGCCGACCCGCCGCGCGCAGTGGCTGCAGTTCCGCGCGCTGCGCATTCCGCTGTTGCTGGCGCACGGCGCGCTGCGGCCGTGGGACCTGTCGGGCCTGGCGTCGACGCCCGCGCAGCTGCGGCGGCACCTGCTGGGCACGCACCACGACGCGCTGCAGTTTGTCTACGACCTGCAGATCCTCGCCTGCCATCCCGGCGCGCTGGCGACCTTGCGCGCCGAGGCCGCGGCGGTTGTGCAGCAGCGCAGCGCGCACGGTGAAAGACTTCGGGATCTCTGCGTTTTTGACCGCTACCACGAAACGCTGCTGGCCGAGCTGGATCGCGTGTTGGCCAACGGTTTTGTCCTGCCGGAGGCCGTGACGGCCGATCCGGATGTGTCGCTCTACGCCTGGCTGCAGTGGTGCGCCCGGCAGCCGTCCACCCCCAGCGCGAGCTGGATCGCGTGGCGTGAGGGCCGGTTGGCCTTTGGCGCCGGAGACTTGCCATGCTGAAAGCCAGTGATTTGTGGAAGCACGACAACCGCCAGCTGCGCGCCGTGCTCAGCCAGGGCCACGCGATCGCGCCCGATGAGCTGGCCGGCTGGGAATACCGCGGCGTGGCGCTGGGGCTGCCGGAATTCGTCGAAAAGCTGACGTGGAAGACCTTTATCAAGGCTTTTTGGCGCGATCCGGACGCGGCGCATGTCCGCGGCTGGAACGTGCGGCTTGTGCAGACCGGTCTGGACGGCGCCATCGAATTCAAGCAGCGCGGCGGCCAGCCCTTCAGCTTTGGCCCGTACCGCGTGACGGCGCTGCCGCACATGCTGCCGTTCGCCCTCGCCGGTGGTGTGCTGCTGGACTACGGCCTGGAGACCGGGTTCTTCGATGGAATGCACCTGGTGCGCGACCCGCTCGTCGCGCTGAATCCCCGCGATCCGACTCAGCTTTTGGGCTGGACCTATGTGCAGCTCGGACCGTGGCAGCTGCCGACGCCGAGCTATTTCACGCTCGAGCGGCTGCGGCCGGTGACGCACGTGCACCCGAGCTGCTGAGCGCTAGCCCAGCGCCGCCGCCACGGCTGCCTGTACGGCCGGCGCCGCCGTTGCCGTCGCCTGGGTCAGCACGTCGGCGAAGTCCAGTGAGCCGGCGGTGCCGAGCGTCTGCTCCCGGCGCCACACTTCCACGCCGCGGCCGATGTGGCCTTCGGGCAAGAACGCGCCGCCAAAACCGACGCAGCGCACGGGCGTGGCAACGCGGTGCACAAAGCCGGGCGGGCAGATCATCATCTCGCCGGCGCGCAGCGTCGCGGTCCAGGTCGGCACGCCGTCGGGCCAGTTGCCGGAGCGCGGGTCGGCGTAGTCCTCCGTCTGCGCGTCCCACAGCCCGGGGCCGTGCGCGGCGTGCGCCAGCTCCCAGTGTTTCTCGCCTTCGATCAAGTACATCCAGCCGCCGCAGCCGTAGCTGTCCACGTGCATCGGCGTGTAGGCGCCCGGCGCGGTCAGGACCACGCTGCGGCGGTAGTGCGCAGTGCGGGCGTCGCGGTTCAGCAGATTCGCAGCGTCCAGCGCCGGATGCACCGGGAATACCGCGTCAAAACGCGGGTCTTGCAGGTAGACGTCCACGACGTTGAGGCCCGGATCGGCGTCCGGCGCCGCCCACGCGTCGAGGAAATCACCGGCAGCGTATTCTTGCCATGTATCGCCGGCGTTACGGGCGTAGACCCAGAGGATTTGGCCGTCCAGCCACGTCTTGAGCGCTTCCACGGACAGCGCGCGGGGCGGCGCCGGCCAGCCAGTGACGACGACGGGCGCCGTCAGCGCATCCAGCACAGCTGGGGTCAGCGCTTGGTAATCGAGGTGGGCAACGGGCGTCGCGGTCGGGTTTGTGTCCAGCGGCATGGGGGCAAGCTCCTGAGCGGGGACTCGATTTTACGCGACATCGGGCTCCGCAGCAAACGCTCGGCGCAGCCGGTTGCCGGCGGACACGTTGGTCAGCGCCGCCAGCACGGCGACGGCGATGGTGAAGCGCATCGCGTTGCCCTCGGACCAGGCGAGCGCGTCGGTGATCCAGCGCGCGGCGAACAGCAGGCCGCAGCCGACCAGGTAGCCGATCTGCGGCAGCGTGCCCATGACGAACGTGCCGACGCGGCCGCGCATGTGCCCGGGCGTGCGCACAAGCAGCGCGTGCGCGGCGGCGCCTTCCGCGCCAAAGGCAAATTGGATGAAAAGGCTCGCCGCCCACGCCGCCGACAGCCCCGGCGCCACGCCCAGCAGCACGAGGTTCAGGAGCAGCACAAACGGCGTCAGCAAAAACAGCCGACCGTAGCCCAACCGCCGCAGCAGCCAGCCGGACAGCGCCGCCTGCATCATCGCGTGCGCCAGCGGCCCGACGATGCGGACGTGCGAGTACGCCTGCTGCAGATCCGCGTTGCCCGAACCGACCGAGCGCAGCGCGAACAGCACCGCCAGCGACATCATTGTCCACGACGCGGCGTTGCCGACCTGCAGCGCGCTCAGCCAGCGCAACGTCGGCTGCTTCCACAGGTAATGCAGGGTCTGGCTGTCCAGCACGCTGTGCAACGTCGTGCCCAGCCGCCGCAGGCTCTGCCGGATCGGCATCGGGTGGCCCGGCCGCCACGCCAGCCATTCGCGCACCGCCTCGCGCCAGAATGCCGGGTCCAGCACCTGCGGCTCGAGGATCAATTCGCCGTCATCGCCCGGCTCTGGCGGCCGCGTCTGGTGATCCGGCGGCACCAGCCACGCCACTACGAGCGCCGTCATCACCGCCAGCGCGGCGCACAGCGGCAGCAGCGCGTCGGTTGCGGCAAAGCCCAAAAACGTGCGGTGCGCCACATAACCCGCCAGCCCGGTCCCCGCCAGCGTGCCGACGTAGGCGATGCCGCCCAGCAGACCAAACAGGCGGATCGCTTGGCTTTCGTCGAACAAGTCGCGCGCCAGCGCCCAGGCCAGCAGCACCACGAGGTTGGACTGCAGCGTGTCGACCACGCCGAGCATGCCCCACCAGAACGTCGGCGTATGGCTGTGCAGCGTGCGGTTCCACACGAACAGGTAGCTCGCGGCGAACACCGTCAGCAGCGCCATGCCCAGCCGCCGGCGGTCCACGCTGTCCACGCCGCGGGCCAGCGCGCCGATGCCGATAAGGGCGATGCCGGCGTCCACCGCCCACATCCAGACAACGCCGCGCTCGCCGACGCCGCTGGTAGCCAGCACGTCGCAGATGCCCTGCATCATCGCGCTGACGATGAGGATGGACGAGATCGCGAACGCCCGGCGCCACTCGCCGCGGCGCGGCCACGAGACGGGTCTAGCCACGGTGCGGCCTGTGCGGATCGTGCCGAGGCGAACGGCGGGGCATGCGGGTCTCAGGGCGCGCACAGGATGCGCGTGCGCGTAGCGTCACGATCGCCCGCCGCGGCGTCAAGGGCTGCGCGGACTCGACGCGATTTTGCGGGTGGAGTAGCGTGTGCGCCGGAGGTCGCCGTGCAAGCCAGCTTGGACCCGAAACGCCCGCTGATCGCGACCGCGCTGCGCGGTCGGCCGCTGCCGTTGGCGTTTGTCGACCTGGACGCCTTCGATCAGAATCTGGCGCGGCTGCTGCTGCCGGCGCAGGTCCATGGCAAGCAGGTGCGGCTGGCGACCAAGTCGCTGCGCTGTCCGGCGCTGATCGAACGGGCGGTGGCGCGGTCGGGCGGGCTGATCACCGGGCTGATGACGTTCAGCGCCCGCGAGACGCTGCTGTGGGCGGAGCGCGGCGCGGCCGACCTGCTGCTCGGCTATCCGCTGGCCGGGCCGCACGACGCGCAGTTGCTTGTGCAGGCCAACCGGCTGACACGCGCGGCGGCGATGATCGACGCGCCGCAGCACGTGGCCTGGCTGGCAGCGGCGGCGCGGGCGGCGCAGGTGCAAGTGCCGGTGTGGCTGGATCTGGACATGGGCTGGCGGCCGCTGGGCGGGACGCACATCGGCGTGCGGCGCAGTCCGCTGCGGACCCCGGCGGACGTTGTCGCGCTGGCGCGGCTGGTGGCCGAGGAGCCGTTCCTGGAGTTGCGCGGCTTGATGGGCTACGAGGCGCACGTCGCTGGGCTGGCCGACGAGGGCCGATTGGCGTCCTGGCAAAACCCGTTGAAACGCTGGATCAAAGAGCGCAGCTGGCCCGACATCGTGGTGCGGCGCGGCCAGGCTGTGCAAGCGCTGCGCGCGGCCGGGCTGTGCGCAGCGGACGGTAGCTGGGCGTGCAACGGCGGCGGCAGCGGTTCGGTCGATCGCACCGCCCAAGATCCGAGCGTCACGGAAATTACCATTGGTTCCGGGCTGTTGGTCGGACACTTGTTTGACGGCTACCGCGGCCTGGACCTGGCTCCCAGCCTGCATTTTGCCCTGGCCGTGACGCGGCTGCCCGGCGTCGGCATCGTCACGTGCGCGGGCGGCGGCTGGATCGCCTCGGGCAGCGCCGGTGCCGATCGCCTGCCGCTGCCGGTCTGGCCGGCGGGCTGCGCGCTGCTGCCGGTCGAAGGCGCCGGGGAGGTCCAGACGCCGATCCGCCTGGCCGCTGGCCTGCAGCTGGCGGTCGGCGACGTCGTCATCTTTCGCCCGGCAAAATCGGGTGAATTGGCTGAAATCTTTAATGAATACCTGCTCGTGACCGACGGTGTCGGCGGCGCGGCAGTGCCGACCTATCGCGGCTTGGGGTGGAACGCATGGGCATGACTTGGCGGCATTTCGGCCTCTTCCTGGCGCTCATGGCCAGCGGCGCTTGCGGCACTTCCAGCAGCGGCACCAGCGGTCCAGCCGCGACTGGCGCGCCGTTCCTGATGGATTTCACCCGCAGCGGCGGGCTTTTCGCCGCGCCGTTCCCCGCCGATGACCTGCGCAAGGCGGATGGCCACATCGATCTCAGCCTGTGGCAGAATCCCGACAAGGTGACGCTGGTTGACCAGAGCTTGACGCTGCTGAACCGTGACGCGCGCGGCTTTGCCCAGACCGGCGCCATCTACCTGCAAGCCGGCGCGGCGGTGGATCCGGCCAGCCTGCCGGCGTTGGCGACGAGCGTGACGGCGGACGCCAGCGTGTTCCTGGTGGCCGTCGACCCGCTGGCGCCGGAATTCTTGCAGCGCCACCCGGTGGACGTCGCGTTCCTGACCGACGGCGGGCCGATGGGTGCCAAAAACCTGTTGGCGATTCTGCCGTTGCAGGGCGCGCCGCTGCGCGCGGCGACGCGCTACGCCGCGGTGGTGACCACGCGCGTGCACTACCTGGGCGCCGATGCGGTGCCGATGCGGCCGCTGGCGCTGGACCAGCTGCTGGGGGCGATGACACCGGACGGCCTCTCGGCCACCGTCGCGCAGGAATACCGCGACGCCATTGCCGCGCTCGGGCTGCTCGTGGCGCCGGCGGACATCGCGGCGCTGGCGGTGTTCACGACCGACGACCACGCCGGGGAGATGCTGACGGTCGAGGCCGACGCGCTGGCCAAGCACCCGATCGCGGCGCTGGCCAACGCGCCGACGCTGACGGAAACCTTCGATCATTACTGCGTTTTTGAGTCGAAGGTCGACGTGCCGGTGTACCAGTCCGGCACGCCGCCGTACACCTCCGCCGGAGGTGACTGGCTGTTTGACGCCGCCGGCGCCCCGCTTTTTGACCACACCGAGACCGGCCGCATCTGGTTCACCGTGCCGCGCCAGCCGGTGCCAGCGAGCGGCTTGCCAACCGTCGTCTTCATCGGCGCCGGTGGCGGCGGTGAGCGCGCGCTCGTCGACCGCGGCGTGTGCGCGACGCCGGATTTCACTGTGGCGATCACGCCGGGCTCGGGACCGGCGCAGGAATTTGCCCGCGTCGGCTGGGCCGGCGTGCAGATCGACGGCACGCTGGAAGGCCTGCGCAACACCACGCACGGCAACGAGGATTTCCTGCTGTTCAACGTCTTCAACCCCGCGGCGCTGCGGGACAATGTGCGGCAGTCGGCGCTGGAAGTGCGGCTTGTGCGGGAGGCGCTGCGCACCGTCAGCTTTGACGTCAGCGCTTGCCCGGGCGCGACCGGCAGCTTCCACAGCCACGCCGAGCAGGTCGCGGTCATGGGCCACTCCATGGGCGCGACGATCCTGCCGCTGACGCTATCTGACAAGTCCGCGTTTTCTGCGGCGATTTTGTCCGGCGCCGGCGGCAGCTACATCATGAACGTCATGGACAAGACGCTGCCGCTGGCCGTCAAGCCGGTCGCCGAGGGCCTGCTGGGCTACGACGTGCGCGGCCGCGCGCTGACGCCGCACGACCCGGCGCTGACGCTGTTCCAGTGGGCCGTCGAGTCGTCCGATCCGCAGATTTACGGCCCGCGCATCACCGCGCAGGCGCACGCGCCGCACGTGCTGATGCTGCAAGGTCTGGTCGACCACTACATTTTGCCGAGCATTGCCAATGCCTTCAGCCTCGCCGCCGGGCTGGATCTGGCGGGGCCAGCGCTGGACGTGCAGTCGGCGGAGCTCGTCGCGCTTGGCCAGCGCTCGCTGGCGACGCTGCTGCCGCTGTGGGGCAAAAAGCCGCTGCCGCTGCCGGTGAGCGGCAACGCCGCGCTGGGCCTGCGCACCGCCGTGGTTGTGCAAAACCTGGGCGACAGCATCGAGGACGGCCACGAGACGAACTTCCAGACCGAGCGGCCCAAGCAGCTGTACCGCTGTTATCTCGCGGACATCGCCGCGGGGCAGGTGCCGGCTATCCGCGCGACGAGCACCGAAGCTTGCTGGTAACGCGCCGCCGCCACGCCAGCGCCGCGACGGCTGCCAGCGCTGCTGCCAGCGCGGACGGCGCCGGCCGTCCTGCCTGACACGCCGTCGCCGTCGGCAGCGGCGTCTGCGGCGCGGTCGCGTCGTCGGGCGCTGCGTCGGCGGGGCTAACCGCATCGGCGACCGCATCGGCGCTGGCGGTCGCGTCCGGCGCCGCATCGAGCGTTTCTGCCGCCGCGCTGGCATCGGGCGCGGGCTCCGCCACAGCCGCAGCATCTGTCGCCGCCGCGTCATCGGCCGCCGCGACCTCGACCGCCGCATCGGGACAGCCGTCTTCCGGGCACACGCCAGCGTCGGGCTCGGGCTCCGCCACCGCCGGATCGTCGGCGACGCTCGGCGGCGTCAGGCACGCCGTCAGGTCATCGCCCCACGCCTCGCCGCCCAGCCACAGCGCCATCGCGCCGGCGCCAAAGCCGACCATCGGGATCGCGCCGTCAAATTGCCCCGCCGCCGCGCCCTGCGTGGCGATCAGCTCCGGCACCACGCCGCCGCCGGCCGTCATCACGTCCTGCATCCGCGCGTGCAGCGCCGCCGCCTGCGCCGCCACTGGCTGGCCCGCCGCCTGCATCCGCTCCAGCAGCCGCAGCACGCGCAGGTCGATGAACAGCCACTCCGCGCTGTCGTACACCCCGCCGTCGTCATTGCGGATCAGCCCCGGACCGCCGCCCGCGCTCAGCTTTTGCTGCCACGCTGCCCATGTCGCCGCGGCAATCGGCCCGCCCGGCGCGATCTGCCCGTCGAGAAACGCCTCCACCACCGCGATGTCCAGCGCCGCGCCGGGTGGCTCCTCCAGGTTGCCGCGCAGCACGGAATCGGCGCCGACCAGGTGGCTCACAACCGCATCGCGCATCGCCGCCGCCGCCAGCCGGTAGCTGTCCGCCAGCTTGGCCTCGCCCGCCGCCTGAGCCAACTCCGCCGCGCCGCACAGCCCGCGCACGCCGACGATGTCGGAATAGCCAAAATGCTTCTGCTTGCCGTTCCAGTGCGCTTCCCAAATACTTGAATCTTTTTGCAAAAGTCCCGACGGATCGCGCAGCGCCAGCAGCCGGTTCGCCACCAAATCGCGCAGCTGCGGCCAGCGCTGCGCCAGCCACGCCGCGTCGTTGCTGGCCGCGACGTAGCGCGCCGCCTGCCAGAGGTAGAGGCCCAGACCGTCAAACTCGATGTTCGGCCCGTCCTGGTTGCTGTCCGACTCCTCCAGCCCGCCGCCAAAATAGCGCACCGGTGAGACGAGGTATGGACCGCCAAAAT
>CAIPXZ010000307.1 GCA_903869075.1 uncultured Myxococcales bacterium | reverse complement strand
GTGGCGCGCCTGCCCGCTGCCGCGCGCGTACTCGTTGTGCAAGCGCGCCAGAGCCAGCCGGAGCTGGCGGAGCAGCTGCGCGCCGCGGGACACGCCGTGACGCTGGCGGTTGTCTACGAAAATGCCGCGCCGGCGACACCGCCGCCTGAATTGCTGGCGCAAGCGCGCACGGCGCGGGCGATCTTCCTGGCGGCACCGTCCGCCGTCGATCGCCTGCTTGCGTGGGCGCCCGACCTGCGCGATCGTCCGCTCGTGGTCATTGGTACGACGACGGCGGCGGCGCTGCGCGACAAGCACGGTGTCGCCCCTGCAGCGCAAGCTGCGTCACCCGATTTGGCCGACGTCACGGCCGCCCTCCTCCCTTTTTGCGCGTAAGGAAACCGTCATGGCCAAGAAAACCGCCCCGTCCGCCTCGTTCAGCCGCGCCCGCTCCGACCAGTGGTTTGACCGCGCGCAAAAGCGCATCCCCGGCGGCGTCAACAGCCCAGTGCGGGCGTGCAAGTCCGTCAACGGCAAGCCGATCTTCTTCCAAAAGGCGTCGGGCGCGCACTTTGACGACGTCGACGGCAACACGTTCATCGATTTCTGCATGTCGTGGGGCCCGCTGATCCTCGGCCATTCCGACCCGGACGTCGTGGCGGAAGTGCAGGAAGCGGCGACGCGCGGGCTTTCCTACGGCGCGTGCCACCCGGGCGAAACGCTGATGGCGGAGGCGATTCTGGACGCCTTCCCGCCGTTTGAGCAGGTGCGGCTGACGAGCTCGGGCACGGAAGCCGTGATGACGGCGCTGCGGCTGGCGCGTGGCGCGACGGGGCGGCCGCTGATCGTCAAGTTCGAGGGCGGCTACCACGGCCACTCGGACGGCTTGCTGGTCAAGGCCGGTTCGGGGCTGATCACGGGCGCGCAGCCGGGCGCCGAGGCGTCGAGCCAGGGCATCCCGCGCGAGATCGCCGCGCTGACGATTTGCCTGCCGTTTGGCGATCTTGCCGAGGTCGAGAAGCTGTTTGCGTTCCACGGCAGCCGCATCGCCGCCATCATCCTCGAGCCGCTGCCGGCCAACAACGGCCTGCTCGTGCAGTCGCCGGAGTTCCTCGCCGGACTGCGGCGCATCGCCAGCCAGCACGGCAGCTTGCTGATCTTCGACGAGGTCATCAGCGGATTCCGCTTGCATTTCGGCGGCTACGGCGCGATTGCCGGCATCCAGCCGGATCTCGTCACGCTCGGCAAGATCGTCGGCGGCGGCATGCCGATCGGCGCTGTGGTCGGCCCGCAAAAGCTGCTGTCGCTGCTGGCGCCGGTCGGGCCGGTGTATCAGGCGGGGACGTTGTCGGGCAACCCGGTGTCGATCGCCGCGGGCCTGAAGACCTTGGAAAAGCTGAAGAATCCGCTCGTGTACGAGCACATCGCCGCGCTTGGCGCGCGGCTCGAGGCGAAGCTCGCGGCCGCGCAAATTCCGTGGCTGCGGGTGCGGCGGATCGGCTCGATTGTGTGGCCGTATTTTGTCGAAGGGCCGCTGCCGACGCGCGCCGACGAGATCGCTGGCCAGGCGATTGAGCGCTATAATGCCATGTATAACGCGGTCTTGGCGGCGGGCGTGTACATGCCGCCGTCGGCGTACGAGGTCATGTTCCTGTCCGCGGCGCACACCGAAGCGCATGTGGACGCGCTGGCGGCGGCGCTGATCGCCGCGGCGCAGGGCGTGGCGTAGCCGATGAGCAAGCGCGCGGTGGGTCTTGTGCGCGACCGGCTGAGTCCGGTCTGGCTGTTTGGCGCCGCGGCGTTCCTGCTGGCGGCGCTGGGCGCGTGGTGGCTTGTCTACATTTCCCAGGCGATCAACGCCCAGCGGGAGATGATGCAGACCATTCTGGAGCGCGAGGCGGAGGTCCACGCGCTGCGGCTGCACGCCGACACGGCCAAGCCGGGGCCGGTGCGCGACGATCCGCATCTGGAGATCGTGCAGATGCCGGGACGCGTGTCGCCGATGGCGCATCGCGTGGGCGACGGCTTTGCCGTGACTGGCGTGGCGCAGCTGCCTGGCGTGCTGGTTGTGCAACCCACGGCGGATGCTGAGAAAAGTGCCGATGAACGCTACGCCCGCAAGCGCAAGATGGTGCTGGGCGAGGGCTCGCTGCTGACCGGGCTGCTTGTGGCGGTCGCCGGGATGCTGTTTCGCTTGGTCCGCACGGAGAGCCGGTTCCGTCGGGAAATGCAGGACTTTTTGGGCCGCGTGACGCACGAGATGAAGACGCCGCTGGCGGGCATCAAGGCCGTGCTGCAGACGATCCACGCCGGGCGGATGCCGCCGGAGCAGCTCAAGGAGCTGACTTCGATGGCGCTGCGCGAGGCCGATCGCGAGGAACACCTGATCCAGAACCTGCTGCTGGCCCAGCGGATGCGGATGCCGGAGCAGCGGCTGGCGCGCGACCCGGTGGACGTGTCGCAGCTGCTGACGCGGTTTGTGCAGCGGCGGCAGGTGACGGCGCCGCCGGCGGGGGTTCACGCGCAGGTGGCGGAAGGGCTGAATACGCTTGGTGATTCAACGGCGATCTGGACGATTCTCGAGAACCTCGCGGACAACGCGCAGAAGTATGGCGCCAACCGCATCGACGTTCGCGGCAGCGTGGAAGCCAGCGCCGTGGTTGTGGAAGTGCAAGACGACGGCATCGGGTTTGCCCCGGAGCTGGCGGAGAAGCTGTTCCAGCCGTTCATGCGCGCGGCGGGCGCGACGAGCCAGGCGTCCGGCACGGGTCTGGGGCTGTCGCTGTCGCGTGCGTTGGCGGAGCGGATGGGCGGCAAGTTGACGGCGACGAGCGACGGCGAGGGCAAAGGCGCGCGCTTTTTGCTGCGTCTGCCACGCGGATCGACGGCGGATCGGGCCTGATTGCATTGTCCGGTTGTCGTGGCCGCCGCAATTGGCTAAGGTTCGCCCCGGCAAGTTGACCGGCCACACCTGAAGACCATGCGCATTTTGCTCGTTGAAGATGATCCCCTGATCGGCACGATGGTTCGCCTGAACCTGGAGCACGAAGGCTTTGAGGTCCGCTGGTACAAAACCGGCGAATCCGCGCTGGAAGTGATCGAGGCCGACCGATTTGACGTGATCCTGCTGGACATCGGCCTGCCGGGCATGAACGGCATCGACGTGGCCCGGCGCATCCGCAAAATCGGCGTGAACACACCGCTGCTGATGCTGACGGCCCGCGACGACATCGACAGCAAGGTGCACGCGCTGGACGGCGGCGCGGACGACTATCTGGCGAAACCGTTTGATATGGCTGAGCTTTTGGCGCGCGTCCGGGCGCACATCCGCCGCTCGACCGGTTCGCTGGAAGTGCTGACGGACGCTGAGCTGCGCATTGGCCTGGCGACGGTGTCCGTGGAGCGGCGCGCGTTGATGACGCCCGACGGCCAGTGGCACGAGCTGAGCGAGAAGGAAGTCGTGCTGCTGCAGTTCCTGGCGCGCAACCCCGGCCGGGCGCTGAGCCGCGCCGACATCCTCGAGGAAGTTTGGGGCATGGACGCAACGCCGACGGAGCGCACGGTCGACAACTTCATCGTGCGGCTGCGGCGGTACGTGGAGACCGAACCGGACCATCCGCGCCACATCGTCACCGTCCGCGGCTGGGGTTACCGTTTCGAACCTTGACCTGACGGCGATTTCGCTGTAAGATTCCGCCCCCGCGTCGCCATTTGCGTCGCTCCATTTCGTCAGTGAGGCCCTCATGTCCCGCGTCTGCCAGCTCACCGGAAAGCGTCCCCTCGTCGGTAACCGCGTCAGCCACGCCAACAACAAGACCAAGATGCGCCAGCTGCCGAACCTGCAGACCAAGCGTCTGTGGGTGCCTGAGCTGAACGAATTCGTGCGCGTTCGCCTGTCGATGCGCGCGCTCCGCGGCATTTCCAAGCTCGGCTTCGTGGCGTTCTGCCAGAAGAACGACATCGAGATTGTCTAAGCCTGACGGACGCTTGGACGCCTGACCGCACTTTGGTCGGCGCCGCGATCGCGGCTTTGCCTTGCCAGCCAGTTCCAGATCGCCGCTCGCGCCTCTGCGCTGTGCGCGGTGCGTGTGACATTTTTTCACGGCGCGCGGCAGAATTCGCCGGGGCGCGAACATGGACTGTGGCCCACCCACAACGGGGTGGGCTGCGTCGATCCGGCGCCGAACGGCGCGCAACCACTTGAAATTAAGCAGCTTATGGGTCGCGATCGGCACTTTCAGCGCCAGCGCGCGGCCGTGGCCGGTGCGATCGCGATCCGTCGTGATCTAGCGCATTTGCGCGGCAGGGCGCGGATCGGATCGGATCCGCGATCTTGTCAAAAAACTCGCACAACTTGTCGTTTTGACAGATTTTTTGATCGTTGTCGCGGATCGTGCGAGATCCATTCCCATGATGAACGCGACACCACTTCCCCGGACTCCTGAGACCCGCCAACCCGATTCGCTGCAGGCCACGGTGGAGCGCTTCCTGCGCCACCTGCGGCTGGAGCGCAACATGTCCAGCAATACGCTCACCGCGTACGGCCGCGACCTGCTGCGGATGGTGCACTACATGGACGAGCAGCTTGGCGTCGACCAGGCGAGCGAGCTCGACCGCGACGCGCTCCGTGAATACATTGCGGATTTGCATGACACCGGGCTGCAGTCGCGGTCGGTGGCGCGGCACTTGTCGACGCTGCGGACGTATGGCCATTGGCTGGTCGATCGCGGGATTGTCATGGAAAATCCCGCGCTTTTGGTCGACCTGCCGCGGCAGGAACACGACCTGCCGGACGTGCTGACGCAAGAGGAAGTCGGGCGGCTGCTGGCGGCGCCGGGCGGCGAAGGCGAGCGCGGGCTGCGCGACACGGCGATGCTGGAGACGCTGTACGCGACGGGACTGCGCGTGAGCGAGCTTGTAGGGCTGCAGCTGGCGGATGTGGACTTCGATCGCGGGCTCGTGCGCTGCGTCGGCAAGGGCCGCAAGGAGCGCCTGGTGCCGATTGGCGAAGTGGCGCGGGCGCACCTGGTGACGTACCTGACCAACGGCCGGCCGAGCCTCGTGCGCGGCACCACGCGCGGGCGCAAGGGCGGCGCGCCGCAAGCGCTGTTCGTGACGAGCCAGTGCAAAGCCATGACGCGACAGGGTTTTTGGAAGCTCGTCAAGCGCTACGCGCTGGTGGCGGGGATCGATAGGCCGATCTCGCCGCACAAGCTGCGCCACTCGTTCGCGACGCACCTGCTGGCGGGCGGCGCCGATTTGCGCAGCGTGCAGGCGATGCTGGGCCACGCGGATATCGGAACTACGCAAATTTACACGCATGTGCAGCGCGATCGGCTGCGCGAGGTGTATGACCGGTTTCATCCGCGGGCGTAGCTGGCGGCCAAAACGCCAACGCCGCGATCGACTCGGGTCGACCGCGGCGCGGCGCTTCACAACTCGGTTCCTACCGCGCCCGCCGCTGCATCGCTGCAGACATTCGCGCGCGGCGGGCTTGCTTACTCGGAGACGTCACCGCCGCTCGGCATTTGGCCGATGCGGAAGATCACGAATTCCGCGGGCTTGACCGGGCACATGCCGATTTCGCAGATCATCTGGCCGGCGTCGATGACTTCCGGCGGGTTGGTCTCGTCGTCGCACTTGACGAAGAACGCCTCTTCCGGGGTCTTGCCGAACAGCGCGCCCTGCCGCCACAAACGCAGCAAAAACGCGGAGATGTCGCGCGTAACGCGCTTCCACAGCCGCTGGTCGTTGGGCTCGAACACGACCCACTGCGTGCCCAGCTCGATCGACTGCTCGACCATGTTGAACAGTCGGCGCACGTTGACGTAGCGCCACGAGGCGTCCGACGAGATCGTGCGCGCGCCCCACACGCGGATGCCGCGGTTGGGGAAGCTGCGGATCACGTTGATTCCCTTGGGATTCAACAGGTCCTGCTCGCCGCGGGTGATGTTGTACTTGAGGCCAATGGCGCCGCGGACGATCTCATTGGCGGGCGCCTTGTGCACGCCGCGCTCGCCATCGCTGCGGGCGTAGATGCCGGCGATGTAGCCGCTCGGCGGCTGGAAGATGTTGCCTTTGAAGGGGTCGTAGACTTCAACCCACGGGAAGTAGTAGCCGCCGTACTTGCTGTCGCGCGGCTTGGGCAGCTTGTCGACGCCGCCCTTCTCGATGACTTCCGGGGAGTCGAGCACGGCGAAGCGGTAGCGCATGTTCTCGCAGTGGCTCAGCACGGCGTCCTGGATGACCGGGTCGGTCTGGCCGGGCGCGGCGACGATATTCACTTCCTCAACGTCTTCAAGGGCTTTCAGGCCAGTGCGCGTGCCGGGGCCGTTATCGCTGCCGATGTAGAGCGCGGCCTTGCTGGCCGGCTTCTTGCCACCTTCCTTGCCGTCGCCCTTGGAAATTTCGTCCCAGTTGCCGACATTGACGATGAACGCGCGGGCGCCGCCGTTGTTGAAAAAGCCGTAGACGGCGTGGGCGAGGAACTCGCTGTTCTGGAAGTCGCCGAAATGTTTGGTGTACTGCGACCAGTTGGTCACCAAGACGGGCTCATTGACCGGGCCGGTGTTGGCCTCGCCAAGGAACGCAGCCGTGCTGGTACCGACCATCTCGAGCGGCTTGGTACCGCGATCGACTTCCTCGACATAGACGCCTGGCGAAAGATACGACGTAGCCATGTGAACACCTTTCGGGCAAATGCCCGCTTTTGGATGACAAATCCGGCCTGGCTGCCACCCGCTTCACCGATGCGACCGCTGCAAGTGCGCGGAACCTTCGTGCGACAGTGGCTGTCAGGGAAAACGTGTGCCACAAGTCTTCACGAGGCGCAACCGATCGGCTGACACGGGCGGCAAAACTTTTTTGGGGTGCGACCGCGGCAAAAGTCGGGAAGTCGCGAATACCAATCTGAGGGGTGAGCTGGCCCCTCCTTCGTGAGCCAAGCCGGGCGCGCGCCGGGGCGGGATCGATGCCACATCATGGCTCCGGGAGCGCTGGTGAGTTGCCAGCGACTTGGAGGGGCGGACGCGGTCACAAGCCGCGGGGCCGCCGGCGATAAGGCTCCGAGAAATCGGACGCTTCACGCCGATGGTGGGGTCTGCCCGGCGCGAGCTGGGCAGGCGGTGGGGGAGGCTTTTGCTGGGTGGCGTGGAGGCCCGGCGCGAAGGGCGAAACGCGTGCGCGCCGTACGACGCCGGGTCCGGTTTGGCGATCTCCGGCTTGCCGCGCCTGCCGCGCAGCGCCAAACTCAGGGCGCGGCGTGCTGCGCCGGGCCGGGGAGTTGCCGTGCGTAAACCGAGCCATCCACTCGCCCTGCTCGCGTGCCTCGCGTTGCTGCCGCTCCGCGCATTCGCCGACGATCCGGCGTACGAGTCCGCTTGGACGCTCGCCCAGACGCACGTCCGCAACAGCGCCCACTGCCGCGCCAATCGCGATGCCAACTCCCAACCTTTGCCCTGGGACGCGGTCGCCTTGCCCGGCATCCGCATGGCCTGCGGTCTCAAGCGCCAGGCGATCGCCGATCTCCTCGTGATCCGTGACTGGCCCAAGCCGCCGCCGGACAGCCGCACCCTGGACGCCACGCTGCAAGCCGCCGAAGCCGCGGAGGACGTCCTAAACGCCCGCGGCTCGTTCCCGCCCGGCGATCCGCAGTTCTTGCCCGCCGCGCAGGTGCCATTCGTGCCGACGAGCCGGGCGCAGGATACAGCCGACGCGGAGGCATGTGGCGCACGGGTCGGAGCCAGCAAGGGCCAGTTGAAGAAGTGTTCCGTCACGGCGCTGCCGCTGGATCCAGAGGTCGTCGCGTGGCTGCACCTCGTCGATGCTTTCCTGGCGATCGCGCCGCCGCAGTCACCGCCGGATCCCTATACGGCCTACGCCGATCCCGCGGAAGCGCCCAAGCCGGCGTTCGGCGATCTGCACCCGCCACAGCCGTTGGCGTATCGCGCGGCGCGCGTGCTGTTCAAGACGCGGACCTTTGGCCAACTGCTGCCGCTGACGGACGCCAAGGCCGCCAAAGCGTTCCTGCCCCTGCGCGACCGCCTGTGGGCGCTGCTGGTCCAGGACAAACAGCCCGAGTGGGCGCTCCAAGCCTACGAGCTGCTCCTGTGCACCTACCTGATTGAACAAGATTTTGAAGGCCTGCAGTCCCTGCGCTGAGCGGCCGCTGCGGCGCTTGCGTGCCTACCGCGTGACCGCGATCTCTTTTGCCGTGACGCGGCGGATCTCGGAGGAGCGCCGGTCGGACTCGATGCGGAACTTGGCGTAGTAAAACAGCGCCGGCCGGATCTCCTCGTTGAGCGCCCGCCAAAACGACATCAGGTCGTTGTGATCCGCCTGCAAGTTCGGAAATACATTGACCTTATCGTCCGGATAAAACGAATCACCCTTGAGCTCGGCGCCTGTCATGATTGTGTGCTCGAGCAGCGTCTTGACCACAAGTCCCAGCAGCAGGCTCTCCTCCGCCGGCGAATTGCCCCACACCGAGACGGCGTAGTGCGCGTTCATGTAGCACGGCGCGTCCTGATAAAACTCAATGATGTTGCCGTGTTTGTCGTGCGTGCTGACCAGCGCCTCGGTGCGCTCGCGGTAGTTGGCCTGGAACGCGAGGTGGTACAGGTAGACATTGACCAGCGGCAACGTCTTGATGTTGTCCTTTTTTGGCCGGTCCGTGCTGACGGAAACCGTTGTAAAGCCTGCGGTTTTGAAGGAATCCTTGAGCAATTCCTTGATGGTCTCGCCCAGGTCCCGGATGACTTCAAACTGGCTCATGCGCGCGCCTCCGGGTGCGATCGTGCGGGCGGGCGCGCGGGGATGTCAACCTACGGGCAGGCGGTGCCGATGTTGTCGATCGCCACGTACCCATTCGGGTCGATCTGGTACGACGTTAAGAACGAAAAGGTGCCCTGCGTGAACTTGAACGTGATTGGGATCTGCGACGTCGTCGCCGGCACCGTGGCGAGCGGCAGGATCACCGTCGAGACGCCGTACGTCGAGCTGCTGTTCAACGTCGTCGACACGCCTTGAATCGTGATGGTCAGCGACGCCGTCGTGTCTTTTTGCATCGGCTTGTAGGAGCTGCTGAAGATGCTCTCGGTCTGCACATACGCCTGATAGTCCACCTTGACGGAGATCGCCTTGGCAAATGCCGGCACAGTCAGCGTCTTGGTCGCGGTTGCGCTGACGGCGAGCGGTTGCCCCGGCGTGTAGCCCTTGACGTTGGGCAGATCGGACACGGCCAGCGAGTACGTGCTGGCAATGCCCGGCGTCCACAGCGCCCAGCCTGGCGAGGTGCCCGGCGACGCCGCGGTCAGGCTCCAGCCCGTCAAGTCCTGATTCTCAAAGTCGATCAGCAGCTGCGGCTGGCACACCGTGCAGCCCTCGTCCGTCTGGCCGTCGCAGTTGTTGTCCAGGCCGTCGCCGCAGATCTCGGTCTTGCCGGGATAGACGTTGGCGCTCAGGTCGTTGCAGTCGCCGCTCAGCACCGCGTAGCCGGCCGGCTTGGCGCAGGCTTGGACGGTGACGGCGGTGTTGCCAAAGCCGTCGTTGTCCAGGTCCTGGTAGTAGGTGCCCATGACCAGGCCCTCGTCGGTCTGGCCGTTGCAGTTGTCGTCCAAGCCGTTGCACGTCTCCGCGGCGCCGGGGTTGATCGCCTTCGCCGAGTCGTTGCAGTCGCCGGCGACCGTCACCGGGTAGCTCGCGCTTGGGCCGCACTGCAAGTTGCCGGCGCCGGTGCCGTAGCCGTCCAGATCGGCGTCGGCGTAATATGTGATGGTCGTCAAGCCCTCGTCGGTCTGGCCGTTGCAGTTGTCGTCTATGCCGTTGCACGTCTCCGCCGCGCCCGGGTTGATGCTGGCCTTGGTGTCGTCGCAGTCGCCGCCGGTCGCGACCTTGTGGGTGCCGTCCGGGCCGCACAGCGTCACGCCGGTGCCGCTGACGCCGTAGCCGTCCAGGTCGCCGTCGATGTAGTACATCGCCAGCAAGCCCTCGTCGGTCTGGCCGTTGCAGTTGTCGTCGATGCCGTTGCAGATCTCCGCCTCGCCCGGGTTGATCTGCGCGTTGGAGTCGTTGCAGTCGCCGCTCAGCGTCGCGCTGAACACGCCGTCGCTGGCGCACTGGCACTGGGACAGGCCGTTGGCGCCGTACAAATCCTGGTCCAGATCGACGTAATAGTTCACGCAGCCCGGCGAATTCTTGGGATCTTTCACGCCGTCGCAGTCGTCGTCCTTGCCATTGCAGACCTCGATGGCGCCGGGGTTGACGGTCGGGTCGTTGTCATTGCAGTCGCCCCACTGGCTGCAGTAGCCCGGCAGCGCGCTGCACAGGCACTTGGACGCGAGGTTGATGGCGCCGTAGTTGTCGCCGTCCTTGTCCACGTACCACGCCGTGCAGCCGTCGGAATTCTGCGGATCGGTCACGCCGTCGCAGTCGTTGTCCAGCCCGTCGCAGATCTCGCTGGCTTTGGGATTGACGGTCTTGTCGTTGTCGTTGCAGTCGCCGCTCTTGGTCGCCGTGTATTCGCCGGTGGGCGCGCACAGGCACTGCGAGTCGGTCAGCGAGCCAAACTTGTCGCCGTCGTGGTCCAGCCAGAACACGGAGCAGCCCTGCGCGCCGGCTTCGTCGATGCCGTTGACGCAGTTGTTGTCCACGCCGTCGCACAGTTCTTTGGCAGCGGGGTTGATCGCCGGGTCGCCGTCATTGCAGTCGCCCTGCTTGGCGACCTTGAAGACACCCGTCGCCGCGCACAAGCACGCGGATTTGCTGGAATCGCCCCAGCCGTCGCCGTCGCCGTCGGCGTAGAACTGGGTGCAGCCCTGGGCGTTGGCTTCGTCGGTCACGCCGTCGCAGTTGTTGTCCAAGCCGTCGCAGATCTCGCTGGCGCCGGGGTGCGCGGTCGCCGCGTCATCGTTGCAGTCGCCGCCGATGGACACCGTGTTGAACGGCGTCTTTTGGCACAAGCACAAGCCGGTCGAGGGGTTGCCAAAGCCGTCGCCGTCGCCGTCGACGAAGAACACGGTGCAGCCGCCGGCGCCCATCTCGTCCACGGTGCCGTTGCAGTTGTCGTCCACGCCGTTGCAGGTCTCGGTGGCGGCTGGGTTGATCGCCACGGAGCTGTCGTCGCAGTCGCCGGCTTTGAGCGCGGAATGCGTCGCGTCGGGCGCGCACAGGCACGTGGGCGTGGCGGTGCCAAAGCCGTCGCCGTCCAAGTCCACGTAATAATTGGTGCAGCCCACGGCGTTGGCGTCGTCGGTCAAGCCGTCGCAGTCGTCGTCTTTCTGGTTGCCGCACAGCTCAGCGGCGCCGGGGTTGATCTTCGGGTCGTTGTCGGCGCAGTCGCCGGTCTTGGTGGCGGTGTAGATGCCCTTGGCGCCGCACTGGCAGACCGGGTCGCCAGCGCCGTAGCCGTCACCGTCGTTGTCGCCGTAGAAAGGCACGCAGCCGGCGACGTTGGGGCCGCTGTCGGTCAAGCCGTCGCAGTCGTCGTCGATGTTGTTGCCGCAAATTTCCTGCTCGCCCGGGTTGATCGCCGCGTTGGTGTCGTCGCAGTCCTTTTTGCCCTTCTTGCAAACCAGCGGGTCGCCGACGACGGCCATGTTGATGTCGCACCAGCCGTCGCCGTCCTTGTCGCAGCCCTCGTCGGTCTGGCCGTCGCAGTTATTGTCAATGCCATCACAGACTTCCACGACTTTGCCGTTGACGGCCTTGTTGGCGTCATCGCAGTCGGTCGCCGTCGTCGCGGTGTACAAGCCGCTGGGCGCGCACTGGCACTGCGACGCGGAGCCGAGCTTGCCGTCGCCGTCGCCGACGCCGTCCGGCCACAGCTGGGTGCAGCCCTTGGCGCCGTTTTCGTCGGTCTGGCCGTTGCAGTCGTCGTCGACGTTGTTGCCGCACGTCTCCGGCGCGGGCGTCGCCGCTGGGCAGTCATTCAGGCCGGAGAGCGCGCACTTGCGCACGCCGGTGCAAGTGCCGGCGGTGTTGCTGATTTTGCAGGTCGTCTGCGCGCCGTCGGCGATCGCTTGCGGCGAACAGCTGCACACGCCGCTCGTCCGCACGCACTGCTTGGCCGCGCCCTTCTCGCCCTGCGCGTCCTGGCACGCGTAATCGCTGGGGCAGTCGGCGTTCTCGGTGCAGCCGCCGCCGCAGAAGCTGCCGGTGGCCTTGTATTGCACGCACAGCGAATCTTTGCCCAGCTTGGCGCACTCGGCGTCGGTGTCGCACGGCCGGCACAGCGCGTTCCATTTCGGCAGGCAGACCTGGAGCGTGTCGCCGCCGCTTGTCTGGAACGGCTCGCACTTGAAGCCGGTCGGGCAGCAGGAACTGCAGGCGCTTGTGCAGATTTTGCCGTTGGGGCCATCGACGCAGGCGCCGCTGTCGCATTCGTCGGACGTTTTGCAGACCGAGCCAGGCTCACCCGGCAACGGCTGCGCGGGAAATTCGCAGCCGCCCTGCCCGGTGTCGGCGACGTCGTTTTGCAGTTCGGGATTGCCGCTGTCGCCGGGGCTGCTGATGTCCGTGGCGCTGTCGGGCGCGGCGCTGTCGCTGCTGCCGTCGGGGTGGCTGCTGTCGACCCCGCTCAACAAGTCGGGCAGGCTGATGCCGGTGTCGGGCGTGTCGCCGCTGTTGGCTTTTGCCGCCGGTTGGCCGCAGGCGGCAAGGCCAAGGCAGAGGGCGAGACAAAGGGTGCGAAAGGCAGAGGTAGGGGCAGCAAGCTCAAACATGCGGGTCCTCGGCGGCGCGTAGGCAACGGCGCGATCAGCTGCCATTGTAACGAAACTTTGCAAAACGCAAATCACAACCCGACAAACGCCGCCGCCGGGTTCGGCAATTAGTTGCAGGTCACGCGGATGTCGTCGATGGCCGCGCCACCGTCGCAGTCCGTGCTGGCCCACGCGGAAGTGAACGCCGCGGAAATCGCGACTTGCGTGCCCCACTGCGCCGGACTGACCGTCCAGGTCGCGGTCTGCATCGTCCCCATCACGCCGCTGCTCGGCCCCAGCTGCTGGCTCGTCGCGCCGATCTTCACAACCAACTTCGCCGATGGATCGACGGTGTGCACCAGGCAATTGCCCAGCGTGTCGGCGGACGAGCAGACGTAGTAGTTGTTCAACCGCCAGCTCAGTTTGATGAATTTCGCGCCGTTCGGGATCGTCAGCGTCGTCCCCGTCGTCTCGCCGGTGACCGCCGGATAGCCGCACGCCGCCGGATAGCCGTACTCCAGCGAATAGCCGCCGCTCAACAGCAGCCAGTTCGCCACTCCCCAGTTCGTCGACGTCGTCCAGCCGGGCGCCGTGCCGGTCTCAAAGTCCTGCAAGGTCTGCGCGGTACAGACGGCGCAATTCTCGTCGGTCTGGCCGTTGCAGTTGTCGTCCTGGCTGTTGCCGCAGACTTCCGCGGCGCCGGGGTGGACGGCCACGGCGCCGTCGTTGCAGTCGCCCGCGACCAACGCAGTGAGGAGGCCGAAGGGTCCGCACTGCGCGACGCCGAGGCCGGTGCCGTAGCCGTCGCCGTCGGCGTC
>CAIPXZ010000306.1 GCA_903869075.1 uncultured Myxococcales bacterium | reverse complement strand
TCGCCCGATCTGAGCGCTTGACGCGCTGATCGGGCGGCGTAGACTCGACCTTGGCGGTGCGTTTGGGCGAGGTCGGCTATGGCGGAGGTCGGATGTGGTCGGGAAGTTCGGACAGCAGACGTGCTTGGAGCGCTTATCCACGGTGTGAAGTCTCACCACCCACGAGTCTTGGTTGTCTCAGAAGGGCTCGAACTGCAAGAGTTCGTGGCCGCTTGCGTTGGCACGCGAGGGGTGTCGGAGGTGCGGACTGGCATAGCGTGGGCGCATGCGTTGCACCAAGCCAAGTGGTCGTGCGCCGTGGTCACCTGCGGTCTGGCTTGGGCACCGGCGCATGAAGTACTGGACGCCTTGCGCAGGATCGACCGTCAGGCGCCGATCTGGCTGGTGACGGACCGACCGTCGATCGCGGAAGCCGTAGCCGTCACGCGCGCCGGGGCCGCGGACTACTTGACGCTCGACTTGGCAGGCCTCGCAACGCTCGCTCGCCATCTCAAGTTGGTCGCGGCAGACCAAGCGGAGACCGTGCTGCCAACGGTGGTGGCAGACCCGCGCAGCGCGGATCGGACGGCACCTGACACGCATCGGTTGTTCGTCCATGACCTCCAAGAGCCGCTGCGAACCGCACAGTATTGGCTGCGCGCACTCGATGCCAGCGTGGGGACCGGCGATACGGCAGCCTCAAACGCGCATATTCACAAGATTATCAAGATGTTGCAGCGCCTGCAGGAACGCGTGACTGGCGCGCTCGCACCTGGCAAGCCGGAACCGGAACTCGAGACGCTGGCCGATGTGGATGTCACGCAAGTCTGGTTGGAAGTGCAGGCGGATCTGGCTGAGGCCGTCGAGCGCACGGGGGCGTCCGTGTCGGCGGGGCCTTTGCCAGCGATTCGAATGCGGCGCGCGGAACTCGTTATTGTACTGCAGAACCTGCTGGAGAACGCCTTGAAGTATCGCTCCGACGCGCCGCCACTCGTGTCACTCACCGCGCGCGCCGTCGGGCAGTTTGGCGAGTTTCGGGTGGAGGACAACGGCCGTGGCATCGCGCCGGGTGACCGGCTGAAGGTGATGCAGTTCTTCGAGCGCGGCGCTGACGCCGGGACAGAGAACGGCCACGGCATCGGACTCGGACGCTGCGGCGACATCGTCCGCGATGCGGGCGGCTCCATCTGGATTGACCCCGCAACCGTGCGCGGAACGGTCGTCTGCTTCACTGCCCCAATCGCCGCATCCAAGAGTCCCGATCAGTAGATAGCCAATTTCTTGACGGGTGGATTGCTCGTGGCACATCTCCTGCATGTGTGGCAGCAAACGCCACCACGCCGGATGGATGGGACCGTGAGCAAAACCGCATTGCACGTGATGTTTCTGGAAGACAACGAAGCCGATCGCGACCACGTGTTGCAGTCGCTTCGCGCCTCCGTTGGACAGAGTTTCTTTGTGGAGCACACGGAAACGCTCGCAGCGTTGAGAGTGAAGCTCGCTGGCCGCAAGCCCGGCTTGATTCTGATGGACTTGTGTGTGCCGGATAGCGTTGGTCTCACGACTTACTTGCGTGTGAGGGAGATGGCGCCGGACGTGCCTATCATTGTCCAGAGCGGTCTGGAAGAGGATGGGATAGCGTCGATGGCATTGCACAACGGCGCGCAGGACTACCTGGTCAAAGGCCAGTACGACGCCGACCAACTGCTGCGCGCCATCCGCTATGCACTGGAACGGTCGCGCTCCACTGCAGCGCTTCGGGCTTCTGAGCTGAGCCTTCACGTTGCAAGTATCGGCAGCAACGACGGCATCTGGGACTGGGATATGGACGGTGACCAGGTTGTCGTATCGACCCGCTGGCTGCAGATGATGCGGCTGGCTGCGGGCGAACGGGTCGGGTCGGGTGGGCTTTGGCGATCTCGCGTACACCCTGAGGATCGCGCGCCACTGCAAGAGCGACTGAACGCGCACCTGCTGCAGCAGACTGAAGACTTCACTTGTGAACATAGAATATTGCGTGGCGACGGCAGCTACGTCTGGGTACGGTCGCGCGGCGTCGCCATGCGGGACGCGACGGGTCAGGCGTTTCGCATGGGCGGTTCGCTGACTGACTTGACGGCAGAACGTTCACGCGCTGCGGACATCAGCTACCTTGCTATGCACGACGCCCTAACCGGCTTGGCCAACCGCAGCCTCTGTCTGGAGCGCATCGAGCACGCGATCGCGCGCGCGCGCCGTCCCCGTGCGCTGCCGTGCGCCGTGCTGTTTGTCGATGTCGATCGCTTCAAGGTGATCAATGATAGCCTCGGTCATATGGTCGGCGATGCGTTGCTACTTGCGCTCGCCGCGCGCCTGCGTGCCGCCGTTCAGGGCCGTGGCAGTGTCGCGCGATTGGGGGGCGACGAATTTTGCGTGCTGCTGGAGGACATCGCACACCAGAGCGAGGCCGCACATCTGGCAGATGCGATCCAGCAGCAGATCAGTGAGCCGTTCCTTGTCGGCAGCCACACGGTCTACTCCACCGTCAGTATCGGCGTCACCATCCTCGAGCGGAGCCACAAGAGCCCCGCAGACATGCTGCGCGACGCTGACATGGCCATGTACCGTGCCAAACAACAAGGCACGCGGCGGTTGCAGTTCTCCGATAGTGGCTTGCACGTGGCCGCGCTGGAGCGACTGTATCTGGAGACCGAACTGCACGACGCGTTGCGCCACGACGAGTTCTTCCTGGTGTACCAGCCCATCGTTTCGCTGCGCATGGGGCAACTCTCTGGCGTCGAAGCGCTGGTGCGATGGCAATCCCCGACGCGCGGCTTGGTGTCGCCGCTGGATTTCGTCCCGCTCGCCGAGGAAACCGGGCTCATCCTCAAGCTTGGACGTTGGATTTTGGACCGGGCGATTGGGACTTTGGCGGAATGGGACGCCCAGTACGGCCCGCATTTCGCAGCGCTGACGATGTCCATCAACGTCTCTCCGCGGCAGTTGGCCGATCCGGAGTTGATCCCGCAGATCTCCAGCGCGCTCCGCCGCCACGGCGTCGCCCCACACCGCATCCGGTTGGAGCTGACGGAGAGCGCAGCGATGGAGAATCTGGCGGAGTCACGGGAAATTCTTGCTGCAATCAGCGCGCTTGGGGTCGGCATCTATCTAGACGATTTCGGCACCGGCTTCTCATCGCTTGCTTACCTGCAGCGCCTGCCCATCGACACGGTCAAAATTGATCGCAGCTTCGTCGGGGATATCGAGACAGACGCCGCCAACTGGGCGATGGTTCAAGCGATTGTGAGCATGGCTCACGCCTTGGGCAAATCGGTGGTGGCGGAGGGCATTGAGACAGCGGCCCAGTGGGAGCTCCTGAAGGGCATTGGCTGCCGACACGGGCAAGGCTACTTCTTCAGCAAGCCGCAACCGACCCTCGCAGCCATCCGCGACGCGCTCGCGGGCCGCGTGGCACGGGAGTTGGCCCATCAGTTGCCGTTGGCGCGCTCCAGCCTTCCGGCTTGGCTCACTGAGTCCAACGATTTGACCTTGAAACACCCTGCACGCCCCACGCACGTGGATGTCGCGGTGCAGAGCCAGGTATGAACGCCTGAACGGCCGCGAGAATGACTCGCCCGACAGCGACAACTCCGGCACCTGCGCAGCAGGCCGAGCGCTGCTAGAGGCTCGATCCATTTGACGTTTCGACTCTGCGCTCAAGGTCGACGTGCACTGGCACCTCCTGCTCGCCGACGGCGTGTTCATCCGCACGCGCGGGCGCAAGGGGGCGCCGGGGCGCGTGCGCTTCCTGCCCGCGGACGCGCTCGCATCCGCTGACGTTCCC
>CAIPXZ010000305.1 GCA_903869075.1 uncultured Myxococcales bacterium | reverse complement strand
GGGAACGTCAGCGGATGCGAGCGCGTCCGCGGGCAGGAAGCGCACGCGCCCCGGCGCCCCCTTGCGCCCGCGCGTGCGGATGAACACGCCGTCGGCGAGCAGGAGGTGCCAGTGCACGTCGACCTTGAGCGCAGAGTCGAAGCGATGTTCGACGGCGATGCCGCCACACTTGGCGAGCTTCTGGCCGGCGCGACGCACGTAGAACTGCTGGGTGCAGTCGGTCACGATGCGCTGGATGGCGTCGCGAAGCGAGATGTTCCACGCCATCACGTAGCGGAGCCAGAACGGAAAGGTGAAGACCCATTGGCGGTACGGCGCGATCGGCAGGACTTCATCGACGAGGTGCGCGGCTTCATCGACCATCCGCCGACCATCGCACGACGGGCATAGACCGCGCACCTTGCAAGAGAAAGCGACCAATCGATCGTCGCCGCAGGATGTGCAGCGTACCCGGACAAAGCCGTTGGCGAGCTGGCCACAGTCGACGTACCGCTCGACCGCCTGCGTCTGGAACTTGGCGAGCTTGGCGCGCGGGCCGAAGCGCTCGCGGAGCATGCCGGGAATCGACGGGAACCAGGTGCGGACGAGGCGATGGAGATCCGTCTTCTCCGGCTCCCGGCGCTTGTAGGTGAAGGTCTTGGCGGCCACGGCGCGCTCCCGACAGCACACCGGCCGTCAGGAGGTATTCGGCGTTTCACGGATTCTGCCGCGCTCCCCAGCGCTTCATCACAGCATTGTCACCACGCCAGTTCAGGAATTTGCCCAGCCGCCGCAGCCCTTTTACCCTCCACTCCACGCCGTAGGGTGTCCTCGGCGCCGTGCCAACCGACGACTGCACACCGCATAGGAGCCCCGATGACCCGCATCTACGACGCCCAATCCCTTGTCGACCTGCCCCGCCTTGACGCCAATTCCGCCTCCGCCGTCGCGACCTCTGTGATGTCCGCCGCCGCGACCGAGAAGAAGCTCGCCCCAAACGTCACCACCGCGCTGGGCCAGGTCAGCAGTGCGGATGCCGCGCTCAAGGCCACGCTGGTCGCCGGGATCGCGGCGCCGCCGGAGTCCGAGGTTGGCAAGGCGATGCGCCTGGAGTCAGGCGTGTGGGCTGGCATTGAGGCGTGGCTCAAGGGCAGCGTGAAGGCAGGCGGGGCCACGAGCGCGCCGGTCGCCGAGAAGCTGCTGGCCGCGCTGTATCCCGATGGCCTGGCGTTCGTGCGCGGCGCGGCAGCCAAGCGGTGGTCGGAGACCGAGGGGCGGATCAAGCTCATCGCCGAGCAGCACCTCGACGCGCAGTTCGCAGCGCTGGGCGGCAAGGATCTGCTGGACAACCTGCTGGCGACCCACAAGGCCACCGGTGTCGCGGCAGGTATCACTTCTGTCAAGCCGCAGCTGGAGACCCCGCCGGTCCGCGAGAAGCTGGATGCGCTCAAGGCGGCGTTCCGCTCGTATGTGCTGCAGGTCGCGGCGAACGCGGCGCTGGACACCTCGGCGGCCGGTCAGGCGCTGGCGGGCAAGCTGCTGGCGCCGCTGGCGCTGTACGTGGCGCCAGAAGCCGCAGGGAAAGCGGCGCCAGCGCCAGTGCCTGCCCCGGCGAGCTGAGTCCACTGAGGCCTGCGGGCTGCGCGCGACGCGTCGAGCGCTGTGGACAGAGGTCTGCGGGCTGCGCGCGGCGTTGCGCCCCCTGTCGACAGCGGTGTCCAAGGCAGGCCGCAGCGTTTGGACCTATCTGCACTGAGCTTCCCGAGCTACACGCAGCGCCCCGACCTCAGTGCACTGAGCTCCGCGAGCCACGCGCAGCGCCCCGACCTCAGTGCACTGAGCTCCGCGAGCCACACGCAGCGCCCCGCCCTCTCTGCATCGAGGTCAAGTCCCAGCCGCTACGCGCGGCGGGTCGCGTCCCAGACTGGCAAGCCCGCCGCGCGCGAAAACTTGGAGCGATGAAGCGGCGAGCGCGACAGAAGTGGGCAGCGCGGCCAGCATCGCGGAGCACCCGCTGAAAAAAACTCCCCCAGCCGCCCTGCCCGCTCACGCTCTCAAACAAACAACCCCGCCAGCCCGCCGGTCATATACCCCACCACGCTCCCGCCCAGCATCGCCCGCAGCCCCAGACTCGCCAGG
>CAIPXZ010000304.1 GCA_903869075.1 uncultured Myxococcales bacterium | reverse complement strand
TTCATTTTCCTGATTCTGGCAGCGCAATTCGAGTCGTTCTTGCACCCGTTCACGATCATGCTGGCGCTGCCGCTGGCGCTGATTGGCGCCATCGTCGGGCTGTTCCTGACGGACCGCACGGTGTCGATGGGCTCGATGATCGGCGTGATTTTGCTGATGGGCTTGGTGACAAAGAACGGCATCTTGTTGGTGGACGCGGCGCTGCAAAATCAGCGCGATGGCATGTCGGCGATGGACGCTGTCGTGGACGCTGGTAAAAAGCGCCTGCGGCCGATCCTGATGACGTCGGCGGCGATGGTGCTGGGTATGTTGCCGACGGCGACGAACAACGGCCCCGGTTCGGAGTTCCGCTCGCCGATGGCGATTGCCGTCATCGGCGGCGTGCTGACCTCGACCCTGCTGACGCTGTTGGTGCTGCCGTCGGTGTTCCTGTGGTTTGATTCGCTGCGCAACCTCCCGCGCAAGGTGGTGAATTTCGTGACTGGCAAGAAACCGCTGCCGCCGCAGCATCAGGAATTTCCCGGGACGACGGTGCTGCCGCCGCTGCAGGAGCCGCTGCGCGTGGAGCCGTTTGGCAAAATTGTGGTGCTGCTGCTGGCCGGTGGTCTGCTGCTGGCGAGCGCGCCGGCGCAAGCTGAGCCGCCGGTGACGCTGGCTGTGGCGCAAACGCCGACGGCGGCGCCGGTGGGCATGCGCCTGGAGGACGCGATCCAGCAGGCGCTGGAACGCAACGGCGACATCGAGGTGGCGAAGGCCAAGCTGCAGGAGGCGGACGCGACGCGCGGCAAGATCCTGACGGCGTGGCTGCCGGACGTGAAGGCGGTCGGCACGTACGCGCACAACTCGGCGGAGCAGAAGTTTGACCTGGGCGCGATGGCCGCGGGCATGGCGGGGGCGTTTGGCCTGGGGCCGTTGACGAGCGCGCAGACGGCCATGCTGGGGCCGCCGATCCTGCTGCAGCGGCTGGACACGTTCTCGGGCGTCGTGAACATCGACCAGACGATTTTTGCCCTGAGCCCGATCCTCGCCGCCAGCGCGATGGACAAAGGCCTGGACGCGCAGCGCACCGGCATTGAGGCCGCCAAGCGTGAAATCGCCTACCAGCTGACGAATGTCTGGTTGAATTTCCAAGGCTTGGACCGGCTGATCGCCGCCGCGGATCGCGCCGTCGACCTGGCCGACCGCCGCATCGCCATCGCCAAGATCCGCAAGGGCCAGGGCACGGAGGCCGAGCTGCCGTCCCTGCGCGCGCAGGTGGAGCGCAACCGCGCCGAGCAGGACCAGCTGCACGCGCGGCAGGCGCAGAAGCAGCTCCTGCAGATCGCCGCGATCCTGACGCACGCGCCGGTGCCGGAGCGGCTGGCGCCGGTGGGGGAAGTGGCGCCGATCAGCGGGGCGCTGGAGGACTGGATCGCCGAGGCGCGCGCCCAGCGGCCGGACCTGCAGGCGCGGCGGCAGGCGGTCGTGGCGGCGGAAGCGCTGACGCGCGAGGCGGAGCTGCGCTGGGTGCCGGTCCTCGCCGCGAGCGCGTATGTGCGGGCGAGCGATACCAAAGCGTTTGCGCCGGATTATGTGATTTGGCAGGCGAGCCTGAACCTCGTGCTGCCGCTGTTCGACCGCGGGCTGCGCTACGCCGAGGCCAAGGAGCGGCGCTCGGCGGCGGCGCGGCTGCAGCAGGAGCTGGACAAGGCGGACGCGGACCTGGAGAGCCAGGTGCGGCAAGCGGCGCTGGATCTGGAGTCGGCG
>CAIPXZ010000303.1 GCA_903869075.1 uncultured Myxococcales bacterium | reverse complement strand
GCTCCAGCCCGGCAGCCTCGCCAGCGTCCTCGCGTTCATGGCCAGCGGCATCCTGACCGCCAACATCCTCTGGCGCGTCATCGCGCCGTAGGGAGACAACCCGATGATTTTGGTCTTTATTTTGTCCGTCGCTTTCGGCTTCCTGCTCAGCCGCAGCGGCGCCGCCGACTTTGACGTCATCCAGCACATGTTCCTTTTGGATTCCGTGCACATGTACGGCGTGCTGGCGGTCGGCGTCGGCCTGACGGCGCCGGGGCTGTGGCTGCTCGGTCGCTACGGCCGCACGCTCACTGGCCAGCCGATCCACCTCGCCGCCAAGCCGATCCACGGCGGCAGCATCCCCGGCGGCGTGCTGTTCGGCATCGGCTGGGCGCTGACGGGCATGTGCCCGGGGCCAATCCTGGTGACGCTGGGCGAAGGCAAAATCGTCGCTGTCGCGGCGCTGGCGGGGGCGCTGGCGGGCACTTGGCTGTTTGGCGCCAACTATGTGCGCATCCAGCGGTTTCTCAAGCTGCCGAACCTGACGACCGGGACCGGTGCGGGCTGACGCTTACGGCACCAGGAACGAGCGGTAGACGCCGACGATCATCGACAGGCAGAACCACACAACGACGACCATGTAGGTCACGTACAGCCCGCCGCGAAACACGCGGTAGAGCGGCGGCTTGGCCTCGGCGCGGGCGATCGCCTCGTCGTCCGGCGTCGCGTCGTGCGGCATCGCATCGGGCAGCGGCGTCTCGATCAGGTCGGCCATGCGCGCCCCTACTTGCCGCCGTGGAAGCCGAAGGTGCCGTGGAGCGCGGCCTTGGTTTCGGCGTCGTAAATGCTGCAGACACCGGGGACGTCGAGGCCGCAAATGCCCTCGGGCTTCAAGCACACAAAGTCGGCTTCCAGGACCGAGCAGTCTTTGTCCTTGGCGTAACCAGCTGTAATCTTGCTGGTATCCGCGCTGCACGGCGCGCCGCAGAACGCCGGGTACGGCAGCGGCGCGTCGTATTTGCCGTTGCCGTCGAGGTCGACGAAGACCGCGCCGGTGGTGGCCATCGGGTAAATTGGGAAGAAGTCCGGCACGCGCACCGGCGGCGGGAAAATCGCATTGATAACGGGCAGATGCGAGAAAGCCATCGAGGCCACGCGCGGCAGCTGCAGCTCGCCGAACGGCACGTCCAGCTCGACCGGCCGCATCAGCGTCCACTCCGCGGTGCCCAGCGCGTTCACCGCGATCCAGGAATCGCGACCGGCTGGCACGTCGATGTCAAAAGTGTCATCGGCGTCGACAATCTGCGCCGCAGTATGCGTCGCGCTCGCCGGCAGGTTCACTTCCTTGACCATCCGGCCGTCCAGCCACACTTCGTAGCGATCGACGCCAAACCACGACGGCGTCTGGATCCGCACGTGCACGCTGACCTTGGTTTTGCCCTTGGCGCTGATCGTGTCGCCCGGCGAGCCGCCTTCGACGGTCAGCTCGACAAACGGTCCATAGCTGGCGATGGTCTGGCCGGCACGCAAATTCCGCGTCATTTCCGACGGATCGATTGAGCTGACGGTGTCCGTGCTCGAGCGGATCCAGGTGCGTGGCGTGCCCGGCTCGCCCTTGAAGCCGTGGCTGTCTGAGCCGCCGACGATGCTGCGGATGAGGCCGTGCTCGTTGAAATTGTTCCAGTCTTCCATCGTGCCGTCCCAGCGCGGGCACGGTCGGTCCTGATCCGCCGGCGACAGCACCTGATCCAGCGGCGCGGTCAACGCCGCCAGCGCCTGCGCCGCCGAGCCCGAATCCGTCTGCAAGTCCGGATTCACAAAGGTGCAAAGCTTGGTCAGCGCGTCCAGGTTCTTGCCACCCGCCGCGCCTTCCGCCAGCCACGCGTCAGCTTCCGCCTGCGTGCGCACGAGGATCTCGCTGGACATGAACTGCGCCGCGCCGATGCGGAACCGGTGTTGGCACGTCAGGAAATCGCTCGTCGCCTCGTCGCCCGGGCACACCGCCAGCGTCGCCGCCGTCAAGCCGCGGTTGCTGTGCGCTGGATCGGCCAGCTCCGGACACGCGGCGTTCAGGTCGTCGATCGTCTTGGCGTGGTCGATGCGCCAGATGCAGCGCTCGAAGATCATGACTTCACGCGTCGTCGGCGTGTGCACCAGATCGAAGCGCTTGCCGTTGTACAGCTCCATCGCGTCGAAGTCGCAGCCCATCGACCGCAGCACCGGGTTGGCACCTTCCAGCGAGCCCAGCGCGCGCGTGAGCGTGTACGCGATGACACCGCCCTGCGCCGCCCAGCCGAGGAAGCCATCGCGCGGGTGGGCGATGATTGTCGAGGGCTGTTCATCGGCGGTAAACCCGGATTTCTTCAGGATATTGTTGATGATGGTCTGGCTCTGCTCGCAGTACCAATCGACCGAGCCGTGCGACGGCACGTCCAGCGCGTCGTACTTGAGCGGAAAGCCGATGTAGTGGCCGATTTCCAGCGTCGACACTTCCGAACCAACGACGGCCTTGAGCCAGCTCTGGATGCCAAAATCGTCAATGTACGGCTGGTAGTTGGAAAGCACGTCGTGGTCGGTGGACGCCACGTATTCAAGGCCCTCCGACGCCACGGTCGCGACGCGCGTGCCCAGCGGCATGCCCGAGTCAAAGCTCGGCTCAGCGTGCAGGTGAAAATCGGTCGCAACCCAGCCGGCGGTATCGACTTCATGCTGCAGCGTCGCCTGAATCGGCTTGTCGTCGCCGTCCGCCAGCGTCACGTTTGTGTTCAGGATGCTGTATTCCGGGCCGTGCGACACGACGACCTGGTACGGCCCGGCTTCCAGCGGCACGTCAAAGTGACCATCCATGGCAAAACCGAGGTACTGCACGCCAATGCCGAGACGGCCTTGGCCAAAATACGGCCGCCGCCCGCCGTCGCGCCACAGCGGCTTGCCGGTCGCATCCAGCTTGACGATGGTCGCCTTCACCGGCAGCTGCGTCCCGCTGCCATCGGTCGCCTGAATGTGCACAATCGCCGGCGTCGGCAGCGACGGCGCGATCACGTAGGTCTGGCCCGCTTTCACCGCGACCTGGATCGGCTCGCCGAGCACGATCTTCTTCTCGTCCATGGCGATGAAGACGTAGTGGCCTTCCGGCAGCGTCGCTTGGAACGTGCCGTCTTCCTTGGGACTTAGGCCAACGTCGGCGTCGATGTCGCTCAGCACGCCGGGCGAGTGGTCGATGAGGCGGTTGGCGGCAATCACGTCGTCGGCGGTCGCCCACTGCTTTGTCGGATCCGGATCGCGCAGCACAAAAACCGTTGAATTCGTCGCATTCGCCCCGGAATCCCGCCAGCGCACGAAGCCCTGGACGGTGCCGGTCGGCGTGCCGCGGGCGGCGAAGACGATGTCGCCGAGGCTGGCGATGTCGCCCGGACCGACGGCGAGGTAGCGCTCGAATTCGAAGACCCGCGCGTTGCGGCAGGCGTCGGCGGCGGCGTTCAGGTCGGCGCAGTTGGCGGGCGCGTCGCTGGCGCCGCAGTCGCGCGGGAAGTCGCACTGCAAGCTGGCGGTGACAAACGCCGTGGCGGCGGACGTGAACACCGGCACCAGGACCTTGGGGTCGGCGTCGGTCGCGTTGATCTTCTTGGAGAAATAGGCGTAGCTGACGTCGCCGCCGGCGGCCGACACAAAGTCAAAGGCGAGCGGGTGCGCAAACAGGTCGACGTTGGCGAACAGCCCATCCCAAATCGGCTTTTCTTCGTCAAAGCCGTGGCCGGGGACGAAGATGTCGTTCTGGTTGCCAAAGAATACGAAGTCGCCAGCGCCGACGCCCGCCTGCTTGACCTTCGCGTTCGCGCCAAAGGCGGAATCGCCGAGGATGATGCCGAAGACCGACTCCGAGCCGTCGGCGTAGCGCATGGGCAAGGTGTCGGAGCAGTTGCAGGTGTCGCAGCCGTTCGCGTCGAGCGTGTGCGCCAGCTGCGCCACGCCGTCGCAGGGCTTGCAACCCATATCTGCCGCGGACTTGCACTGACACTTCCGTTTGTCGCCGTCGCCGACGGGCACGCAGGTCAGGTTCGCGGCGCCGCACGATGCGTCGTCGGTACACTCGCTGTCCGGCGGATTGTCGGCGATCACCCAAGTCTTCATGCGCACAAACGATTCACCCGGATGCAGCGTGTAGTCGGTGCGAAAGTGCACGTCCGTCGTCGGCGGCGAGTACAGCGCCGCCAGCGCCGATTTGTCGCGGCGCAGGATGCTCAAGCCGTCGAACAGGAACATGCCGATGCCTTCGACCCGCACAGTGGCGTCCTTGCCGTCCGATCCGTCTTTGAAAACGGTCACTTGCGTGCCGATCGGCGCGGGCACGAGCAGGTTGGCGAACGGGAAGATCTCGGCAAAACGGTCGCGACCGGCGCCGCTCGGGTAGCGCGAATCGCTGCGGCGAATGTCGGCGTCGACCAAGCTGCCGCCGTAGATGCCCGGCCCCCAGGAGCGCTCGGTGCCGAGGATGGCGACGCGAATCTTGTCGTTTTCCAGAACAAAATCGCCGGTATCGGCGTAGGCCACCGGGCCGCCGACAAGCTCATTGCGGTTGGCCGCCTGATGCGCGCGCAGCAGCGAGGTCGAAGTGTTGTCACAGCCGGTCGCCGCCAACGCCAGCGCGAGCAGCGCGACTACGGCGTGAATCCCTGAATTTGCAAGCCAATGGCGCATCGTGGCCTCCCTCGGCTACAGCTTGACCTGGAACTGCGCGAACAACGTGTCGTTGGCCAGCGCCGGCGTCACCGACTCGATGCGGTGATCGAACTGCAGCTGCACGCGCGCGCGGTTCTTGGTCAGCTGCGCGCCGATCGCCCCCGAGATGATGGTCTCGTCGTGGTTGTCCTTGATCGCCGTATTCGGGTCGATCAACTCGACGCGCGCCGCGGCGTTGAAGCGCCACCATGTGTAGCCCAGCTCGGCGATCAGCGCGTTGCGCTTGATCGTGTCGGGAATGGTCGAGGCGACCGTCGGCGCGGTCTTGGGCGACGCCGAGTCCATCAAGTACTCGACAAGCAGGTGCGCGCCGTGCGACTTGATGTGGATGTCAGCGCTGCCCGCCCACGAAGTCGTGCCGCCGGCGTCGTTGTAATAGCCGCCCGCGCCCACTTCGAGGCGGAATTTGTCTTTCATGCCGCGGCTGGCGGCTTCATCGCCCAGCGGACCGAACGGCTCGGCCTGGATGCGACCGGCGACGCTGTAGCCGCGGGCGCGGTTGCCGGCGGCGCCGAGGAAGAGCCACGAGTTGTTGTCGATGCCACCGAAATAATTGACGTTGCGCTCGAACGAATTGTACGCGCCGGCCCACCACTGGATGCCGCCGATGTCATAGTGGCCATGCAGCGACGCGCCGATCTGGTGAAACGGCGCCATCGCGTCCGCCGCCTTGGGCCGCTGGGCCAGCGCCTGATCGCCCGAACCCAGCATCGCGAAACGCGAAAACGGCACGAGCTGCGCGCCGACGGTCAGGTCCTGGTGCTTGAGAAAGTGCAGCGAGGCGTTGGCGTCGTGGATCGGCGACGCGCCCTTGGCGATGTCGGCAAAGTCCGTCGACAGCGCCCAAGTGATGCGCTCCGAGATGTGGCCGCCGACGCCCAAGCGCGCCCGCCGCAGGATGAAATTGCCAGCACTTTCAACAACATCGCCGCGCGCCATCTGGTTGTCGGCGCCGGCGTACAGGCCAACCTGCGTCTGCAGCAGCGCGTGTGGCTGGAGGATCGCCGCCCAGCCGCGCCAGAAGCCGCCGCCAAACCCGCCGCCGCGGCGGTGGTGCTCGCCGTCGCCCTTGTCGCCGTCCGGCTTTTTGCCGTCGCAGTCGGGGCATTCGCCCTTCTTGCCCTCGCAGTCCTTGCCGTCGCACGGCTTGGCTTCGCCCGGCTTGCCGTCGCCCTTGGCGCCGCCGCAGCAGTCGTCGCAGTCGTCATCGTCGTCGTCGTCGGCGCAACAGCCGCCGTGTTCGCCGCGGCCACCGTGCTCGGCGCAGTCGGGGCAGTCGCCCTTTTTGCCGTCGCAGGGCTTAGCGTCTGCCTGAACTTCCGCAGGCTTGGCTGCAGCTGGGGCCGGCGCCGCGGCGGCGGGCTCATCGGCCAAAGCGGGTACAGCGAACAGCGCAGCGGACAGAATCGCGAGCAGGACTTGTTTCATGGACGGCAGCCTCCGGTTAGCCCGCGCGAGTGTAGCACGTTGGCGCGCAGGCGAAAGTCGCGGCACACTCGGCGCGCCGGCCACCGCCGCTGGTGAGGACCGCAGCCATGCACGACCCGGCGATGCAAAGAAAATGTCAGCGCATTCAGAGTGTTTTGGACGCGACGATCGGCGTTCCTGAAGTGCCGCTGGACCACACGGACGCGTACACGCTGCTGATCGCCGTGCTGTTGAGCGCGCAATGTACCGACGTGCGCGTCAATCAGGTCACGCCGCAGCTCTTCGCTCGCGCGCGCACGCCGGCGCAGATGGTGCTGCTGTCCGTCGAGGAAATCCGCGCGATTATCCGGCCTTGCGGCCTGTCGCCGCAGAAAGCCGCGGCGATCCACCGCCTGTCAGAGATCCTGCTCGCCGAACACGCCAGCTTGGTGCCCAACGATCTGGCGGCGCTGGAACGGCTGCCCGGCGTCGGCCATAAGACCGCGCAGGTTGTGCTGGCGCAGGCGTTTGGCGTCGCGACGTTCCCGGTCGACACGCACATTCACCGGCTGGCGACGCGCTGGGGGCTGACGTCAGGTAGCTCCGTCACGCAGACCGAGCGCGACCTGAAGGCGCAGTTCCCGGAGCGCGATTGGAACAAATTACACTTGCAGATCATCTGGTTCGGCCGCACGTACTGCCCGGCGCGCGGCCATGACCCAGCGCGTTGCCCGATCTGTTCGTGGGCGGCGCCCTAATCACTCGTCGTTGTCTTCGTCGCCGCCCAGATCGTTCGTCGTCTGCGCCGGCTCCGGCTCGGGCACCGGCGCGGGCGTCTCCTCTTCCACTTTGGGCTTGGCCTCTTCCGCATCCGCCGGCGTAGTCGGCGCCGCCGGTCCCGACGATGCCACCGGCACCTGGCTCCACGCCACCTGCGTCCCCCACGGGTCCACGTACGTCGCCGGCTCCTCCTTGGGCACCGCCGCCACTTGCGGTCGCGTCGCCGCGCACGCCGTCGCCAGCACCCCGATCGCCACCACCAGCACCGTCATCTTGCGTTCCATCTGCCACCTCTTGCCGTTGTCCAGTCTCGCCATGGCGGCGGCCGTGTCAATACGCCGCAGCGCCAGCCCGGTTGCGTCCGCGTCCCCGCCCTGCCACTCTTGCGGCCGATGGTCGCGCGCCCCCACCAGCTTGTGTTCGTTCTCCGCCGGCTTTTGCCGCGGCTGATTCCGCTGCTGGGCATCCTGCTGCTTCAGACGCACGGCGCGGCGCATCCGATTGACGAGGTCCGATCCAACGCGATCCTCGAGTTCAACACCGAAGATCGCCAGCAATTCCAATGGACTGTCCTGCTCGGGCGCGAGCACCTGCGCGAGTACGCCAACCTGCTGCGCAACGCCGGGCTGCCGCCGGAGCGCGATCGCGAGGAACTGGCGAAGACGCTGCAGCACGCGTTCGCGTTTGACGGCTGCCAGATCGCCGCGCTGCCGGCTCCGGCGGCAGGCCAAGCGGACCCGCGGTTCTCCGAGCGCGAAGGCGGCGGCTGGATTGGCATGCACTTTCAGGTGGCCTGCGCCCAGCCGATGTCCGAGCTGACGATCCGTCGCATCGGCTATTCCTCGGCGAAAACGCGGACTTCGCTCTACGTTGCGGTGACGGTCGCCGGCGCGGAGCCGGTGCGTGCGCTGGTACCACCGACGGCGGAGGCAATGACAG
>CAIPXZ010000302.1 GCA_903869075.1 uncultured Myxococcales bacterium | reverse complement strand
TGCACCACCGCGTTCAGCTCGATCGGCATCCGCGACGCCGCCAGCTCGCCGCGCTTGACAAGCGACCGCATCCGCGTCGCGACCTGCACAACGTCCCGCGCTGAAATGCGCATTTGTTCCAGCACATCGCGCATATTCGGGTCGAGCGCCTGGTCCGCGCCCAGCTCGAGCTCTGCCAGGCACAGCACCGGCGTAATCGCGTTGTGGATGTCGTGCACAACGCCCGCCGCCATCGAGCCGAGCACCGCCAGCCGCTCGCGATGCGCGCTGGACTGGCGATCGTGCGCCGCCGCCGCGTCCACGCGCCGCTGCGCCTCCGCCAAGCGGATGTGATCGGCAGCGACCCAAAATTGGTAGCTCAGCGCGCGGAAGAACTCGCGATCGACGGCGGGAAATGGCCCCGGCTCCTTGCGCGCAAAACAAATCACGGCTTGCACGTGATCCGGCCGACCGCACGGCACAAAAACGCACGAGCGCAGCCCCAGCGTCGCCAGCCCTTGCAGCCCTGGCAGGGTGGAATTTTGCATGTCGGGCACGGCCACTTCCTGCCCCGCAAGCACCGCGTCAGCGCCCAGCGCCGCCATCTGCCACACGTCGCGGGACGTGCGCCCGGGCAGCCGGTGGAAGTGCGCATCGGTTTCGCCCGGCAAAATGCGACTGCGCGCCAGCAGCCGCACGTTCGCGCGATCGTCTGTGACGACGCCCATCGCCGCGTACTGCGTCAGCTCATTGGCGTCGAGCTCGAACATCACGGCCGTCGCCAAACCTTGCAAGTCCTCGCAGCGCGCGCCGGCTTGATTCACCAAATTGAGCACTTGCAGCCGTTTGATTTGATCCCACGCCTCGCGTTCGCGGCGGTGGGCAGCGGTGACGTCGCGGGCAATGGAAATGACCAGGATTTGGCCATCGATCGTGGCGCGGCCAATCGACACCTGCAGGTCAAATTGGGAGCCATCGCGCCGTCGCGCCGGCACGACCCGCGTGTCCATCGGCCGAAAATGCGGGGAGTGGATCTGCCCCTGACGCAAGGCGACGTGGCCGGCGCGCTGAATTTCCGGCACCAAAACTTCGATCGTCTTGCCGATCAAGTCAGCGCGCAGCCAGCCAAAAAGCCGTTCGGCCTCGGAATTGACGAAACAAATGCGGCCCGTATCGTCGGAAATGACGGCGGCGTCGAGCACGCCTTCCATCGTCGAAAGAGGCACTGCATCCCCTACAGGCGTGGCAACGCGCGAAGATTGCTTGATGAAAGCATAACTTTACAATCGCCGTCATTGACAACGATCAACGCTTGGCGCCGCGTTCCTGGACACGTCCGGCTTGGTTCAGACCTTCGCGGTCGGTAATCACCCAGCGCTTTGTCTCGCCACGAATGCAGCCGTCGCGTTCCAACTCACCCAATGCCCGGCACGCGGTTTCTTGCGCCAGACCCACAACGCCCGCCAGATCCGCCAGCGTAATGTTTTTCGGCACGCACAAATGGCCGTCTTCCGCCTGTTTGACGTGCCGCGTCAGCCACGCCGCCACTTTCGCCGTCGACCGCACCGTGCCGAGGCACACCTGCAGCGCCCGCGCCTCGCGCAGCTGGCCAATGAGCCGCCGGGTCAGGTAGCGACCCAGCTGCGGCGAGTGCTTCAACGCCTCGATCATGTCCATTTTCGGCGCGCTGCAGACCTCCGCAGCCCGCAGGGCGATGGCGGAAACATGGTGGACGCCTTCATCCAGCGTATCGAGCCCCAGCATCTCGCCCGGACCGAAGACCGCCAGCACATGTTCCCGCCCCGTCGTGTCCACCGTGACGATCTTCAGCTGGCCGCTGCGGATGGTGTAGACGCCCAGCGCCGGCTCGCCTTCGCGGAAAAGCACCTCGCGGGGCTGCAATTTTCGCGAAACCGAGCGCTCACAGACCGCGGCGGCGGCCACGTCGCCGGCCATGAGCGCGCTGCTGAAAATGCAGTCCGCGCAGCTGCCGCTTCGGGTGGTCTTGGTTGGGGCGGTTTTCAATCGTTCACCGGGTGGCAGAAGCGATGCGCGGGGGAGCTTGCGGTAGTTCGCGAGCCATCGGCTGGGGCTGAAGGTAGCGCCCTGTCATGAAAAGTCATTGACCGTGGTCAACGTCTTTCTTGGACATCCTCGCACTACACGCCGGCAATGGCGGCCAGCGCTACATTTCTTCACCAAACTACGCACGCAAATCCGATGCAACGCATTGGCTCGAGTCAGCGGACAAGTCGCTCCGCAAGCGGTGAAGGGCGCGGCCTTTTGCCGGCGCTAGTGGCCGCGCCGCGGCGCCGGTTTGGCGTGCCAGATGCGTAGGCACAGCAAGAAGCCGACGACGCCGAACGGCAGCAAAAACAGCGGCCAGTAGCTCCAGCTGCGCGACGTCAGCCAGCCGAGCGCAAACGACTGCAGCGCGGTGCCCAGGTACACGAAGCCGTCGATGACGCCGACGGCGGTGCCGGCGCCTTGTTTGCCGCCGAAATCCATCGTCGCGGTGCCGGAAAGCACGCCGTGGACACCGATGACGGCGAGGCTGACCAGAAACGCCATGAGGCCGAGCCAGAGCGCGGAAATGGGCAGCTCGGGCTGATCCTTCAGCAGGCGCTTGTCGCCGGCGCGCTGGATTGGCAGCGGATCGCGCAAGGCGATCGTCTGATCGACGCCGGCGCGACGGATGCGTGCGGGGATTGTCGTGCTGCTTGCCGTGACCTTGCCGGTGGGCCGTTCACCGGTGCAGGTGCAGGTTTGCGCGTCCCAGGTCGAGTCCTGGCAGACCGGCGGCACGCAGGCCACCGCCGGCGTGACTTCAGCCCAGCCGCGGATCGGCTTGCCAGCGATTTCAAGCACTTCATCGCCAGGCTGCAGGCCGCTCTTGGGATCGGCGACGGCGACGATGTTGGTCGGCGGCGCCAGCGCGAGCCACATGCCGACCGTCAGCAGCCCCAGCAGCGCGTACAGGCCGCCGGCGACCGGACCGCGGCGGCTCTGGAACAGCAGGTCCGACAGCCACCCCGCCAGGTTGCCGCCGACGACGCCGGCGATGAAAAGCAGACCGCCCCAGCCGCCCTGGAAAAATGGCAAGAGCACCGTCAGGCTGGCGACGATTACCAGCCAACCCTTGACCTTGCCGCGGGCGCGGCTGGCGATCAGCGCCATCGCCAGCCCGACGCCAAAGCACGTCACGAGCCGCGGCAGGTTCGTCCACGCGCCCATCATCAGGACGTGGTCCTTGGGCAAAATCCACACTTCTTTCGCGTAGATCGGGAACCAGTGCATGATGCCGTTGCGCAGCACGCCGGTGCAGAATTCGATGCCAGCGACCGTCATGATGACCGGGTTGGTCAGGATGCGCTTGAGCAGCACCGCGGTCGGCACCGGCGCGTCGGATTCGCCCGAGGACGCGTCGCCGGTGTCAAAATCGCTGTGGCCAGCGTCGCTCGGCTTGTCGCGCAGCAGGCCCAGCTCGACCGCGCCAAAGACGAGCAGCAGCAGCGCCGGGCCGACGAACACGCTCCACTGGTTGCCGCGGCCGGGCCACAGCCAGTTGGCGCCGTCCAACAGCCAGCCGTTGACGGTGAAAGCCAGAAAAATGCCTGAGGAAATCATGGTGCCGAAGATGCCGCTGAAGCCGCCGCGCTCGCCGACGTGGAACCAGTGGGCGTTGACCTTGACGATGGAGACCGCGCCAAAGCTCTGGAAATACATGTTCAATGCGTACAGCGCGCTCAGCCACAGCACGACGTGCTGCGGGTGGCCGATGGTCATGCCGTAGATGAAAAAGCCGATCGCCAGGTTGGCGCCGGCGCTGCCGAATGCCGCGGCGAGGATGCCGCGCCGGCCGCCCAGGCGGTCGACGAGCGGGCCGTTGATCAGGAACGAAAGCGCGTAGACGAGCGTGCCGGCACCGAAGATGGTGCCAAAATCCTCTTTGGTGATGCGGTCGCCCAGCGACGTCTTGGCGACGGTCAGGTTGTAGCGCGCCATGTACAGCAGCGCGTACGTCAGGCCCATCGGGAACCAATTCCAGAAGCGGCGGACGCGAAAAGCCTGACTGTGGTTGGGAACGGACATGCGCGGGCCTCGGGCGGTGAACTGCCGCAGCGATTCTTGGCGTATGGCGGGCAAAGCGCAACTGCCGGCGCGGTGCCGCGTGGATGCCGGGAATGTGACAGATTGATGACGACTTGCTACGGTGAGGCCCTTCATGACGCTGCTGCACCGCCCCGAAACCCCGCCCAGCCGTGACGCCCCGCCGCTGCAACTGCGCGTGGCGGCGCACGATCAGTCGCGCGTGGAGTGGATTTGTACGGTGCCGATGGCGCCGGCGGGCGTGACGCAGCACTTCCAGGTGACGTTCGAGTTCGAAATTCCCGACGCGATCTGGGTGCCGCACGACCCGTGGCAGCGCTACCAGGTGCGGACGCGGCTGACCAGCCCGGCAGTGCGCGCCGATGGCAAGGTGGCGACGGCCACGATCCGCGCGACCAGCTGCGGCTGCGGGCGCTGGCGGTGGCGCACGCGCTGCGCGTGGCCGGGCGGACGCCGGTGAAGGTGCTGCAGGATGCGCAGCGGCGCGATGGCGTGCTGCGCTCGGCGGAGGCGGCGGAGGTGATCGGCGGGCTGGAGCACGCGCTGCGCCACGTCCACACGCTGCGGACGGCGCTGGCGGCGGAAGGCACGACCGACGACGCGTCCCTGCAGCGTGAATACCGGCTGGCGGATGAATACGTGTCCGGCCATGTGCTGCTGCTGCTGACGCGGGTGCGCGCGGCGGTGCAGGCGCGCCACACCCGGCGGCCGCGGCTGATGGCCGGCGCGAGCCAGGACGTGCTGCAGGCGCTGACGAGCGCGCTGCGGGCGGAGCACGCCCATCGCGAGGCGTGCGGGCTGCGGCAAGCGGCGCCGTTCGCGCCGGCGGAGGTCGAGGCGTACGTCAACCGCGCGGCGCAGCTGAAAAAGCACTTCCAGCAAGCGCTTTTCCTCGATGCGACGGCGTTCATGCTCGACGAGCGGTTGCGCAACTGGATCGCCGCAACGATGGCGATGGTGGCCGCGGTGTTCTACTTCGCTTGGCAAATTTCGGTGCTGAACGCGGTGACGACGGGCGCGACGACCGTGTCCCTGGCGCTGGCGGCACTTGTCGGCGCGCTCGTGTATGCCGCCAAGGATCGCATCAAGGAAGTCGGGCGGTCGTGGCTGGCGGAGAAGCTCAAGCACACGTACGCCGATCGCATCGCGCGGCTGCGGCTGCAGGAAAGGATGGACCCGCAGCGCAGCGAATTCGTGCTGGCGCGCGAGACAATCACGGTGCAGAAGTACCTGGAGCCCGACCGCTTCAACCCGGAGTTGGGCCTGACGACGCCGGTCTATCGCCTGCGAATTCGCGAGCGGCTGCGGCATACGGGACTCGCGCAGCTGCACGCCCACGGGCTGCTGGGCTTGAAGCATGTGTTCCGCTACGACCTGTCGCCGCTGCTGGCCAAGCTGGACGATCACCAAAAACACGTGCCGGTGCTGGGGCCCGACGGCCTCACGCTGCGCAGCGCGTCGCGCGTCTACCTGCTGCCGGTCATCGCGCGGCTGACACGCCAGGAGCTGGACGGCGATCGCGAGCTGCTGTGCCTGCGCGGCCATTTGGTGCTGCGCGGCCGGCGACTTGTGCGATTTTCGCCACACAATCATCACGCCACCCCGCAGGCTGAAGGTGAGCCGCAACAGGAATCTGGCTGAACGCGCGGGCTTGTGGCAGGCTCACGGCTGCCAACGCGAGGAAGAGATGCGCATCGTTGACAAACCCTGGGGCCACGAAGAAATCTGGGCGGAAACCGCTCGGTATGCCGGAAAATTCTTGATCATTTCCGCGGGCGAAATGCTGTCGCGGCAGTACCACGAGCGCAAAGAAGAGACGATTTGCGTGCTGGAAGGCGTGCTGATTCTCGAGATTGGCCGCGACCCGCCGCAGCGGCTGCTGTTGCAGCCCGGTGAGTCGTATCACGTCAAGCCCGGAACTGTGCACCGCTTTTGCGCCGGCGAGACCGACGTGCGGCTTGTGGAAGTGAGCACCCCGGAACTCGAAGACGTTGTGCGGCTGGAAGACAAGTACGCGCGATGAATCGACAGCTTCGACGCTTGTCGAGGGCAAGATCGCCAGCTAGACTCGTTCCCCGATGTTGGTCCGCTGGCGCTGTGCCGCGACCCTGCCCAGGAGCACGCTTTTGATGCAGCAGCCGGCCGCCACTGGAGCCCTGCCCATCGAGGCGGACATCGAGAAGATCTCCGCAGTTTTGCGCGAGGACATGACCGCGGCGGTGCTGGCGGAAATGGCCAACCGGCTGCTGCAGCTGGCCGCGGCGGAGCTGCATCCGCGGCTGCGCGCGGCGCTGCTGGATCGCGCGGCGTCGCTCTGTGGCCACGCTGACCCGCAGCGCGCGCTGAGCCTGTGGCTGGAAGCGTTCCGGCTGTTCCCGGATCCGCCGGTCGGGCGGCGGCTGGCGGTGCTGGCGGCGGATGATCCGAGCTTCGCCCGCCTCAATCGCCTGGGCCACCTTGTCGACGCCATCGCCGAGCTGTCGCCGCCGGGCCAGCGCGTGGACGACCTCGTCGCCGCGGCGCAGTACCACATCCAGCAGGGCCACGGCACGTCGGCGCAAGCGACGCTGGCCAAGCTGGCGGAGC
>CAIPXZ010000301.1 GCA_903869075.1 uncultured Myxococcales bacterium | reverse complement strand
TGTGTGCGGGGAATCTCCGCCAGTCTGTTAGCGTGCCAGTATATGAAAATCCTCATTGAAGATGCTGAACGCTTGGAATACCTAACCAACACCAATCTCTGGACCAAAAACCCCATCGAGGGCAAGTGTTTCAGCGCTACCGGGAACGCCCTGGCAGCGATGTGGTGAGCGTCGATGACACACAAACTCCTGATATTCCTGGATTTTTTGACGACACCGCCGTCGCCGACAGCGGCACCAAGGACAGCGGCACCAAGGACAGCGGCGCACCCAAGGACACCGGCGGCAGCACGGCGGACGTCAGCGGCACCTGCGGCAACGGCAGCTGCGGCGCCGGCGAGACCTGCCAGAACTGCGCGGTCGACTGCCCGTGCACGCCGTGCAACCCGCTGACCTCAGCCGGCTGCAAGTCCGGCCAGCAGTGCTACGTCACCGACACCGGCTTGCAATGCGGCGGCGCCGGCGCAGTCACCGATGGCACGCCGTGCAAGTTCCTGAACGACTGCAGCCTGGGCTCGATGTGCGTCGGCGGCTTGTGCCGCACCATCTGCGCCACGGCTGGGACGTCGCTCGGCTGCAGCGCGCCGGCCACGTGCGAGGAGCTCGGCACCGCCACCGGCGCCATCGGCTACAACCTGGGCGCGTGCTTTGCCCCGGACAACTGCAACCTCATCACCAGCTCCGGCTGCCCGACCGGCTTTGCTTGCATGCCCGGCAGCAGCGGCAAACAGTGCACGCAAGCCGGCACCGTCGGCCTGGACGGCGCCTGCACAAGCGTCGCCGACTGCGCCATCGGCTTTTTGTGCCTCAACAACGGCGCGACGTCCGGCACCTGCAAAAAGCGCTGCAACACGACCGACGCCACCACGTGCCCCAGCGGCCTGACCTGCGGCGGCATCACGATCGGCAGCCCGCCGGTGCTTGTCGGCGAGAATTTTGGCGTGTGCGACAAGCCCTGAGCGCGCTGCTACGGGTCGAGCCGCAGGATCTCACCGGAAAACACGTCAGCCGCCAGCAGGTCGCCGGCGCCGTCGCGGCCAAAAGTTGCGATGTGGTGCGTGGTTTTGCCCAGTGACCAGACGCGCGCGGTCTGCGTTGCGGTCTGCGGCAGATCAACGGCCCACAGCGCGCCGTTGGCGAAATCCGCCAGCACGTACCGGCCGCGCAGCTGCGGCGCCCGCGCGCCCAGGGCGACGTAGCCGCCGGTGATCGACTGGCCGTCCTCGTGGCCGTATTCGAGGATCGGCTCGGTCAGCCCTTCGCCTGGGCACGTCGCCGCCGGCGGAAAACAGTGGCGGCCTTCGCGGAGATTCCAGCCCAAATTCGCGCCTTTGGGCACGATGTCCAGCTCCTCCCACAAGTTCTGGCCGACGTCCGCGACGATGAGCCGGCCGGTCGCGTCAAAGCTGAAGCGCCACGGATTGCGCAGCCCCAGCGCCCAGATCTCCGGCCGCCAACCGGGCTGGCCAACGAACGGGTTGTCCGGCGGCACGGCATAGGCCAGCCTTGGGTCGGCGTGATCGACGTCGATCCGCAGCATTTTGCCCAGCAAAGTCGCGGGATTCTGGCCGTTGCGATGCGGATCGCCGCCGGCGCCGCCATCGCCCAGCCCGATGTACAGCTGGCCATCCGGGCCAAACTGCAGCTGCCCGCCCTTGTGGTTGCCGTACGGCTGCGCGACCTCCAGCAGCACGTCCACCGGCACGGCGTGGCCGGTGCGGGCGTCGCCGTCCAGCCGCCAGCGGGCGATACGGGTGAAGTCGTGGCCGGCGACGCGCACGACATAATTCAGAAAAAACAGGTGGTTCTGCGCAAACTGCGGATGCAGCGCGATGCCCAGCAGGCCCTCCTCGCTGTCCGTCGCCACGTCCACGTGCAGCAGCTTGCCGCGCGCCGCGCCATCGGCCGTCAGCCACCAGGCGTCACCGGTTTTTTCCAACACAATCCACAGGTTCTGACCCGGCAGCCAGCGCAGGTCGGTCGGCTGGACAAAACCGCCGGCAATCGGCGTCAGCGTCAGCGTCAGCGTGCCAGCCAGCGCCAAGCGGCTCTGCGCCTGCAGCCGCCGCGTGTCGAGACCCGGCCGCCGCGCCGGCCATAGCGCCAGCGCCACGCCGCCCAGCGCCACGAGAAACAGCAGGGTTATCAGCCACTTGGCGCGCGCGGTCACTGGCGCTCGCTGGGGAAAGCGACGCCGGTGGGCTCGGCGGCCATCAGCGGTTCTTCGGCGGTGGCCTCGCCGAGCAGGGTGCGGCCAAAAAACGCGCCGACGAGCCGGGCGCCGATGCCGCGCGCCACGGTGTTGTCGAGGTAGGTGAACGCCGATTGGTCGGCCATGCGCTCGCCCTTGCCGCAGCCGGCGTCAAAGCCGGGGATCAGCCCGGCGATGTCGGCGAACGAGAAGTGGCCGGCGTCGGCGACCTCGGTGAGCCACACCGGCGGGTTGGCGTCGGCGAAATTCTGGCGGATGAACGTGTTGCCGACCTCGAGGATCGAGTTGTCCTCGCGCGCCAGGATGAACGCCACCGGCACGTGGATCTGCGCCATGTCCACGCCCGGCAGCAGCGGCTGCGCCATCGGCACGGCGATCGCCATGCCGGCTTTGGGCCGCTTGTCGACCATCAGCACGCTGCCGACGGTCACGCCGCCAAAGCTGTGGCCGAGCACGCCGACGCGGTTGGCGTCGAACTTGCCGCGCAGCGGTGCCGGCAGCGCGGTGTTTGTCGGGTCAAGCGCCTGGTCCAGCACAAAGCGGATGTCGTCGGTCCGGACCTGCAGAAACGCCGCGCCCAGCCCGGCGGAAGTGCCTGCCAAGCCTTCAAAAATCGTGTTGCCGGTGTGGTCGGGGGCGATGACCGCGATGCCGTGGCTGGCGAGCCGCTCGACGATCGTCGTCGCCTCAAACCGCGTGCAGGTGTGGCAGTGCGAGAACGCCACGAGCGGCCAGGACGTCGTCGCCGCCGGCTCGCCGTTGGCCGCGGAATGGGTCTGCTCGCGCACGCAGGTCGTCGGCGCCGCGGCCAGCAGGGTCGTCATCGTCGCGTTCTCGGGCGAGCCAACCGGGTAAAAACCTGCCAGATCCATGCCTGTATTCGCCGCCGTGCGCGCCGATTCTGCTGCCGGGTACCAGATCGTCACGCGCAAGCTGCGTTGGCGGCTGGCGTCGGTCAGGACAAAATCGGCGTGGCCAACCGGATACGGTCCGTCCTTGCGCCAGTCCTCGGCGACAGCGCCGCCATCGGGTTGGTCAGTCGCGTCAGCGGCGGCGTCCTGCGTGGCCGCGGCGTCGTCGGTCGGCGTGGCGGCTTTGCCACAGCCGGCCAGCGTTACCCAGATCAGCGCCACCAGAATCAGAGCTGCACCCAAGCGAATCTTCACGGTTTTTGCCCTTGCAGCTGCCCGCTGCTGCGTTGCCACGTCTGCTGCAGCACGGCTGCGGCTGCGTCAATCGGTGTACCATAGGCCACTGCGCGCGTCACATCGGCTTGCAGCGCGCGCGCCCACGCGTCGATCGCCGCGCCGGTCTGCGCCGCCACGTACCACGGCCGCGTACTGTCCTCGGCGTAGCGATCGCGGCCTTGCCGCCACGCGATCTCACCCAGCGCCTCGCCCAGCGCGTGGTCCAGCCAGCGCCACAGCCCCTGGCCGATCGCCGTCGCCAGCGCTTCATCCACAAGCGCCTGCGCTTCCGCCGCCAGCCCCGGCAGGTGCGCGGTCAGCCCGCTGCGCTGCTGCAGCGCGTGGACGGCTTCGTGGACGATGACGTCGGCGCGGCGATCCGGCGTGTCCTCGGCGCGGATCTGCACCGCCAGGTCATCCGCGAGCGTACGCGCGCGCAGCTGCTCGCCCGCGTGCAGGGCCACAAGATGCAGGCGCAGCGGTCGGGTCGCGTCCAGCTGGCTGGCAAAAACTGGCGCCACAAGCTGCAGGAACGTCCCCACCTGATGCTGTTCCAGCCACGCCGCATACTGCGCCGGCGCCGCCGCCAGCCATGGCGCGGTCGGATCCGCCACGGCGTCCACCACAAGCACCGGCGGCGCGGCGTGCACCGGGAGCGCCAGCAGCAGCGCGGCGGCCACAAGCAACGGGCGTGGCGGCTGCATTACGGGCTGGGGAACCGGCGGGCGATGATGCCGGTGCCGCTGCCGTCCTGGCCCGGGCTGTCCCACAAGATGACGTAGCCGCCGCTGGGCAGCGCTGCCGCCGCTGGGTTCTGCTGGTCGCCGGTGGTGGAGAGGTTGACGAGCCAGTCGTTGGCGACCGCCGCCATGGTCACGTCCAAGCGCTGGGATTTAATGGCGAATTTGTCCTCGTCCTCGCCCAGCGTGCGGTACGTCACCAAGAAGCCGTTGTCGCTGAGCGCCGTGACGACCGGCGTCGACTGCTCCAGCAACACGTACGGGTTGACCTTGAATTCGGACTGCGGCACGTATTTGCCGGTACCGGTGTCGAACTTGATGAGCCGCGCCCAGATGTCAAAGCCGTTGCCGCTGTTGACCGACGACTGCCAGACCACCAGGAAGTCGCCGTTGCCGTTGACCGCCACGTCCGCCAGCTGCTGGTCGCCGGCGGTGGCGGTGTTGATGCTGATCTGCGCGTCGACAGCGCTGCAGTTGTTGGCGTTGAACAGCTGGCCGCGCACCGCCCAGCTGCTGGGCGTGCTGCCGTCCTCGGCGAACGAGTCCCAGACGACAAGGTAATAGCTCGCGGTCGCGCTGGTCGCGGCGATGCGCACGTTCTTTTGGCTGTCGGTTTTTGTCGTGTTGGCAAAGACTTCGGCCTTGCCGCTGATGGCGTTGCCGAGCGCGTCAAAGCACCGCAGCATCACGTCTTGCTTGTTGCCCGCCGGGTCATTGTAGGTCGTCCACACAACGCCGAACTGGCCCGTTGGCAGCCGCGCGACGTCCGGCTGCAGCTGCGAATCGGTGGTCTTGGTGTTGGCGATCGTCTCGGACGACAGCGCCGTGCCGTCGGGGCCGTACAGGCGGAAGAAGATGTTCTCGGCGTCGACGCCGGTCAGGTCTGCTGCGTTGTAACTCTGCCAAGCGACTACGAAATTTCCGTTGGCATCGGTGGCGACGGATGGGCTCTGCTGCATGTCCGCCGTGGTCTGGTTGACGATGAATTCGCTGCCCGCCTTGGCGCCGGTGCTGTCAAAGCGCTGGCCGATGACGCCCAAGCCCGAGCCATCCTGGCCGTCGCTCTGCCACGCGGCGATGAACGAGCCGTCGGTCGCGCTGGCCACCGCCGGTCGCGACTGGTCGTTCAGGTAGGTGCTGTTGATTTGCAGCTCTTTTTGGTCGTCGACCGCCTGGCCGGTAGAGTCGAACTTGCGGCTGTAGACGTGGCCGTCGGCGCCGGTCCAGTCGACGATGACGTGGTTTGTCGCGACGCCGGTGGCGTCCGGGAAGCGCTGCGCGCCGGTCTTGACCAAATTCAGCACCTTTTCCGTGCCGATCGCTACGCCGGTCTTGCTGTAGACCTGGCCGACGATGCCGTTTGTGGAGCCGTCGAGGCCGCTCTGGTCCTCCCAGGTGACAAGGAAGCCGCCGGTCGTCGGGTAGATGCCGACGCGCGGCGTGACCTGCATGCCGGTCGTCGTTGTGTTGGCCGTGAAGGCGCTGAGCACCGGTGTCAAGTCGGACTGGAAGGCGCGCGCGGCGATGTCGGTGTCGCCGCTGCGGTTGACCTCCCAGGCGACGACGAAGCGATCCTGCACCGGCTGCGCGGCGATCGCCGGGTTGGAGACGCTGAGCACGGTGGCGTCATAGACCGGCGCGACGTCGATCTCGCTGCCATTCACCGAGCCGTCGCTGTTGTAGACCTGCAGCTTGATGAACTTGCCGGTGGCGCGGACGATGGCGAAGCGGCTGTCCGAGAACGCGACGAGGTCCCAGCCGACGTCGCCGGTGGTGCTGGCGACGGTGGCCTTGCTGACGGCGCCGTTGGCGGCGATGAGCATCGTCGTCCAGGTGCCGGTGCT
>CAIPXZ010000300.1 GCA_903869075.1 uncultured Myxococcales bacterium | reverse complement strand
GCTTCAGCCGTGTCGCGCGTGTAGCCGCCGTTCAAAATCACCGTGCCGTGGTAGAATTTGCGGACGATCGGCGCGAGCGCCGGCTGGCCGGGCGCGAACATCTGGCCGGCAACCGGCTGAATCATGTGCACGAACGCCACGTGCTTCGCCTCCGCCAGCTGCCCGAGCGCGGCCGCCAGCGCGTCCGGGTTCGAGTCCGTCAGCCCCGGACGGCTGACCGCCAGTGACAAGCGAAAGCCGACGCGACCGGCGCCGAAGACCGCGCTGACGGCGTCGAGGATCTCGGCGAGGAAGCGGATGCGGTTGGCGATGCTGCCGCCGTACTTGTCCGTGCGCTGGTTGCTGCCGTCGCGCAGGAATTCGTCGATGAGGTAGCCGTTGGCGCCGTGCAGCTCCACGCCGTCAAAGCCCGCGGCCTTGGCGTTGACCGCCGCCTGGGCAAAATCGCCGACGACGCGCGCCACTTCCGCCGTCTCCAAGGCGCGCGGCACGCCGTACGGCACGGGACCGGTTGCCGTGTACGCCTGGCTCTGATCCGCCAACGCCGACGGCGCCACCGGCAGGCCGCCGCCCGGCTGGAACGACGGCAGCGACATGCGCCCGGTATGCCACAGCTGCGCGAAGATCTTGCCGCCCGCGGCGTGCACGGCGTCCGTTACAACGCGCCAGCCCGCGACCTGCGCCGGCGTGTGGATGCCCGGCGTCGCCGGATAGCCGACGCCCTCTTGCGAGACCTGCGTGCCCTCCGAAATCAGCAGCCCGCCCGACGCGCGCTGGGCGTAATAGTCCGCGGCCAGCGGGGCCGCCACGTTGCCCTCGCCGGCGCGACTGCGGGTCATCGGCGCCAGGAACAGGCGGTTCTTCACGGGCACGTCGCCCACTTGGGCAGGCGTCAGGAGGTGCAGTTGGGTCGCGGTCATGGTTGTCTCCAGCGCGGCTCGCGCGCCGGGACAGGTAAGGTCACGCGGTCGGGGGCGCAAGCGCGGTGGCGGAAACGGATTGTGCTGTGGCGGGGACAATCGGCGGTGCCGCTACCGCCCCACCGCCACCAATCGCCGCGCCACAAGCAGGTGCCCGGCCAGTGCCGTCAGCACCAGCAGCGTCGGCAGCCACACCCAGGGCGCTGAAAACACGAGCGTATTCGCCGGCTCATTCTGAAATGTCCGCAGCGGCCCCGGCATTGAGCGCACGGCGATGTGTACGATGTTCGCCAACAGCGCGAGGCCCATCAGGTTCCATGCCCACACCAGCGCGCGCGACTGGATGCCGCGCCACAGCGCGTACGCGAGCGGCAACGCCAGCAGGCCCGACAGCAGGTCAAAATTGCGGCCGGAGAACGTCATCTGCACCGGCAGCGCGCCCTCGTTGTGCAGCTGCCACAGCACGAGCTCAAGCGGCAGGCGGAACACCTGCACGCCGACGAGCGCCCACAGCGGCGTTTGCGTCGCCAGCCGCAGCCCCAGCGGGCTCAGCACCAGCCCCACCAGCGCGAGCGCCCCCGCCAGCAGCAGCCGCAGCATCGGTGGCGGGAACGGTCCCGCGGCGTGCAGGAGGTGCAGATGCGCCAGCGTCGCCGTCAGCGCCAGCCACCCGCCGAGCACAAGGCTCGCGGCCACGCCCAGCCGCGGCGACAGCTGCAGAAAGCCGCGCACCCAGGCGAGCGCGACGGCGAGGCAAATCAGGAGGAAAAACGCGGTCGTCAGGGTGGTGGGCATGGCAGACTCCCGATCGGCGCAGGGTCGTCAGCGGACGGCGGCAGCGCAACAGCGCGCGGTGTGTCGGGATTGTGCGCTCGCGCGGCAGCCGGTCAAGGTCGTTCGCGCGATGTCCCACCGCGCCCCGCAAATTCGTCGACATGCAAGCGGAATTCCCGCCCGCCCGCCCGCGCGCGCCGCCGCCGCGCTTGACGTCCGCCGTGCTGCGCAACAGACTCGCCGTCGACGCCCGCACGCAGCGGCCGCAGGTGGTGTCCTTGCCCGCATCTTCACCGCCCCAGCCGACCTTTCCGCTGCGCCGGCTCTGGCCGCTCGCGTTCTGCTTCGTCGCGTCGGTGCTGCTGCGCGGGGTGTTCGTGCTGGAGCCGCCCGGCCGCGACCAGGGCCTGTTCATGACCCAGGCGGGGCTGTTCTTGGACGGCCACCGCCTCTACGCCGACATTTGGGAGCACAAACCGCCCGGCGTGATTCTCGCCTATGCCGCGGCGATGGCGGTGCTCGGCCGCGATGCGGTGGCGATGCACGCGCTGGGCTGGCTCGCCGGCTTTCTAACCGCGCTGGCGCTGTGGGGGCTCGTCGAGCAGGCGACCCAGTCGCGGCGCGCGGCGCTGCTGGCGTCCGGGCTGTACCTGCTGTTCCAGCAGCACCCGGTAATCGGCGGTTTCTGGTCGATCGCGCAGGCGGAAGTGCTGATGGATCCGTGTGTTGCCGGCGCGCTGTGGCTCTTGTATCGGCGGGAGCCGACCGACCGTCCGCAGCTGCGCCTGCTGGGCATCGGCATCTTGGCGGCGGGGATCTTGCTGCTCAAGTATTCGGCGCTGCCCATGGCCGCGGGCCTGGCGTTGCTGGCGCTGCAGCGGTTTCGCCGGCCGCTGCCGACCGCCGCGTGGCTGCTGGCGGGCGCGGTGCTGCCGTTCTTGGTGCTGGGCGGGTACCTGCTGGCGGTGGGCGCGTGGGACGCGTTCTACACCGCGACGGTGGCGTTCAACCGCGTGCACCGGCTCATCGGCGTGCGGGATCGGACGCAGGACATCGTCGGGCAAATCCTGTGGCGCTGGCTGTCGCTGCGGCCGCTGTACCTGGGACTCTTCGCCGGGCTGGTGGCGCTCGGCTGGCAGCGCTGGCGGCGCATCGCGACGCCGCCGGTGCTGGCGACGCAGCACCTCTTCGCAGTCGCGCTCGTGCTGTGGGCGTGCGCGCTGGCGGAGGTGTTCTGGCAGGGCAAGTTTTGGAATTACCAGTACAATGTCGTGCTGCTGCCGCTGTGTCTCGCGGCGGTTTCCGGGCTGGCGCTGCTCACCGGGCTGTGGCCGACGCGCCGCCGTTTGACCCGCGCGCTGGTGGTGCTCGGCGTGGCGGTGACGCTGGTGCCGACGGTGGCGCTGTCCTGGAGCTACGCGCAGGAGCACCGGCTGGCCGAGCGCTGGCGCGGTGACGTGAGCTGGATGCAGTTCTGGTCGACGTACCGCTGGAACGGGCCGGATTATGACTACGCCGAAGACGCGATTGTGGCTGCCGAGGTCACCCGGCGCACCAAACCGGGCGACGCCATTTTTGTGTGGGGCTTCGAGCCCGCCGTCTACCTGCTTTCCGGTCGCGCGCCCGCCTCGCGCTTTCTGTACGACTACCCGCTGGCGCCGCAGTTTACCGCCGTGCGCGCGCAGTTTTTGGCCGAGCTTCTGGCGGATTTTGCCCGCACACCGCCGCAGCTGTTCCTTGTCGTGCACAACGACCGCAGCCGCATCGAGCCCAAGGAGTCGGCGGCGCAGCTGGACGATTGCCCGGAAGTGAAGGCGTATTTGACGCAGCATTTTGTCGCGGCAGGGCGGCTGGGCGACTTCGACCTGTACCAGCGCAAGCCGTGATGGCGCCTCAACATCCTGACCGATGCCCAACACCAAGTTCTTCCAGCCAGACCTGCCGCAGTGCGGACTGGATCCACGAGCGTGCGCCGAAGGTGGCACGCCGCGGATGAAAACGGTTTGATCGCGAACTTTGGTCGGCGTGTCTAGAGCCCCGCCAGCAACACTTCCCAGACCTTTTGGCCAATTTGCTTGCGTACGCCAAAGAAATCATTGGTCAGCACCGCCACGCAGATGCCGGAGCTGCGGTCGATGTAGGCTTCGGCGTTGAAGCCCATCGTCGAGCCGGTGTGGCCGGCGAGCGTCCGGCCGCTGCGCGTTTCGATCATCGTGCCGAGGCCGTACGGATCGCCGGCGGCGATGGACGCGGCGCTCGGTGTAACCATCGCGGCGACGTCTGTGGCGCTGACAACAGCGTTGTCGACGTACAGCGCCCGCAGCCAGGTGCACAGGTCTGCGCCATTGGCGGCCACCGCGCCCGCTGCCCACGCCCAGCTCGTGTCGTAGCCCAGCGCCGGCTGGCCCGCCAGATAGCCAGGGACGACGTGCAGCCCGACGTCCTCATACCCTTCCAGCCACACGTCGTGCAGCTGCAGCGGCGTCCAAATCGTCTGCCGCAGCCACGCCTGCAGCGGCAGCGGATGCAGCTTTTGCAGAATCATGCCGAGGACATAGAAATTGGTGTTCGAGTACTTGTACGCCGTGCCGGGCGCAAACTCGGCGGGATGGCTGGCGGCCGCCGCGTACAGCGCTTCCGGCGTAATCGGCTGCGTCGCCTGGCCCAAGAAAGTGGCGTCGTCGGTGTAGTTGAAGATGCCGCTGCGGTGGCTGAGCAACATGCGAATCGTGATCGCGGGGTCGATCTGGATGGTCGGCAACACCGTTGCGGCGCTGGCGTCGAGTCCGAGGATGCCGGCCTCGACGTCGCGCAGGATCGCCACGGTGACAAAAGTCTTGGTGATGCTGCCGACGCGCAGGTGGTCGAGGCCCTGCATCGGCACTTTCTGATCGGCGTCGGCAAAGCCAATGCCGGTTGTCCAGCGGCCGCGCCACGGCACGTCAATCGTCAGCGTCAAGCCGTGCGTCGGATCGTCGGCGAGCACCGCTTGGGTCGCGGCAACCAGCGCCTCCGTCAGCGTCGGCGGCAGCGCGGGCGCGACTGCATCCGTAGCCGCGTCTGCTGCGGCCGCGGTATCGTCGGCAGCATCGGCAGTCGCATCCGCGCTGGGCGGCGCCGCAGCCGCACCGCAAGCGCCACACAGCGCCGCCAGCAGCAGGCACGGCAGTCGTCGCAAAAACCGAGTCATGTTGCTATCCTCCGGCGCGGTGGCGCGTTCAGCCCGCTTCCACATTTGGCTCATTGGTGATGTCGCTCCAGTGGTCCGCCTCGTCGACTTTGGCAAGCAGCCAATCCTCGTCCTTGCGGTAATAGGTCCAAAATTCGCGGAACGACGCTTCCTGTTTGGTCTTGTTGGCCCGCGCCCGCCGGCTCGTGGCGTTGCTGTCGACGATTTCGCCCGCCGCGTCGACGGTGTAGTCCACGGCGCGCGCATCCAAGCAAACCGTAAACTCATCGCGCTCCGTGCCGGCATAATCTTTGGCCTCGACGAAGCGGATCTGCGCCAGCGTCAGGTTTTCCATCACATTAGTGTGGCCCTGCGCTTGGAGCTCTGCGAGCTGTTCCAACCAGTTGTCGAGCAGGCTGCCCGTCAGCCGCGCCCGCAGCGTTGCACGGTCCTTGGCGCACCACGCCCGCTGGATGCGCAGAAAATCCGTGCGGACAAACGCCTCCAGCTTGGTTTCATCCCACGCCGCATCCTTTGCCGCCATGCGCGCCATCGCCGCTTCCGTTTGCTGTTTCTTCTGATTGATGCGTCGATTGACGTACATGCCATAGGCGATGATGAACGGCGCCAGGATCAGGTAGACAATTCCGCCGCCGCCGTTGCGCCCACCGCCGGCGCGGGCCAGCGCCTCGGGCACGGCGGTCAGCGAAATCAGCAAGAAGATCGCGAGCATCGGCGCGCACATGCGGTGCAGACGAGCGAGCGTACCCGCCGGGACATGGCTCAGGAAATGGCCGTTGACTTTCATCGCACCCCTCCGACACCATCCAACTCTTGCACGTCCGCCGCGCTCAGCTGCAGCCCCGCCGCCGCCACATTCGCCCGCAGGTGCGCGACCGACGACGTCCCGGGAATCAGCAGGATATTCGCCGCGCGCTGCAGCAGCCACGCCAACGCCACCGCCAGCGGCGTCGTTTCCAGCCGCCCCGCCACCGCCGACAGCGTCGCCGACTGCAGCGGCGTGAAGCCGCCCAGCGGAAAATAGGGAACGTAGGCGATATTTTGCGCCGCGAGCTGGTCAATCAGCGCGTCATCCTGGCGGTTGGCGATGTTGTAGAAATTCTGCACGCATACGACCGGCGCGATGGTCTGCGCCTCGGCAATCTGCTCTGCCGACACCGTGCTCAGCCCGAGGTGGCGGATGCGACCTTGCTGCTGCAGCTCCGCCAGCGCGGTGAACGGCGCTGCCAGCGAGCCCGGCTCGGGGCGGTTGAAGCCGCCGATACGCAGGTTGACCACGTCAAGCGTCTCCAGACCGAGGTTGCGCAGGTTGTCCAGCACCGCCTGGCGCAGCTCCGCTGGCGAGCGCGCGTGCGGCCAGCCGCCTTGCGCATCGCGCCGCGCGCCGACCTTGGTGACGAGGTGCAGGTCCGCGCCGTACGGGTGCAGCGCCTCGCGGATCAGCTGGTTGGTAATATGCGGGCCATAAAAGTCGCTCGTGTCGATGTGGTTGATGCCCAGCGCCACGACCTCGCGCAGCACGGCGAGCGCGGCGTCGCGGTCAGCCGGCGGACCAAAAACGTGTGGACCGGCCAGCTGCATCGCGCCGTAGCCCACACGCGTGAGCGCGAGGTCGGGCGCGAGCGCGTAGCGGCCGGCAGCGGTAACGAAGGGGGGCATGGCGGTTTCCTCGGTGGGCAATGCGACGCACGATGTCGCGATAGGCTGCCTGCGAAGTTTGCCGCGTCCGTGAGGCCCGTCAAGCGGCGGCGGGATGGCAGCGGTTGCCAGGGCGGTCGCAAGCTCAGCAAGTCGCGCCCACATCCCAACGCCCCGGACTAAAGTCCGCGGCTATGGTTCAAGACAGCCCCGCGGGATTATGGGATTGGCCGAGTCCGCCTTCCGGCGGACATCTCGAACAATAGCCCGGGACTTCAGTCCCGGGTGCGCGAGGTCGAGCTTGCGACCGCCCTCCAGCGGTTGACGCCCGCCATTGCCGTCGCCCCGAAGCTTGTGTCATAACGCTTGAACCCACACGCGGCGCGGGGGAGGCCGGATGGACACGGGCAAGATCGCGGTTCTGTTGAAGATTGTCGAGGCGGGCTCGATCCACCGGGCGGCCCGGGACTCGGGGATGACGCGGGCGTCGCTGCGGCGGGCGCTCGACGCCCTCGAGGACGAAGTCGGCGTGCCGCTGGTGCATCGCGACGCGGCGGGCGTGCGGCTGACGTCGGCGGGCTCGCTTGTTGTGGCGCGCGGGCGGGTGCTTGTGCGCGATGCCGAGGCGTTGGTGACCGATGCGCGGACGGCGGCGGAGGAGGCGGCGGGTGTGCTGCGGTTCGTTGAGCCGCTGGGCCTGCCGCTGAGCATGCGGATCACCGCGCTGCTGGCGGCCCGCGCCGCGTTTCCGCGGCTGGCGTTTGTCATCCGCGACCTCGAACACCCGGAGCTCCAGACCGACGACACGTTTGACCTCATGGTCCACGACGCGCCGGTACCGCGCGGCCGCAACTGGTTTTCGCGCGTCATCCTGCGCGCGCCGCTGCGGCTGCTGGCGGCGGAAGCGTACCTGGCGGAGCACGGCGTGCCGACCGACGTCGACGACCTCAGCCGCCATCGCCTGCTGGGCTTTCGCCACGCGGATGGGCCCGCCGACGAGTTGCCGCTGCTGGCGGGCGGCACGGTCAAAGTGGCGCCATGGTTGCTGTCCGGCGACCGCCTGCTGCTGCGCGCGCTGTGCGTGGCCGGCGGTGGCCTGCTGCTGGCGCCGGACGTGCCGCTGGCGGCGGAGCCAGGCGAGCCGCCGCTGGTGCCGGTGCTGCCCGGCGTCGTCGGTGGCGAGCTTGTGCTGCGGCTCTCCACGCCGGTGCCCAACCGCGCCGATGCCCGGGCCCGCGCCGTTGTCACGCAAATCCTCGAGATTGTCGACGGTTTGAGCGCCGACTGACCGCCGCCGGCGTCCGCTGGTATCGAGTTTGCGCCAGCGTGGGCCGATTTTGGCACCTCCCCGGGGGGCGTTCCCCACGGTAGGGTTGCGTCGCTTGTCCCGCTTGTGACACCAAGCCGTTACCCCAATGGAGACGCCCCATGTGGACCCTGATCTGCCCCGTATCTGCCGTGCGCATCGACCGCAACGTCGTGCGACTCAACGGTTTTATCACCACCCTCTGCCTCGCTGGCTACGTCTACACGCGGTCGCCGTGGATCATCGTCCCCATCGGCTTGGACTACGCGCTGCGGGCGTCCACCCGCGCGCCGACGAGCCCGATGACGCGGTTTGCCAAGGCCGTCGCGCAGCTCGTTGGCCTGCCGTATCGGGCGATGGACCAGGCGCCCAAGGTCTTTGCCTCGCGCATCGGCGTCTGTTTCGCGCTGGGCGGCGCGATTGCCCACTTCCTCGCGCCGACCGTCGCGCCGTGGCTGGCGGGCACGCTGGCGGTGTTCACGACGCTGGAGTCAGTCTTTGACCTCTGCGTCGGCTGCGTCGTCTACACCTATGTCGCGCTGCCGCTGCTGGGAGCACGGGCGGCGGCGGAGGCGGCGGTGGCGGAAGCACTCAAGCCGAGCGCCCCGAACAAAGACTCGATTTGACGTGGTATTTTGCCGCGAATGCAACGACCGATGACCGACACAATGCTGCGCACAAGACTCGGCGAGACTGCCGCGCGCAACCTGGCCGATGTCAACTCGCGCGCTTGATCTCGGCCCTGCGCCGCCTGAAGTGAGCGATCGCCGTGCGCCGTCGGGCGGTACCGAATGCGGACCGCGGTGGGCCGTTCTCGGATCCTCCCCGAGCGGGGCGTGCCGGAGTAAAGTGGGCCTCGCGGGTCCCCAGTCGCGTTTGAGCCGTGTGCGCCGTGGCGGACGTCCGCGTGGGCCTTGGTTGGCCAGCCGCTCAGCGGAGGCGTCGGCATGGACAGGCGCGGGGGCGGCAGGCAAGCCCTGTGCCCAACGCGCGCAACCGTCTGCGCCGTGAACGGAATCGGCGGAGTAGCATGACCCAGCCCCCCATCCAACCGCCGACCGGCACCGAACGCTTCGCCTACCAAGCGGCCGACGACGCCATCACGCGCCGGCAGAAGCAGGCCATTTTTGTCATTGCTGCGTCGTGTTGCGCGGCGGGCTGCCTGTGGACGGCGATGTACGCGTTCGTCTTCGGCTGGTGCCTGACGACCGCGTTGCCGGCGCTGTTTGTCGTCCTCGTCGGCTCGGCGTTGGCGCTTTCCCACCGCACTGGCAACCACACCCTCGTCGTCTACGCGCAGATCCTCGGCATCATGTACGTGACGGCGGGGATCCAATGGACGATGGGCACCATCGCCGCCTCCGGCTTTGTGCTTGCGTGGGCCTTTTGCGGACCCATGACGGCGCTGGCGTTCTTTCCGTTGCGCAAAGCCGGCATTTTCATGGTGTTGTACGCGCTGAACATTCTCATCACCGTTTATTATGACGACTACTTTTCCCACCACGGCATGGACGTGAGCGCGAATTTGCGGCTGATGTTCTTCGCCATGAACGTGATTGTCTCGAGCCTCGTCGTGTTTTTCTTTGGCAGCTATTTTGCCCAGAGCGCCCAGAGCCAGCGCATGCGCGCCGAGGAATTGCAGCACAGCTTGGATGATTTGACCGCCAAGCAGCTGGGACCGTACACGCTGGAGCACAAGCTGGGCGCGGGCGGCATGGGCGTTGTCTACAAAGCACGGCACGCGCTGCTGCGGCGGCCGACCGCGGTCAAGCTGCTGCCGGTCGACAAGATTGGCGAAGCGAGCCTGACGCGCTTCGAGCGCGAGGTGCAAAATACCGCCGATTTAACGCACCCCAACATTGTCTCCATCCACGATTACGGCCGCAGCGCCGAGGGCATGTTTTACTACGCGATGGAATACCTGGACGGCGTGGATCTGGACGCGCTGGTGCGGCGCTCCGGTCCGCTGCCGCCGGCGCGGGCGGTGCACATCCTCAAGCAAGTGGCGGACGCGCTCGACGAAGCGCACCACCGCGGGCTTGTACACCGCGACATCAAGCCGGCGAACATCATGCTGTGTCGGATTGGCAATCGCCCGGACGTCGTGAAAGTGCTGGATTTTGGCTTGGTGAAAGAGCTCGGCACCGACGTGGTTGTGACGCAGGACGGCTCGTTTGCCGGCACGCCGGCGTTCCTGGCGCCCGAGGCGATGACGGACCCGGCGTCGGTCGGTCCGCCCGCCGATTTGTACGGTCTGGGCGCGGTGGCGTACTGGCTGCTGACCGGGCGCACGGTGTTTCTGGCCAAGACGACGCTCGATATGTGCGCCAAACAGCTGCACACGCCGCCGGAGCCGCCGTCGGTACACATGCCGTCGCTGCCGGCGGCGCTGGATGAACTTGTGCTGGCGTGTCTGGTGAAGGCGCCCGAGGCGCGGACGGCGACGGCGCGCGCGCTGCTGCGCCAACTGGACGCGGTGGAGCAGTCGCTGCCGGAGCGGTGGACGGCGGAGCAGGGGCACGCGTGGTGGAATCGGCTGGAGCAGCTGCGGCCCGACGCGGCGTCTGGCAAGGACAGCAGCGCGCATCCGCTGACGTTGGATCTGGCGGCGCGGCCGGCGGACCACACGCGCGCGGCGCATGCGCTGGAGATGGGCACGACCGTCGCCGCCATTCGCGGCGTTTAGGGGATCGCGACGTCGGTGGGCTGAGCTTTGCCGGTGACGATGTAGTCGCGCAGGCTTTCATTGACATAAAAGCCCCAAGCGCCCGAGCAGCCACCGTAGCACTGGAAGGCCGGGACCAGGCCGACGTGCTGGAAGCGGACCTCAGTTTTGTCGCCTTTCCTGCTGATCTCAAAGACGATTTCCGTGCCGTTCCATTCCGTCTTGTCGGCCACGAAGTTCAGCTGCGCGTCGGTGACCTGCCACACAACCTTGGCGCCGGGCACGAACGCGGTGATCTTCTGCGTCGAGCGGTGTACGTCCTTGTAGCGATAGGTGAATTCTCCGCCCAGCCGGTCCGTGTCGCCGGCGATCTCGCCGGACCACCAGCCGCGGACGTCGTTGATGGCGGCAAACACCGCGTCGGGCGTTTGGTCGACGGTAAAGCTTGTGGTGAAACCTTTGGTTGCGATGTCGTTCTCCCTCACCAGCTGGGTGATTGCGTTCTGCGTACGTGCGCCGCCGTGCCGACTGCGCCTTTTGCCCGCCCGGCTGCCCGTGGGACCGCGGGGCTGAGGGGGGATAGGCCGGACACGTCCGGTCCAGTTTGCCGCGTCCGCCATCTGCGTCAAGTCCGACTGTCGCGCAAACTGCACGAATTTAACCGGTTGAGACCGATCTCGCCGTCGCCGTAGCCTCCTTGCCCGCCACCGCCGTCACCCTCACCGCGGCGCCGTTGGCTCGGTCTCCGCCGGAAAGGCCGATGCCCCAGACGGATGGGTATCCGGCGCACCCGGCGCGGGCAGGTCCGACGCATCGTCCAGACCGCACATGTGTCCACCACCGCCGGCGATCCAGCGCGCGACATCGTCCGCAGCGTGCGGTGCAAACGCATCGGGCTGTTGGCGAATCGCCGCTTGTGCGGCGTCGGTCCACGCCTGCTTGCCTTCGGCGCTCGTATCCGTGAAGTGCGCCAGCCCCAGCTGCACCAGTCGCGCGGACGCCGGGCTGAATTCACTCGCGTGCAGGTCATACAGCGGCGCCATCACATGGCCCCATTCCGCATCCGTGGGCACGGCGAGGCTCGTCGCCCATGCGCGCAGCAGCACCATCAGCTCGCGGTGGCGCAGCCGGTCGTGGATGAGTTCAGGCATGTCGCTTTTGGTGATGCCCTGGAGCGCATCCGCGTTGCGCCACTCGGCCGCCGAGACCGCCGTGCGCACGTACACGCGGCCCCGCGCCGGTTCGGCGTCCCAGGCGTGGCCACACGACTCGGCATACGGCCCAACGAACACGACCGTCCAAATGCCCGCAGCCGGTGGCACGTCGTGCACAAAGGCGGCGGCATCCTGACCCGGTGAGCCCGTCGCGGCCACCGCGTGCTGCCACGGCGTCACCGCATCGACTTCCACTTTGACGTGAAACCGCACCCGCACATACGCCGCGAAAGTGTCCATGCGTCGCCGCGCGGCCACCATCCAGAGCGGCGTCTTGCCGCGGTAGGTGTCGTCGGCGTAGACACGCACGTGGAGCGTCGGCTCGACCTGGATGTAGCCCTGCGGCGCCGCACCCAGGGCCGTCTCTGCCGGGGCGTTCATCGCGAGGAAGGACTCATAGCGGAGCTGTCCGGGCGTCTTCGCGCAGGCCATTGGCGCCAGCAGCAACAGCGCGAGGATCAGGTTGCGGGGCAGGCGGCGTGGCATGTTGGCGAGCTTGGGCGGGTAGGGGCGCGGCGTCAAGGTTGGGTAGACCGTCGACAACGGCGGCCGCGCACGCCGGCTTGGGATTTCGCGCATCGCGTTGGCTATCGAGCAGCCATCTCGCCGCGTCTGGTGACAGCGCCCGCCGCGCGACAGCAGCGCCCCACCCAGCGGCCGCCTTGGCCGCATGAGGGTAGGACTTGCCTCTTGTCTTGCCGCGTTGCATGGCAACGTCAAGCCGTAATAATGCGCGGTTGCGGGGTGGGATGGCGGCGCCGGTGCAGCGGTCCGCGCCCGATTCACACGCCGGCCGAGAATTTCCTTGACCTGATTGGCGCAATTCAGGAAAGATCGCCCGCCGTACGGGGGCGCTGCGGCCGAACCCGCTCCTGATCCCGTTCCCTTCGTCTCCCCCGCGTCACGCGGGAAAGGTCAGCCATTCATGCCTCGCCCCTTGCCACCTTACCCGACGGGTTGGTACGCCGTTGGCTTCAGTGATGAACTCTCCACTGGCGCGCTCACGCACTTCGCCTTCATGGGCCGCGAAGTCGTACTTTTTCGCACGCAAGCCGGCGTGGCCACTTTGATGGACGCCTATTGCCCGCATCTCGGCGCGCATTTTGGCCACGGTGGCACCGTCCAGGGCGAGCGGATTCGCTGCCCGTTCCATGGCTTTGAGTTTGACACCGCCGGAACCTGTCAGTTCGTGCCGTATGGTACCAAGCCACCCAAGGCCAAAGCGCACGTGTACCCTCTCAAGGAGCAGCATGGCTTGTTGATGGCCTATTTCTGCCCCGACGGCGCCGCCCCGACCTGGGAAGTGCCGACGCTTGACGCCACCGGTTGGTCGCCGTTGGCTCGGCATCACTGGGACTTTCGCGGCCACCCGCAGGAAACCACTGAAAACAGCGTCGACATGGGACACTTCCCGGTGATTCACGGCTACACAAACGTCGCCGAGCTGCGCGACATCGTGGTGAACGGCCCGTATTTGTCGACCCGCTACAAGATGACCCGCGAGCGCGCCATGCTTGGCCGCGCGGTGGAGAGCGAATTTGACGTGCACGTCCACGGCTTGGGCTATTCGTTTGTCGACATCGTCGTCCCGCAGTTCAATTGGCGGTCGCGGCTGTTTGTGCTCGCCACGCCGACGATGGGCGACAAGATCCGCCTGCGCGTGGCCGTCAGCGCGCACCCGGAAGCGTTCGTCCCCGCGCGCATCCACCCGCTGCTGCGCTTTGTGCCGCGCGCGCTCATCTTCAACGCCGCTTTCAAGGGCACGTTCAAGGGCATCCGCCACGACGTCTCGCAGGACTTCAAGATCTGGCAAAATAAGCGCTATCTCTCGCCGCCGATGCTGGCGGAAGGCGACGGCCCGGTGGGCAAGTACCGGCGCTGGGCGCGGCAGTTCTACCCGGAGACGAACGCGCCGGCGACCGCCTCGTGCTGAGCCGGCGCGCCACGCCGCAAGTCGACTGGCTGCCTCTGGACGGCGCGGGCGGCGCAAGGCACACTGCAACTGCGGATACCCGACCGGATTGAACCATGCCAACGACGACTACACGCGAAAAAGTGCTGCTCACCGTCATGGGCCTGACGACGCTTGGTTTTGGCAGCATCTACTTCGCGCTGCCGCTGCGGATGGCCGCCGAGAGCGGGCTGACTATCACGCGTGCGGCGGCTGCGGCCGAGCTGCGCGGCTACTACGGCGGTCTGCAAGTCGGCATGGGCGTTCTGTTTCTCAGCGGATTGCGCTGGCCGGCTATCGCTCAGGCGGGGCTGTGGGCGGCGGCCATCCTGTTCGCCGGCAATGGCCTCGGGCGGCTCTTTGGCATCGCCTTGGCGGGCGCCGTCGACGCGTTCAACGTCAGCGGCGTCGTCTTTGAGCTCGGCTTTTCCGCGGCGGCGATCCTGCTGCTCCGCGCCCGCGCCGCCGCTTCGGCGGATGCCGCCCAACCATCCCATTTCGCTGTCAAGGAACGCCCTGAATGAGCTTTGCTACACCCTCCCAGGCCGGAAGCCTCAGCCGCGAGCAGACCGCGGTTGCTTATGAAAAACACCACGTCGCCAAAGGCAATTATTCCGGTGAGTGGGGGACCCTCGCCGACCATTTTGCCGAAGACGCGGCGTATTACGACGTCTTTTACGGCTGGCAGTACGGCCGTCCGGCCATCCGCGCCTTCTTGATCAACGCGATGAAGGGCATCGAGGACTGGAGCTTCCCGGTCCAGTGGCAGGTCGTCAGCGAGGGCCGCGTCATCGCACACTGGATGAACCGCCTGCCGGGCAAGCGCCCGGACGGCACGTACTTCGAATTCCCCGGCGTCTCGGTGATCACCTACAACGCAAAGGGCGAAATCATCGAGCAGATGGACATTTACAACGGCATCTCTGCCATCAAGGTCGTGACCGAGGCGCGTACCGGCGTGCTTGGCCGGGCCTTCTTCGGCCTCTTCGGCTGGCTCGGCACCGTCGGTCGCGAGGGCATGCGCCTTGTCTACACGGTTTTTGGCGGCAAGAAGTAGGCCGTCAGCGGCAGCCGCTACCGCCGCGCCGCACTGTAGTAGGGTGACTTCGCAAGAATCGAGCGCCGCACCATCGGCTTGACCAGCGGCAGGATCGCCTTGCGCCAGCCGAGCAGCGCATCGACTTGCTGCTGGATCTGCAGCAGCGAGTGGTTTTGGAAGCGCAGCAGTTCCTGCGCCTCCGCCGTGTCCATCCAGTCCGACGGATAGTCCTGCTGCGTAAACGCCTCGGGCGGCAGCTTGCCGACGCCGAGCGTTGTCATCATCCCGTCCAGGAAGTCGCCGTACGTCGTTTGACAGCTCGGGCCGCCGCCGAGCAAGAGCAGCGCGCCGCGGCCCCAGACGCCCGGGTTGTCGACGGTATTGGCCAGCGCCGTGGCGGCATCGGCCGGGTGCAGCACTTCAAAGCGCACATCCAGCGGGAATTCAAACATCAGCGCGTGGGCGTTGGTCAAGGCGATGTCGATCACCGCGCCAAAGCGCACCATCGCGTGGTCCAGCCGTGACTCGCGCACAAGCTGCTCGCAGGCGATCTTCTGCGTCGTGTAGACGCTCGTCGCCTGCACGGGATCGGTGATGCGCCGCGGTCCGGGCAGGTGGCGGTTCTTGCCAAACACCTCCACCGACGAGCAAAACAGCAGCCGCGGCGGCACCGCCTGCGCCTCACACGCAGCGATGACGTGCGTGGTGCCACCGACGTTGACGGCATGCGCGCCGTCGGGGTCCAGCTCCGTCGCCGGCGTGAGGATGAACGCCATGTGGATCACGTAGTCGTGCCCGGCGACCGCCGCCTTGACCGCTTCCGCATCGCGCAGGTCGCCCCAAATCGCGCGGACCTGGCTGAACGCGCGCGCGACCTTGCGGCTGCGCGGGGTGTCGAGCTCGAACACCGCAACCGTATGGTTTTGCTTCAAGAGTTCGCGCAGCACCCAGCGGCCGATGGTTCCGAAAGCGCCGGTCAGGAGGATTTTGGCCATGGGTGGTTTCCCTTTGCGGTTTGAGGTGAAAAGGTGGGTGGGTGGGGGCGCGATCGCATCACGCGTTCGCCTCGCACGGTTCTGGTTGCGAGAAATTGCGGATATACCAGCGCGTCACAAGCGCGAAGACCGCAACCGCCGGAATCGTCAGGGCAACCGCAGTCACCAGCCCCAGCGCCCGCGCGGCGATGGCGACGACGATGGCGTGGGTCAGCGTGTCCAAAACCAGGCCGGATTCCTTGGCAAACCACATCAGCGGGTTGCGCTGCCGCTTCGTCAGCGCCGAGCTGAGCAGGAAGCTGTGGGCGAAGTAGTCGGTCGCCGTAAACACGACGTGCATGCTCAGGTGCGCCGCCAGCGCGATGCGCCCGAGCGACGACTGCCAGACCGCCGGCGCGCACAGCAGCCACGCCGTGAACAGCACGACCTCCGAACCGAAGAACTGCCAGCGCGTCCCGCCGCGAATGGACGGCGCGTAGACAACCCGCACCAGCGGCCCGGCGTGGAGCAGCAGGTACAGGACGCCAAACGGAAACACGAGCAACTGCAGGAGGTTGGAATTGAGCACGGGGAACTCCGCCGGTAGCCGGTGGCTGTGTCAGGGGGACAAGAGCGGTGGCGTCGGCTGCTCCGGCAGCGCGTGCATCGCCGGGTGCTGCCGCGGCGACTGCAAAAGCGCGATGCGCGACAGCTGCGGATCCAGCCGCTGGGCGACCTGCAGCGCCGAGACGATTGCGTCCTCGTGACAGCCGATGTCGTGCGTCCAATCGCCGATTAGCCACAAATTCTCGCGGCCTTGCAGCGCCGCCAGCGCGCCCTGCGCCCGGTTGTGCGCTGGCGTAATCAGCGGCAAGTGGAACGTGCTGATGTTGTGGCACTGCGCCGGTTCGCGATCCTGCAGGTAGCTTGTGAACACCGGCTGGCCGGTGTGCTTGCCGGTCCAGACGTTCAGCGTCGCGGCGCGTCCATCCCACATCAGGTTCGCCACGCGCCAATCGCTGCGCCGCGGCGGCAAGAACGACGGATCGCTGTGCGTCCCCAGCCGCACCGTGTAGTACTCAAAGCCGCCGAGCACCTGCTTCACCGTGTCCACGCCGTCCACGTCGCGGAGTATCTGCTGCGCGTCACGCGCGCCGGTCGCCAGCACCACGTGGTCGAACGCGCGGGTCACGCCCTGGCTGTCCGTCACCTGCCAGCCGTCCGCCGTCCGCTGCAGCCGCGTCACGGCGGTCTGCTGCAGGATCTCCGTCCGCCGCAGCGTGCCGGCGACTTGCCGGATGTAGGACGCCGCGCCGTCGCGGATCACATGCCACTTGTACTGCTCAAGCCCGCTGGGCCGATGAAACACCAGGTATTTCATGAGCGTGTACGCCGAAAAATCGCGCACGCGGTCGTAGGGCCCGCCCCACACGCCAGCGACCATCGGCGTCAGCAGCTGCGAGCGGAATGGCTCGGGGAACTTGTGGCGGTCGAGAAACTCCCCCCAGCTGAGGTCGAGATCGTGACCGTGGACCACCGGCTTCGCGAGGTTGATTGCATGGTTCAGCCGCAGCAGCCCGGCGACCATCCCGGGATTGCTGAACGTGCGCAGCAGCGGTCCCAGCCCGGTCGGCGGCAAAACGTAGGTGCGGCCAATGGTCTTCTGGGTAAACGTCGCCGACATCGGCACGATGCGCGTCGCCACGCCGTGCAGCTCCAGCAGGCGCATGAACGTCGGGTAGAGCGCGTCGCTGAACCACGCAAAACCGTCGTCGGCGAAGTGCGTGTGGCCGCCTTGCTCGACGCGCGTCGAGTGCGCATGGCCGCCGAGCACGGCGTTGCGCTCAAACAGCGTCACTTCATGCTTTTCATCCAGCAACCACGCGGCCGTCATTCCGGCGCCGCCTGAGCCCACCACGGCAATCTTCATGCGCTCCTTTGCCTCCGCACCCACACCCGATACCGGAAGCGGGACGCTGCCCGCAAGCCGCACGAACCGCAGCGCATCGTCCCCGACACGCCCCGGGCGGCCCTGTCGGCGTCCGTGGCGCTGGGGGGAAATCCATCGCGGGCTGAGCGGCCGTCCCGTAACACCGCCCGCGCCGGAGCATGCCGGTTCCGCGCGGCTCGTCAAGCGCCGCCGGTGACAGCGTTGCGGCGTGCGCGGCGGAATCACAGCCCCGTCAAGCTCCGCCGCCCGGCCTCGATTACCGACGCCGGCAGCGGACACGTACTTCACTGCCGCGGCGAGTCTCGCCCAAGCGGGCGGCCGACTCGGCAGTCATACAACGCCCACAACAAGCCCGCGTCGGCAGTGCCGGCGGCCATCGACCAAAAACAGGTCAACGTCCACCGATCGGCACCTGCAACCTTGAGCCCAGACTGGGGAGAGTCCAACAACGAATAGGCGATACCCTCAAGCACGCCACTCACTGCGCCAAGTCCGACGAGCGTCACCCCGCGCACGCCGCCGAATCGCGCGACAAGGAGAATCAGCGGCACACCAACGAATGCGGTGGCAGCCCAGGCAAGCGGCAGTCCCAGCAAGTAGTATGCGAAAAGCGGAATGGATGGGTTCCACTGCGTGCCAGGACCGCCCCAGGATGAAGCAAGCCCATCAGCCAGCCAGCCGAGCAGCGGAATG
>CAIPXZ010000299.1 GCA_903869075.1 uncultured Myxococcales bacterium | reverse complement strand
CTGCGCGCCCTGCTGCCACACGTACAGCGGCTTTTTGCCCACCGGATCGCGCGCCAAGAACAGCGCGTGCTCCCGCGGATTCCAGAACGCAAACGCGAACATACCGCGCAGCTTGGGCAGCGTTGCGTCTGGCCCCCAGGTGCGCAGCGCCGTCAGCAGCACTTCGGTATCGCCGGTCGAGCGGAACGCGCAGCCCAGCGCCTGCAGCTCCGCGCGCAGCTCGACGTAGTTGTAGATCTCGCCGTTAAACGTCAGCGCGGTACCATCGGCGGCGACCATCGGCTGCGCGCCGTCCGGACTCAAGTCGAGGATCGCCAGGCGGCGCTGGCTGAAGATCGCGCCGGGCGTGTGCCATTGCCCGGCGCCATCGGGACCGCGGTGCGCCATGCCGTCGCGCAACTGCTCCGCCAGGCGCAGTTCTGCCGGCTGCCACGGCGCCTGCGCCGCGACGCGCTGGAAGTCGACGATACCGCTGATGCCGCACATGGGGACTCCGCCGGTCGCGCCGGTACACCAAAGGTAGCAGCATTGCCCGGTGGCGGCGAGCCGGCTGATCTTGACCGTGCCCTGCCGCCAGCGCACTCTTGGCGCTCGGCCGCCGCGGGCGCGGCAACGGACACGGCATGGCGCGCGCGGTGAATTCCTCTCCACCTGATGAAGTCCGCTTCGGTTTTGGCCGCAACTGGCGCGCCTACCTCGCGTCGATCGACGAGACCAAGCTGCAAGCCGCCGAGGACGAGCTGCGGCAACAGCTGGGCGGCGACCTCGCCGGTCGGACCTTTCTCGACATCGGCTCCGGCAGCGGCATCCACTCGCTGGCGGCGCTGCGGCTGGGCGCCAAGGCCATCGTCAGCTTTGACTATGACGCCGACAGCGTTGCATGTACCGCGCAGATGCACGCCCGCGCCGGCAATCCAGCGCATTGGCGCGTGCTGCAAGGCTCAGTGCTGGATGCGGAATTCATGGCCAGCCTCGGCACTTTTGACGTCGTGTATTCATGGGGCGTGCTGCACCACACCGGCGCGATGTGGCCCGCCGTGGCGCTGGCGATGGAGCGCTGTGCCGGGCCGGGCAGCCTGTTCCTGATCGGCCTGTACCACAAAAAGCCGTGGGTGACGCCGGCGGTCAAGCACGTCAAGCGCGCCTATTCGGCCGGTGGACCGCTGCGGCGCGGCGCGCTGCTGACCGGCTATGTGGCGGTGACGCTGGCGTATGCGACGGCGCGTGGCCAGCTGCGGCAGCTGGTGCGCAACAGCCCGCGGCGCGGCATGAAACCCTGGCACGACCTTGTGGACTGGGTCGGCGGCTACCCGTTTGAAGCGGCGACGCCGGCGGAAGTCATCACTTTTGTCGAGACGCGCGGCTTTGCGCTGGTGTCCAGCGAGACGTTCACGTCGTTCGCCGCCGTCAACACGTTCCTGTTCAAGCGGCTGGGACCGCAGTAGCCCGCGATGCCGTCGATCCTGATCATCACCGTCGCCTACCCACCGTCGCGTCTCATCGGCGGGCGGCGGCCGGCGCGTATGGCGGCGGGGCTGGCGGCGCGTGGCTGGCAGGTCACGGTGGCGACGCTGCATCCGCGCTACATGGCGCCGCTGGATGCGGAGCCGCCGCGGCACGACGGCATCGAGATCCTGCGCAGCCACGCGGTGATGCCGCGCGTGTGGTTCAAGGCGGAAGCGGCCGCGCCGGCGGCACCGAGCGCCGCGAGGACAACGACGCTGGGCGAGTCCTGGCGCAAGCGCTTGGGCACGCTGCTGCAGCGGGTTGAATTTCCGGATGACTACGCCGGCTGGCTGCCGCTGGTGCTGCCGCAGCTGCGCGGTCGGCATTTTGACGTCGTGCTCGCGACCCTGCCGCCAGCGACCGACGCGCTGATCGGCGGGCTCGCCGCCAAGCTGTGCGGCGCCAAGCTGGTGCTCGACTACCGCGATCCGTGGACGGAGGTGATGACGGCCGATGGCAGCTATGGGCTGCCACGTGCGTATCCGCCGGCGGAGATCCGGCTGCACCGCGCGCTGGAGGATCGCCTGCTGCGCCAGGCGGCGCTGGTGCTGGCGGTGACGCCGAAGATGACGCGCTGGCTGGCAGCTCGGACGGCCAAACCCGTTGAATTCCTGCCCAACGGCCTGGATGCGCCGCCGCCGGAGCCGCCGCTGCCACGCGACAAGCCGCTGCGGCTCGTGTACGCCGGTTCGCTGGCCTATGCGCGCAGCTTGGACAGCGTCCTCGCGGCGATCCACCTGCTGCGCGACGCGTTTGGTCCGGGACAGCTGCAGCTGACCTACGCCGGGCCGCACGGCGCGGAGCTGCGGCAGGCGGCGCAAAAGCACGGCGTGGCGGCGTGGCTGGACGATCGCGGGCAGCTGCCGAGCCGTCAGGCGATGGACCTGTACCGCGGCGCGGCGGCGGGCATCGTCTCGGTGTCGGCGCGCACGGATTACAGCTATCCTGGCAAATTGTTTGAGATTTTGAGCGCCGGTTGCCCGATCCTGTTGTGCGGCCCGGAAGACTGTGATGCCGCCGAGCTTGTCCGTCAGCTGAACGCCGGCGTTGTGGATGATGGCGCCGATCCGCAGCGCTCGGCGGCGATCCTGCGCCAGTGCCTGACCGCGCTGCCGCGCGCGCTGGCGGGCCTGGAGGCGTGGCTCGCGCCGGCGCAGGTGCAGAAGCTGGACGGGCTGCTGCGGGGGCTGCTGTAGTTAACCGCGCGGATCCCAAGGCCACCCGCTGACTTCCGGCGCCGTAAACGTCAGCCGTTCTTGCGTCGTCGGGTGCGTCAGCGACAGCCGCCACGCCAGCAGCGCGATGCAGCGATCCGCCAGCGGCGCCGGCGCGCCGTAGCGCAGATCGCCCAGCACCGGGTGACCCAAGTGCGCGAGCTGACAGCGAATTTGGTGCTTGCGCCCGGTGTGCAGGCGCACTTCCAGCTCACTGCGCCCGCCGTCGCTCTGCAGCACGCGGTAGTCCAGCAGGCTCTCCTTGCCGCGGTCCGGGGCGACGATGCGGCTGCCGCGTTCGTCGGACTCCAGCCAATCGCGCAGCGTCCCGGTGGCTTGCCGCGGCTTGCCGTGGACCGCGACGCGGTAGGTCTTCTCCAGCGTATGCTCCCGGAATTGCAGCGAAAGGCGCGCGGCCGCCTTGGACGTCCGGCCCAGCACCACAACGCCGCGCGCTGGCCGATCCAGCCGGTGCACAAGGCCCAGGTACACGTCGCCCGGCTTGTTTTTCTCCTGGCGAATCCACGCCTTGCCCTGCGTCAGCAGGTCCAGATCGCCCGACGCGTCCGCCTGCACCGGCAGCCCGCCCGGCTTGTAGACCACCAGCAGGTGGTTGTCGGCATACAGCACATGCATCGCTTACGGCTCCGACAGGGCGGCATCCAGCCGCGCCAGTTCAGCCGCCAGGCCTTGCGCCAGCGGCGTCCACGTCGCGTGCTGCTGCACGGTCTGCCACGCCGTGCGGTTGGTCTGGCGGATCGCCGCGTACCGCGCCGCAAACCAGTGCTCACGCGTCAGCGCGTCGTCCGCCGCCACGAGCCGCCGGTACAGCTCCGCCACCGGCAGGAACGCGTGCACCGCCAGCAGCACCCCGCGCAGCGGCCGCGGATCCGGCCGCACCGGCGAGGCCACGCGCAGGTCCTCATCGCCCGCCAGCAGCGGCCCCAGCTGCAGCAGCGCGTGCAACTTGTTGTGCTGGAACTCGTGGATCAGCGCCTCCAGCATCATCATCGGCCGCGGATGCAGCGTCAGGTAGATGCTGCCCAGCGCGTGCGGGTAACTGGCCGACTGGTGGTCCTCCGCCAGATCGCCGACCGGGATCACGTGCCCCAGCAGCAGCCGCATCTCGTCCAGCAGCGCCGGCAGGTGCCGCGCCAGCGTGTCAACGGCAAACACCAGCTGGTCCAGCCACGCCTGCGCCGGCTGCGCGCCCAGCGCCACGACGTTGCCGCGGCGCTTGGGGTGGTCGTAGAAGATCGGCAGCGGGTTGTCGTCGGCCAGCGCGAGGCGCGCGTGCGGCAGCGCCGGGTGGATCGGCAGGTAGCTGGGCGGCAGTTCCGCCAGCGCCGCATAGGGCGTGAAATTCGGGTGATCGAGGCCGTCCGCTGCCACGCGCGTCACGTCCGCAAGCCGCACGCCCAGCCGCGGCAGCGCGACGGTCACACCGGCAACCGTGACCGGCGCCGGCAGCTTGCCCACCATCGCCGCTTCCACCGCCAGCGCCGCCCGCAGCCGATCGCGCAGCGCTGGCCGCTGGTCCGGCACCGCCAGCCACACCCGGGCCAGCACGCTGACCTGCGGTCGCAGCAGCAGCGCCCGCAGCACGCCCGCCTGTTCCAGCTGCGCCAGCTCCCGCGCCAGCGGCGGATCTGCGCGCTGCGTTGCCTGCAGCAGCGCCTGCGCGTGCGCGTGCGCCACGCCCGCGAGCACCCGCCGCAGCGTCGCCGCGCCGGGTTCCAGGGGCAACGTCAGGTCTGGGAGCGGCGTGGCCATGGCGGCAGGATACGGCAAGGACCCGGCGTTGTCGCCCATTTGACGCAGTGCGTCATGCCAAGCGCCGCGGTCTCGGGTAGCCTGCGCGCGCTTAGCCGGCCGTTTGCCGGCGCTCAGGTTGGCCATGAACATCCCTCGCATCCTCCCTTTGCTCTGCCTCGCCGCGCTGCTCGCGACCGCTTGCGGCGCGTCGTCGACGCCCGCCGCCACGGATGACGCTTCCGCTGACGCCGATGTCGTCGTTGGGACGACGCCGTTTGACTGGCCGAACCACGACTGCGACCCGATCCACCCGGCGCACTGCGGCTTGCCGTGGCCGTCCAACCAGTACCTGGTCACCGACACGACCACCAAGACCGGCTACCGCCTGCAGTTTGGTGCCAACGCGCTGCCCAAGAATTCCGGCGGTTCCGGCATGGCGCCGCCGCCGTACACGTACCTGGACGGCTATGGCGTGGGCACGGCGCTGCTGATGCAGTGGCCGAACATCGACCTGACCGGCTTGCCGGCGGAGAACACGCCCGCGGGCTCGGTGGACGCGACGGCGAACATCGTGCTGCTGGAAGTGGTGGGCGGCAAAGTGACGCGCCACATCCCGTATTTCGTCGAGGTCGACCTGACGGAAAAAGACGCCGCCAAGCAGATGTTCATCCTGCGGCCGCTGGTGATCCTGAACGAGGCAACGCGGTACGTCGTCGGCGTGCGCGGCTTGAAGGACACGACCGGCAAGGCGTTCACGGCGGCGCCGGCGTTCGCGCTGCTGCAGTCAGGCGCCACGGCGGGCACGACGATCGCCGATCGCCAGGCCAAATTCGATGACATCTTCGCGATTCTCGCCGGCGAAGGCGTCAAGAAAGACGAGCTGATCCTCGCCTGGGACTTCGTCACCGCCTCCACCGAGTCCGAGCACACCCGGCTGCTGCACATGCGCGACGAGGGCCAAAAGACCGTGGGCGACAAGGGTCCGGTGCTGACCGTCAAGCAAGTCATCAAATTTACGCCGGATCAGGACGCTGACATCGCCATGGAAGTCACCGGCACTTTCCACGTCCCGTCGTACGTCCGCTCCGACGACGCCGCGGGCTTGCACTACCTCAACCTCGGTCCCGACGGCCTGCCGCTGCAAAACGGCTGGCGCGACCCGGAATTCTTCGTGCGCATCCCGCGCGCGGCGCTGAACGGCCCGGCGTTTGGCCTGATGGAATACGGCCATGGCCTGAACGGCAGCGCGCAGGAGGTCGAAAGCGGCTATCTGGGCGTGCTCGGCACCAAGTCGCAGGTCATCCCGTACGCCTGCCACATGTACGGCATGTCGCAGTTCGAGGGCGCGGAGATCTTCCTGGTGCTGTCGAACATGACGAATTTCAACGCGCTTTCCGAGAAGCTGCACCAGGGCATGCTCGAATACACGCTGCTGCAGCGGGCGATGCGCGAACAGCTGGCGGATCTGCCGGACGTCAAAGCCGCCGGCGTGACCATCGACAAGTCGCGGATGTTCTACTACGGCAACTCGCAAGGCGGCATCTTCGGCGGCACGGTCGTGGCGATCTCCACCGACATCGTGCGCGGCGGCTTGGGCGTCGTCGGCAACAACTACTCGACTCTGCTGCAGCGCTCGGCGGATTTTGAGACGTTCTTCGGCTTCATCCGCGGCTTCTACCCCGACACCAACGACCAGATCATCTTGCTGTCGGCCATCCAGCTGCTGTGGGATTCCGTGGATTCCGTGACGCATTACGCGCACTTGAACGCGCATCCGCACCCGAATACGCCGGCGCACAACGTGCTGGCGGACATCGCCGTGGGCGACCATCAGGTCGCGCCGTTGACGATGGAGATCGCCGCGCGCACCGGCGTCGACCTCAAGCTGATGACAAACTGGGGCCGCGACCGCTTCGCCATCACGCCGCAGACGTATCCGTACACCGGCTCGGCGGTTGTCAGCTGGAACTGCAGCATGGACTGGGCGGCGCCCGGCAACTTGCCGAACAAGGTCGGCAAGGACCCGCACGAGTGCCCGCGGCGCAGCAAGGCGCACATGGCGCAGCTCGGCCACTTCTTCAATACCGGCGAAATCATTGATGAATGCGGCGGAAAGCCCTGCACCGTGCCCGACAGCGAGTGGTGACAGCGATGGCCGGGCTTGTCGCCACGTTCGCGCCGACGCCGCCAGGCTTTGGCTGCCCGCCGCTGGACCTGGACGCGCCGACGGTGGCGCGGGCGCGGCAGCTGGCCCAGCACATCGCTGCGGACGTGCAGGCGCGGCTGGCCGACCAATCGACTGTGGCGATTGAGCGCACCGTGCTGCGGCTTTTTGGCGTGACCGGCGCGACGGCGGACGGCGAGCCGCTGGCCAACCGGCTCGTGGCGCAGCTGCACGCGGCCGACCTGCTGGCGGGCGGCGTCGCGCAGCCGTTCTGCCAGGCGCTCGTGCACACCGGGCTGACGGCGCAAGCGCTGGCGCAGGCGGTGGCGGACGGTCGCGTGGACCTGCGCACGCACGCGGGCGCGCGGACGGGGCAGGCGCAGGCGGTGGGTGCGCAGCTGGCGCAGGCGGGCGTGGCGCGCATTACGGCGCGGCGGCAGGAGCGACAGGCGCTGATTGGCCGGCTGGGCCAGGGCGTGCAGCCGCTGAAGTACGTCATCGTCGCCAGCGGCAACATCCACGAGGACGTGATCCAGGCGCGCGTGGCGGCGCGGCAAGGCGCGGACGTGATCGCGGTGATCCGCTCGACCGGCCAGTCGCTGCTGGATTACGTGCCCGAGGGCGAGACAACCGAGGGTTTTGGCGGCACTTTTGCAACGCAGGCCAACTTCGCCTTGATGCGCCGCGCGCTGGACGACGTCGGCGCCGAGCTGGGCCGCTACATCCGCCTGTGCAACTACGCGTCCGGCCTGTGCATGCCGGAGATCGCCGCGATGGGCGCGCTCGAGCGGCTGGACATGATGCTGAACGACGCGCTGTACGGCATTTTGTTCCGCGATATCAACATGCAGCGCACGCTGTGCGACCAGCGCGTCAGCCGGCGGATTTCCGCCTTGGCGGGGCTGATCATCAACACCGGCGAGGACAATTACCTGACGACGGCTGATGCCGTCGACGCGGCGCACACGGTCGTGGCGTCGACGCTGATCAATGAAGCGCTGGCGCGCCAGGCCGGCTTGCAGACCGACCAGCTGGGGCTGGGCCACGCCATGGAGATCGACCCGCTGCGGCCGGACGCGCTGCTGCTGGAGATCGCCCACGCGGCGCTGATCCGCCACCTGTTCCCCGGCGCGCCGCTGAAGTACATGCCGCCGACCAAGCACATGACCGGCAACATTTGGCGCGGCCACGTGCAGGACGCGCTGTTCAACTTCGTCGGCGTGCTGACCGGCCAGGGCATCCAGCTGCTGGGGATGATGACCGAGGCGATGCACACGCCGCACATCCACGATCGCTACCTGGCGCTGGAGTCGGCGCAGCTGGTTTTTACCGGCGCGATGGGTCTGGGCAGCGAACTCCGCGTCGAGCCGGGCGGCAAGCTGGAGGCACGCGCACGGCAGGTGCTGGACGAGGCGCTTGTGCTGCTGGACGAGATCGCCCGCGAAGGCCTGATGACCAGCCTGTCCCGCGGCCATTTTGCCGAGATCGCGCGCTCGCCCACCGGCGGCCGCGGCCTGGACGGCGTTTTTGCCAAGGCCGCCAGCTATTGGGACCCGACGGCCGACGCCATCACGCAAGCGCTGATTGCGCATGGGCAATTGTCATGAGAGCCGTCGATCCCAAGCACGTCCGCGCCTACGGCGACACGCTGGACGACGGCCAGATCATGCTGTCGTTCTCGCTGCCGGTGCCGTTTGGCGAGGAGGCCAAGGAAGCGGCGCGGCAGCTGTGCCGGCAGATGGGCCTGGAGGCGCCGCAGGTCTACCACGCGCACGACCTGGGCGAAGGCTTCACGTTTTTGACCGTCTACGCCCGCTCGCCGCACACAGTGGACACGACGCAGCTGCGGGTGACCAAGATGGACACGCCGCACCTGGGCAAGGACGCGATCGAGGCGCTGGCCTCCGAGAAATTCACGCGTAAAATCAGAGTGCTGGGCGCCTGCACCGGCGACGACGCGCACACGGTGGGCATCGACGCGATCTTGAACGTCAAGGGCTACCACGGCGACAAGGGCCTGGAGGCTTACCACTGCCTCGCGGTGAGGAACCTGGGCGCGCAGGTCAGCAACGAGCGGCTGCTGGACGAGGCGCGGGCGTTTGAGGCGGATGTGGTGCTCGTGAGCCAGATCGTCACGCAAAAGGACTGCCACCGCTCCAACCTCGCGGCGCTGATCGACCTGGCGGAGGCGGACGGCGTGCGCCGCGACCTGCTGTTCGTCTGCGGTGGACCGCGGCTGAGCCACCAGGTCGCGCTGGAGCTGGGCTTTGACGCCGGTTTTGGCGCCGGGACGCTGCCGAGCCAGGTCGCCGGCTTCCTCGTGCAACGGCTGGCGGCGCGCTGACGCAACCGCGCGCCCCGTCGCAGCCTTTGCGCTTTTGATTGACCGCCGCCTACCCGCCGCGCAAGCTCGGCGCCACCGCACGCCGCGGTCGCTCAGGTCCAGCCATGTCGCGTATTTTGCCATTTTGCCTCCTCGTCGTCCTGACCGCCTGCGGCACAACCGCCAGCAGCAGCGCCGCGACCACCGCCGACGTCGCCGCCGACAGCGCCGTTGACATCGCGACCGCCGACGCCAGCCCGGACGTGGCGGCCACCGGCACCGACTTCAACGCCCAGGCCAGCGACTTCACGTGCATCCAAAAGGGCACCAAAATTCGCAACTTTTACCTGACCAACCCGCTGGGCAACCTGGACGCCGCCGTCGCCGTCGCCAACAACGCCGCGGGCGGCCAGTATCCGGTCGGCACCATCATCCAGCTCATCCCCAACGAGGCGATGGTCAAGCGTTTCAAGGGCTTCAGCGCCACGTCGGACGACTGGGAATTCTTCTCGCTCAGCACCAGCGCCAGCGGCACGCAGATTCTGCAGCGCGGCACCACCGCGGTGGTCAACCAGTTTGGCGGCAACTGCTTTGACTGCCACAGCAAAGCGGACGCGAAATTCGACCTGATTTGCGAGGAGACCCACGGCTGCGCGCCGCTGCCTTTCACGGCGGACACGATCGCCGCCGTGCAGTCCGCCGATCCGCGCTGCCCGTGACGGCTACAGCCCCAGCCGCCGCGCCAGCAGCATCCGCGTCGCCGCCTGGCGGCGCACGAGGTCCAGGGCCATCTGCGCGTGGTCTTGCAAGTAGCCGTTGCCAATCAGCAAATCGACGTCGGCGCCGACGCCTTCCGCGCCCAGCGCCACCTGGGCAAAACTCGTCGCCATGCTGAAGTACAGGCACACGCCGCGCGACCGACAGGCGAGGATCGCCGCCATTTCGGTGTTGGGCAGGCTCGCCATCTGCACAACCGCGTCGCACAGCTTGCCGTCGGTCCAGCGCAGCACCGCCGCGCGCACCGCCAGCGCGTCGCTCGCATCCAGCGCGGCATAGCCGTCGCACAGCCCCGCGGCGTGGACTTCCTGCAGCGGTTTGTCGTAGCGGTCGATCGCCCACAGCCGCAGGTCTGGCCGCGTCTCGCGCGCCGCAGCCAGCGCCAGCGTCCCCGCCTTGCCGGCGCCGATGCACAGCAAGTGGCCGTTTTGCGGCAGGTTGTGCACCATCCGCGCGACTTGCGCCGGCGCGCCACACACGTCCAGCACGGCCAGCACCAGCGGCGGCGGCAGGTCGTCCGGCACCAGCGCTGCCGGCGCGCTGGACGGCAGGATCGCCGTCGCGCGGACATGCACCTGGTGCGCGTGCGGATCAATCCGCACAATTTCATGCAGTTGCAGCGGCGTCAGCGTCAGCGACACAAGCGTCGCCACGCCATCGCCGACCTGCGCCGCGGCCAGCGGACCGGCATAGTCGGGGCCTTTTTGCGCCACGCGCCCGAGCAGCATGCCGCCCGAGCCCGTCACCGGATTTTGCATCTTGCCGCGCGCCGCGACGATCGCGTGGATCTGCGCCGCCACGTCCGGACCGCCCGCCGCCGCCACGCTTTCCAGCTGCACAAAAGACGCCGCGTCGATGTTCAGCGTCTGCACATCCAGAACGATTTCATCGCGATACGCCGGCAGCGCCGGGTCCAGCTGCTGCGCCGCTTGCGGCAGCGCACCGGCGGGCTGCAGCACGCGCCGGACGCCAAGCGGATTGTCAGTGGCGCGAAAATTCACGGGCAGACCGCCAGTTCCGGTCACTGCGTGACGTTGCTGAAGTCGTAGGCGTTGGCGCCGGCGCGAACCAGGATCGTGCGCTCAAACGCCTTGGTGTCCATGGTCTTGCCGCAGCGGATGACGTGCGAGCCCAGCAGCATCCGGTCGCGCACGAGCTCAAAGCCGCGCATCGTGCCGTCGACGAACACGTCCGCGCCTTGCGGGCAGCGCGCGCTCACCTGCGCGTCCGGCTCATCGCGCTCCAGACGCACGCGGACGTCCTTGGGCGGGTTCTGCCGCGAGGACGTCACCACCACCGTCTGCGGCTTGAAGCCGGCGACCTGCACCGTCACATCCGTCACGCCGTACGGCACCATCACGCGCGTCGGCGTGACAAACGGCAGCTCTTTGGTGTTGATCGTCACTGTCGCGCCCGGCGGGTTGGACTCGACGACAACCGGCGCGTGGCTCAGCCGCAGCGCCTGACCGACGTTGTCCAGGTAGCTCAGCACGATCTCGCGCTGGCGCGGGTCCAGCGGCGCCTTGAGCGTCTGCTCCAGATACGGGTGCGCGTCCTCGTACTGCTTGAGCGTGTAGAGCATCGAGCCGATGTTGAAGATCGCGTTGGACAGCGGAAAGAGCTTGAGCGACGCGCGGAATTTGTCGAGCGCTTCCTCATACTTACCGGCAGCGACGAGCTTCTTGCCTTCTTCGTTCAGGCGCTCGGCGGCGCGATCGGCAGACTCACCGGCGCGGACATTCGGGTCCGCGGGCGCATCGGCGGCGGCCGGCGGCGTCTGGGCCAGCGCGGTCGCGGCGGGCAACGCCAGCAGGGCCGCGACGGTCAACACGAGGGAACGGAACTTACAGGACATGAACACCAACATGGGTAGCCTCATCGCAGAACCCAACGACGGCACAAGCGTAGTCGGCTTGGCCAGTCCTCGCAAGAGAAACGCTGGAAACTCCCGGCTGATTCACGCCGCCGAAAACCACGCGCGCAACGCCGCGGCCAGCGCCGGCAGGTCCGGCTCGGAGACGTGCAACTCCATGGGCTGATTGCGAAACCACGTCGCCTGCTTTTTGGCGTACGCCTGGTGCGCCGCGACCAACTGCTCGGCAAAGTGCGGGAGGTCCTGCCCCTTTTCCAGCGCCAGCCACGCCTCGCGGTAGCCGATCGCCTGCAGCCCGGGCGCTGTCGCCGCCAGACCCGCCGCCCGCAGAGCCGCGACCTCAGCGACAAGCGGCGCGGCCATCGCCAGCGCCCGCGCGCGGATGCGGGCGTTGAGCGCGTCCCGCGGCGGCTCGAGGCTGATGCGCAGACACGCATAGCGATCCGCAAGCACCTGATGTTCCTGATGAAACTGCGAGAAATTCTGCCCGGTGTGCCGGTACACTTCCCGCGCCCGCAGCAGCCGTTGGCGGTTCTGCGGCGGCGTCCGGGCGGCGTAGTCCGGGTCCACCGCCGCCAGCTCCGCCCAGAGCACGTCTCCGCCGCGCTGCGCGTAGTCCTCCGCCAGCTGCGCCCGCACCGCCGCCGGCACGTCCGGGATCGCCGCCAGCCCGCGCAGCAGCGCCCGCAGGTACAGCCCGGTGCCGCCAACGAGCAGCGGCCAATGACCGCGCGCCCACACGTCGGCGATCGCCCGCTCCGCGTGCGCAACCCAGATCGCCGCGTTCATCGCCGCATCCGGCTGGACGATATCCACCAAATGTGTAGTAATTTCAAGGCGCTCCGCCGCTGTTGGCTTGGCCGTTCCGGCGTCCAGCTGCTTGTAGACCTGCAGCGCGTCAACGCTCAGCATCTCCACCGGTAGGCCGAAATCGCGGCGCAAAGCGACCGCCAGCGCGGTCTTGCCCGACGCCGTCGGCCCGCAAATCGCGGCGATTTTCATCGTTAATTCAGGCAATTACAGCGCGACGATGCCGCCGTCCGCGTCCACCATCGTCGACGGGTACAGGTAGCGCGAGCAGTGCGGGCACGCCGACAGGCTCGACGCCCGCAGGATGTTCTCGACGAAGCGCGGCTGCAGCTGCATGTTGCAGCCCGAGCAACCGCCGTCCTTGACCGCGACAACCGCAATGCCTTCGCGGGCTTTGGCGATGCGGGCGTAGCGCGTGACGATCGCTTGGTCGATGGGTGCGGTGACCTTGGCGCGGCGCACGTCGACTTCAGCGATGCGCGCTTCCATGACCGCGAGGCGCTCGGCGTTGTCGCGCTCGGTGTGCTCGGCTTGCGCCCGCAGGTCGCCGACCTTGGCCTCTTCCTTGGCGATCGCCTCGCGAAATTCCTCAATCGCCTTCATGAGATTGGCGACTTCCTCTTCCTTTTGCGCGATGTTCTTGCGGGCAATGTCCAATTCCTTGTTGACCGCGATGTACTCCTTGGAGCGCGTCACGCCAGACAGCTTGGATTTGCCCTTGTTGAGCTTCTCGCGCTCCGCTTCCAACTCATTGGTTTTGTTGCGGTACCACGTCTCGGCTTCGGCCAGCTTGCCGCGCTTGTCGTCCAGCTCGCGGTCCAGGTGGTTCAGCACCTTTTTGAGGCGCTCCATGTTGCCGACCAGCGCGTCGCGACCCACGCGGATGTCGCGAATTTCGTCGTCGAGCGCTTGCATCTTGCGCAAAACGTCCATGATTTCAGCAGGTGTCGTGACGCTCATGGCTATCTCCTTGCATCGCACGGACTCGTCGGAGCTTCGTTCGCGGCGAACGCAAACGCGCGGATTTCCGACCGCGTTCCAGATCCTTGCCCGTCCAGCGCCTGTGCAGGGCGGACGGCGGAACCGGTGGGCCCACCAGGATTTGAACCTGGGACCAGCCGGTTATGAGCCGGCAGCTCTAACCGCTGAGCTATAGGCCCGGTGTGGTCGCGGGCCAAGCCCGACAGGGGCGATAGTTGACACCCGCGGGGGGGCAAACGTCAAGCCTGAGGCCGAAGAAATCGCAGCAGGCAAGGCGGCCGCGGTCACATCATCCAGCGGATCGACTCGGCCTTTTGCGCATACACCTTGCCCAAACCCAGCGCCTGAGCGTCTTCCGCCAGCTGCAGCGCCTGCTCGAACTGGCCCTCGTCCAGCGCCGCGTCGATCGCCACCAGGAAACAGCGGATCGTCGGCAGCCACTCCTTGTGCTGGCGCGGCAAATCCTCGGCGGCGAACGGCAGGTACGTGAACGCCTGGCGTACCGCGTCGTCGCGCAGCTCGACAGCGCCGGTCTGCGCCGCGGCTTCCGCCAGCAGGTCGTACAGGAAGAATTTCACGCCGTTGGGCATGGAGTGGTGCTTGTCGATCGACCGCTCCAGGTACTTGCGCGCCGGCAGCGGACCGTCGAGCGCGGCCATGCGGTGGCCGTCCAGCAGGTCAGCGAGGATCTCCGGCGGCTTTTTGTGGGCGATTTCAGGGCGGCGGGACATGGGCGCAGCGTACACCGGCGGCGGCGGGGCGGCTAGGGGCGAGCGCGGGTCCGCGCGGGCTGGCGGGGAGGTGGGCGCGGGGATGCGGGCGCGGGGATGCGGGCGCGGCGCAGCCCGCCCTGTTTCGGGTGGGACACAGCTATGTTCGTGTGCCAGCGGTTTTTGCCGCGGGTCCCGGAAAGATGTCACACAAACCGGTGCGGCAGCGGTCAGAGCTTGAGGCTGTGGAAGAAGATGACGCGGCCCGAGTTCGCCCAGCCCTCAAATACCGTGCTCACAACGCCACCCGAACCGACAGCGAAGCCGCCGAGGCCGCGCCACGCCAGCGGTGCCGCGCTGCCGTCGGTGTCCCACGCGAAGAGCGTCCCGAGGTTGACCGGCGCGTTGGCGGCGGTCGAGGTCAGCCAAATTCCGCCCTTGGACTGAATTGTCGTGCCGCTCGCGTCCAGCCACTCCACGACAAAATCCCCGCTCGCCCGACCCGCAATCCGCACCGCCGACAGGCCGATCGCGCAGCCCGCATCCGCGCTCGCCTGCTCCTTCACCACCGTCACAACGCCCGTCGCCGCCCCCGGCGCCCGCGTCACCAGCAGCACCGCGTCCTTGCCCGCGCGCCGCACCACAAGCGCCACGCCGACGTTGCCGCCCGCGTCCACGCTCGCGTCCATG
>CAIPXZ010000298.1 GCA_903869075.1 uncultured Myxococcales bacterium | reverse complement strand
CGAGCTTGTCATTCACAACGATGTGCCACGGCGCGGGCGACGCGCACACCGCGTGCAGCTCCAGCCGCGCCGTCCGCAACCGGCGGCGGACGACGTCGGGCGTATCGGTGCCGCGCGCCAGCAGGCGATCGACGAGCACCTGCCACGTCGGCGGCAGCAGGAACGCCAGCCGCACTTCAGTCGGGTACAGCCGCCACAGGTTGTGCGCGCCGACGATGTCGATGTCGAACAGCGCGACCTTGCCGTCAGCGTGCAGCCGCGCGATCTCGGCGCGCGAGGTGCCGTACAGGTTACCGTGGACTTCCGCCCACTCGGCGAAGCCGCCGTCCTGCTGCAGCGCGGTAAACGCCGGTTGGTCGACAAAATAGTAGTCCACGCCATCGGTTTCCCGCGGCCGCGGCGCTCGCGTCGTGTGGCTGACCGAGAATTCGCGCTGGCCTGGCGCGCGCGCCTGCAGCAGATGCGCGAGCGTCGTCTTGCCGGCGCCTGCCGGGCCGACCAGTACCAACAGCGTGCCCTGTGCCACGGCTACTTCACCGGAACTGCAGCGGGCGCCGCCGCCGGAGCGGCTTCAGCCGGCTTGTCAGCAGGCTTCTCCGCCGCCGGCTTGGCCGCCGCGGTCTTGCCGGCGTCACCCGAGCCAAAATCTTCGCCCGCCAGCGGCTCCGGCAGCGTCGCGCCAGCGCCTTGCATCAGCTCGCGCACGAGTTCCTGCACCTGCGCCAGCGTCTCCGCCTTGCGGCCGTTGACGTAGAACGTCGGCGTGCCGTCCAGCCCCGCCTCGTCGCCGGCCTTGATGTCCGCATCGACCGCCGCTTTCGACCCCGGGCTCTCGAAGTCCGCGAGAAATTTCTTCATGTCCACGCCGGCTTTCACCGCCAGCTTCTTGACCGACTCCCAATCCAGCGACTCGGCGTGGCTGAACATCAGGTCATGCATCTCCCAGAACTTGTTCTGCTGCTGTGCCGCCCACGCCGCGCGCGCCGCGCCTTCCGCGTTCGGGTGCGCCAGCTTCAGCGGGAAGAACCGGTAGTACAGCGCGAAGTTGTAGTGTTTCTGCAGCTTTTCCAGCGGCGACACGGCGCGGCGGCAGAACGGGCACTCAAAATCGCTGAATTCGGTGACGATCACCTTGGCGTCCGCCGGACCGCGGCGCGGCGCGCGACTGTTGTCGATCTGCACGAGCGTGTTGATGCGCTCCACTTCCTTGAGCAGCTGGGCGATCGCCGCCTTTTTGCCAGCGCCGGCCTGCAGGTACGTGATCAGCGTCTGCGTCAGCTTCAGCGCCACCGGGCAATCGCCAGCTTCCAGCGCCGTGGCGAAGGAGCGCGGCTTGCCGCACGGGTCAAACTGCTCGCCGAGAATTTCCGCCAACAGCTTCTTTTCCGCAGCGTCCAAATCCTTGGCATCCACGCCCTTGGGCAGCGGCGCAGCGACGTTGGGCGCCGTCGGCGTGGCCGCAGCGGGCGCGGCGGCGGGCTCGGGCGGCAGTTCACGGCCCGGCGATTCGACCGCGGCGCTCTGCGACGACTCGGCATGTTTGCAGCCCTGAGCGCCGAGGGCGACAGACAACATCATGATAAAAGGCAGAAAGTGCTTGGAATGGCGCAGGTTCATCGCGTAATTTTCCTCCGACTTGGACGTCGCGGGG
>CAIPXZ010000297.1 GCA_903869075.1 uncultured Myxococcales bacterium | reverse complement strand
GTCGACGACAACTGCAACGGCGCCATCGACGAAGGCGTCACGACCGCCTATTACCTGGACGGCGACGGCGACGGCTACGGCGGCAGCACAACCGCCAACGCGTGCGCGGCGCCTACGGGCTACGTCATCGTCGGCGGCGACTGCAACGACAGCGTCGGCAGCATCCACCCCAACGCCACGGAGATCTGCAACGGCGCGGACGACAACTGCAACGGCCAGATCGACGAAGGCGTCAAAATTACCTACTTCCAGGACAACGACGGCGACGGCTACGGCTCCAGCGCGACGACGCAGGCGTGCAGCAAGCCCAGCACGTACTCCACGCTGAACGGCGACTGCAACGACGCCAATCCGGCGATCCACCCCGGCGTCGCCGAGGTCTGCAACAGCCTGGACGACAACTGCAATGGCCAGACGGACGAAGGCCTGACGTTCACGACGTACTACCAGGACGCCGACGTCGACGGCTACGGCAACGCCGCGGTCAGCAAGTCCGCGTGCAGCCTGCCGGCCGGGTACGTGCTCGACCACACCGACTGCGACGACGCGCACGCCACCGCCCACCCCGGCGTCCCGACCGACCTGTGCGCCGCCGACGGCTCCGGCAACGGCATCGACGAGAACTGCAACAGCGTGACGGACGAGGGCTGCACGGCGGCGGTGACGTGCTCGGGACCGACGACGCTTGTGGACTTCACCTCCGGCAAAGGCGGCCACGGCTGGAGCGGCTCGGGTTCTTGGCAAGACGGCGGTTCGAACAACGCGTGGGGCGGCGCTTGGGCACTTGTGTACGCCAAGGATCCCGCGAACGGCTACCAGAGCGGCACCAACGCCGCGACGGGCTCGATCAACATTCCGGCGGGGACAAAGTTCATCGAGTTCGACGTCGGCGCGTTCTGGAACGTCCTGACCGACGACGGCCAATGGCCACCGAACAACACCAGCTACGACACCTCCGTGTCGATGATTTTCACGTTCACCGGAGCGACTCCGGTCACTTTATCCAACAAAGGCAGCACGTTGCAGAGCAACGTCGCCGTCAAAGTCGCCGTGCCCGCCGGCGTCAGCAGCCCGGTGACGGCGACGGTGACGGTCGCCAACGCCAAGAGCAGTTCGGCGTACTACGGCGGCTTCTCGGTGCTGAGAATCAAAGCCACCTGCAACTAATCCGCGCCCCGCGCGTCCATGTGCATGCGTGAACGCGCGCGCGCGATCGGCGGCCGGTCTGCTAGCGTGGTTCAGGTCCGCGGCCGATGACGCGCCGCACGGGAGGGTTCATGAAGCGCACATTCGCTCTGATTCTGATGACTTGCCTCGCAACCTCGGCTTGGGCCTCGCCGCCGCACCGCCAGAGCCGGTTGAAGGGCGCGCTGCCGCCGGAGCTCCGCCTGAGCCCCGTGACCGCGCCGCCGCATGGCCCGGCCGTGGCGCTGGACGACATCGCCGTCGACGGCCACATCGACAGGCCGTCGGTCGTCTACGTCATTGACCGCGCCCGCGTGCGCTGGGACGAGCTGCAGCAGGTCAAGGACTTCGTGCCCGGGATCCTCGCCAACGCCAACGCCAGGCCGTTTTGAGCGGGGGCGAACGGTTTGTTGCGTAGGATTTGGTAATGTCTTGAAATCTTTGCGTATTTTGCGCGAATTTCGCCCAGAATTTGGGTGGGCCCCGACCCGCCACC
>CAIPXZ010000296.1 GCA_903869075.1 uncultured Myxococcales bacterium | reverse complement strand
GGGCTGGGGGTCTTGGAACAAGGCGCAGCAGGATCCCGAGGCGATGGAGCGGCTGCAGGGCGTCACCGCGCTTGTCGACAAAGGCAAGGCGAAGCTGGACGAGCTGACGGGTTCAACCGACCAGGAGTCGGCCAAGCCGGCGGCGGACGCGCCCGCGGCCGATGACAGCGGCACCAAGCGCAAGTCGGGCAAGGCCGCGAAAGCCAAAGCGGATGACGCCGCGCCGGCGCCAGAATTGACGCAGGACACGGCGATCGCCGGCACGCAGAACGCGGTGCAAAAGTGCTACGCCAAGGATTCCGGCAAGGCCCGCGACTTCACGCACATCGCCGTGGACGTGACCGTCGACAACAGCGGCACCATCAAGCGAGCGAATCTGCGCAAGAAATTCGGGACCGGCGCGTTGGCGGCTTGCGTCGAGAAGGCCGTGCTGCCGGCGCAGATGCCCAGCGGTCAGGGCGGCGAGCGCACGCTGGAATACGACCTGCCGGTGCCGGACGACAAGTAGCCGCGCCCCTCGCTTTTCTACCTACAGCGGCGTGACGACAGCGTGCAGGCCGAGATCGAACTTCAGATCGACCTTGCCGCCCGGCACGTTGCTGCCGGTCGCGACGACAAGCGTGCCGCCAATCATCTGGCTGAACGCCAGCGTCGCCAGGTACTTGGAGCCGGCCTGCGTCATCGCCGCGCTGTCGATCGCCGCGTCCACCGCCGTCTCCGAGCCGGCCTTAATCGGCGGAATCGTCGCGACCTTGATGCCGTCCGTCACCGCCTTGGCGGTCGTCGGGCCAAAGTAGATGTCCATCGCCGGCAGGTCTGCGGTCAGCGAATTGTGGGACGGCGTGACGACAATCTTGTTGATTTCCAAGGTCACCACGTGGCCGTTGGCGTACTTGGCGATGTTCGGCTGGCTCTTGTTCAGGTCCACGGCCACCGGCGGCAACGTCAGCTGTTGCGTGATGCCCGGCGCTGGCGCCGGCTTGCCCGCCGCCGCACCGGTCAGCTGGCTGACGTCGAGCGTCAGGTTCGTCGTCTCGGTCTGGTCAATCGAGACATTCGCCGCATTTTGCGCAGCGGAAGCGACCTGGTTGAACAGATCGCACGCCGGCAGGGTCGTCACCGCCGCCAGCGGCAGCGCCAGGGTCGTCGCGCGGATGAGGGCCCGCTGGGTCAAGAAACGTTGGAAAGTGCGCACTGGGGGCCTCCGGGTTCTTGCCGCCGGGATCGACGGGCTGCGGTTACGGTGCCGATTGCGGCGCACAAGATCAAGTTTCTGCGCAGTTTGCCGGCGAGGGCGGCGCGCGGCAAAGCCTATCGGTCGCGACGATTTGCGTCGAGGCGCTTGAACGAATCCTCTGGCCGTGCCATGGCTCCCACCGTACAGCCGGCCCGGGAGGCCGCGAGGAACGGCGATGAGCTTGACGCTGAACGAGCAGAATTTTGAGGCGACGGTCCTGCAAGACGGCATTGCGCTTGTCGATTTCTGGGCGCCGTGGTGCGGTCCATGCCGGGCGTTCGCGCCGATCTACGACGCCGCGGCGGCGCGCAACCCGGATATCCGCTTTGGCAAAGTGAACACCGAGGACGAACCCGGCTTGGCCGGCGGCTTCCAGATCCAGGCGATCCCGACGCTGCTGGCGTTTCGCGATGGCGTCCTGCTGTTCGCCCAGCCGGGGATGCTGCCGCCGCAGGCGCTGGACGGGCTGATCGCCGAGCTGCGGCAGGTGGACATGGCGCACGTGCGCGCGGAGCTGGCGAAGCAGGCGGAGTTGGCGCCGTAGTCAACGCGGCCAGGCGGCGACGAGCTCCGCCAGCCGCGCCTGCGCCGTCGCGACGTCGTGCGGCTGACCGAGCGGACCCAGCCACGCGCCAATGACCGCCATCGCGCGCGCGCCCGCCTGCGCGACCTGCGGCACGTCCGCCAGCGTCAGCCCGCCGATCGCCACGACCGGCAGCCGGCTCGCCGCCGTCGCCTGCGCCAGCGCTGTCAGCCCGGTCACGGCGTCGCGCGTCTGCTTGCCGTCGGTCGGGCGCACCGGGCCAAAACCGAGGTAATCCACCGGCAGCGCCTGCGCCGCCTGGACCTGCGCCAGGGTGTGCGTAGAAAAGCCGAGCAGCGCCTCGCGGTCCAGCCGCGGCCGCGCCAGCCGCGGGTCGCCGTCGTCCTGGCCCAAATGCAGGCCGACGTGCGCGCCCACCGCCGCCGTCGCGTCGTCATCGGCGAGGACCGGAATCTGCCCACCGAGCGCCCGGCGGATCGCGTTCAGCGCCGTCAGCCGCGTCGGGTGGCCTGCCGGCAGGTGCTTCAAGCGCAGTTGGACCGCCACCGCGCCGGCGTGCGCCGCCGCTTCGGCGTAAGTCCGCAGCAGGTGAACCGGCGGCCGCGGGTCGGTCCAGGACGCCAGACCCAGGCGATCCCCATCAAGTATCGCGTAAATTCCCGAGCTCAGCGCGGTCATGGCAGATCTCCCCGCATGTCCAGCGCGTCCTCGCCGTCGGCGTAGTAGCCTTTGCGGCGGCGGCTGACGGTGAAGCCGTGGGCGGCGTACAGGCCGATGGCGGCGGCGTTGCTGGCGCGGACCTCCAAAAAGGCGGCGGTGGCGCCCTCGTCGCGGGCTGCGCTGAGCGCGCGCTGGAGCAGGGCGCGGCCGACACCGCAGCGGCGGTACTGCGGCAGGCTGGCGATGCGGGCGACGGTGAATTCATCGACGACGAGCGTGCCCAGCAAGTAACCCAGCGTAATGTCCCCAGATTCAGCCAGCCAGCCGCGACCGACGGGCGCCATCAACTCGGCGCGCACGCTCGCCGCCGACCACGGCTCGGCAAAGCACGCGGCTTCCAGCGTCGCCACGACCGGCGCGTCGGCAGGGGTCGCGCGGCGCAGCTCCACAGCTAGTCCTTGGGCTGCCGCGCCAGCCGGCGCATGTGGTGCAACAGCTCCGAAATACCAAGACTTTCGCGGACGCTCGTGGCGATCGGCGGGTGTTCCAGGTCAAAATCGCGCTGCAGCCGGGCGATGACGCCGCCGCGCTTGGTCTTGGGCAATTCGTCCATTTTCGTGGCGACAATCAGCACCGGCCGGCCGATTTCGCGCAGCCACTCGGCAAAGCCAATCGCGTCCTCATCGACGTCCCGCCGGCAATCCTGCAGCAAAATCACGCCGCGCAATTCTTTGGATTCTTCAAGAAATTTCTGAATCATCGGCGAGAACGATTCCCGCATGGTTTTGGCAACTTTGGCGTGGCCAAACCCGGGCAAATCGCACAGGCGGATTTTGTCGCCGCTCGACAGCGCGAGGTCAAAAAGAATGATGGCTTGCGTGCGCCCGGGCGTCTTGGACGTGCGCGCGAGGCTGTGGCGGTTGGCTAGCGCGTTGACGAGCGACGATTTGCCGACGTTGGAGCGGCCGACGATGGCGATCTCTGCGGGACCAGACGGAAATTCGCCGGGTCCGCCGACAGCCGCCATGAATTCTGCAGAGATCGTCCGCAAATCCTTGGTCGAGCCTGATTTCTTGGGTCCGGGAGCCGCCACCGTCACTCCTTGTCGATTTCCACAAGCGGCAGCACCACCGGCTTGCGCGTCGTGTAGCGCTTGCAAACCTTGCGGACTTGCTGGGTAATCAGGCTGTCGATCTTGTCGGGCGCGGTCTTGACGTCGATGTCCGACAGCGCGCGGTGCACGGCTTTTTCAATCTCATTCGCCAGTTCGCCGTTGCCCTGGTAGACGCCGCTCGGTACGGCGCGGACCTTGGCGATCACTGCGCCGCGGTGCATCGTCAGCCGCGCCGACACCGCCACCACGCCGTTGAACGCCAGCTTTTCGCGCGCCTTGATCTGCAGCGTCTCGGCATCACCGACAATCGAGCCATCGGCGTACCACGGCGTGATGTCGACCAAATCGCGCACAGAAACGCCGTCTTGCGTCAGTTCGAGAATCTGCCCATTTTCCGCCAGCACCGTCTTGGCACCAATTTCCGCCGCCAATTCGCAGTGGCGCTGCAAGAACGTGTATTCGCCGTGCACCGGGAAGAAATGCTTGGGACGCACCCACGACAGCAGCGCGCGCTGTTCATCGGAATACGCGTGACCGGAGGCGTGAATATCACGCCGCGTCCGCGTCGAGATGATGTGCGCGCCGCGCCGTGCCAGGTCATTGATCATCGAATAAATGCGCTTTTCATTGCCGGGGATGACGCGCGACGACAGGATAATCGTGTCGGTATCTTTGATCGACAAATCCGGGTGAATGCCTTGCGCCGCCCGGCTGAGCGCCGCACGCGGCTCCGCTTGGCTGCCGGTGCAAATGATGCACAGCTCCTCGTCGTCGTAGAGGTGCATGTCCTTGGCTTCAATAAAATCATCGGCGTCAAACGGCATGTCGGTGGCATTGTTGGCGCATTCGACGTAGCGGTCGAGCGAGCGACCGAGCAGCACCGTGTAGCGTCCGGCGCCGCGGGCGGCGTCGACGACGGTGTGCACGCGGTAGAGGTTCGAGGCGAAAAGACCAACGATGGCGCGGCCTTTGCAGCTGCTGATGACGTCCTGCAGCGCCGTGGCGACGCCGGCTTCAGAGCCGGACCAGCCGGGGACTTCGGCGTTCGTCGAGTCGGACATCATCAGGGCGACGCCGGAGTCGCCCAGGGCACGGAAGCCGGCTTCGTCAAAGACGGTGCCGTCGCGCAAGCCTTTTTCGATCTTGAAGTCGCCGGTGAACAGCAAATTGCCCGCGGGGGTGTTGATGGCGAGCGACACGCAGTCCGGCAACGAGTGCGTCACCCGCAAAAAATTGAACGTAAACGGGCCGATCGCCAGCGGCTTGCCGGGCTTGATGAGCGACAGGTCGACCGACCCCTCCATCCCGTGCTCGCGCAGCCGCTGTTGGATCAGCGCGGCGGTAAAGCGGGTGGAGTAAATCGGCATAGGGAACTGCCGCAAGATGTGCGGCAGCGCGCCGATGTGGTCCTCGTGGCCGTGGGTGAGCACGATCGCGCGCAGCTTTTTCTTGTAACCGGCCAGCACGCGCAGCGAGGGCAGCATCACATCAATGCCTGGCACCTCACCATCGACAAAAGAGACGCCACAATCGAGCAGCACGGCGTCATCGCCGCACACGAGCAGCATCGCGTTCATGCCCATGCGGCCAACGCCGCCGAGCGGCAACAGTTGGACGGTGGATTTATCAGACTTCTTGGACTTGGGCATGGGACTTTGGACTTTTTTTGGCGCCAATCAACTGCGCGTGGAGCGGCAGGATACACGGCGGCGGACGGCGTGGCTATGGAATACGCCCGCGCAGGCGTGAGCCGTCCGGCGAAATGGCGGACGGACGGCTCACGCGCCGGCGGGCAACGGGCGCTAGTCGCGGGC
>CAIPXZ010000295.1 GCA_903869075.1 uncultured Myxococcales bacterium | reverse complement strand
GGCCTCGGGCGTGCCGCTGCTGACCGATGGCGACATGCGCAACCTGGAGGCGTACGTCCAAGCCGGCGGTGGACTGCTGGTGCTGGGCGGAGAAAATAGCTTGGGATCAGGCGGTTATCAGGACACGTATCTGGACAAGCACGTGCTGCCGGTGCGCATGGACGTCGAAGCGACGATGGAGACGCCGACGATCGCGCTAATGCTGGCGGTGGACCGGTCGGGCTCGATGCAGGGGCCCAAGATGGAGCTCGCCAAGGAGGCGGCGCGGGCGACGGCGGAGTCGCTGGCGGCGGAAGACCTGATCGGCGTGGTGGCGTTTGACGCGGAGTCGCGGCTGGCGGTGCGGCTGCAGCGGGCCGGCAATCGCTACAGAATTTCTACGGATATCAGCAAGTTGACGGCGAATGGCGGGACCAACATCTACCCGGCGCTGGACCTGGCCTACCAGACACTGCTGACGGCGCCGGCCAAGATCAAGCACGTGATCCTGCTGACGGACGGCCAGGCGCCGCGCCAGGGGATCGACGCGCTTGTGCGGCAGATGAAGCGCTCCGGCATCACGGTTTCCACCGTCGGCGTGGGCAGCGACGTGGACCACAACCTGCTGGAAAGCATCGCGGATCGCGGCGGCGGACGCGCCTATTTTACCGATCGCCCGGAGACGCTGCCGCGGATCTTCGTCAAGGAAACCAAGCTCATCGCCGGCGAGAGCGTGATTGAGCAGCGCGTCCACGCCAAGCGCGCGCCAGGGCTGGGGCGCATCGATCTGCTGCGCGGCGTGCGCATCGAGGACGCGCCGCTGCTGACCGGCTACCTGCCGACCAAGGTCAAGCCGGGTGCGGAGGAGATCCTGCGGCTGTCGTCGGGCAAGCCACTGCTGGTACGGTGGAAGCTTGGTCTGGGCAAAGTCAGCGTTTTCACGAGCGATCTGAAGAACCGTTGGGCGGCGCAGTGGCTGGATTGGCCGGGCTATCCGTTGCTGGCGCGGCAGATGGTGCGTGACTTGCTGCAGGAAGACGTCGGCATGGCGCTGGAAGTGAAGCTGGCGCGCGAGCGCGATCGGCTGCGCGTAGCGGTGGACGCGCTGGACGAGGACGACCGCTACTTGGCGGGCATGTTGGCGCTGGCCAAAGTGACGCGGCCCGATGGCACGCAGGCGGAAGTGCCGCTGACCGAGGTGGCGCAGGGCCGCTACGAGGCGGCGCTGCCGCTGGACGCGTTGGGGCCGTACGACGTGGCGGTGACGCTGCGGGCGCGCGCCGACCAGCCGGTGCTGGCGAGCGGGCGGGCGACGGCGGTACACCCGTACCCGGACGAATACCGGCTGGCCGACGGCAAAAGCGCGGTGCTGGCGGCGCTGGCGACGGCGACGGGCGGCAAGCTGGCGAGCGGCCCGGCAGACTGGCTGGACAGCCGCGGCGCGACGCACAAGGACTGGCAGTGGCTGTGGCCGCAGCTCGTGTGGTGGGCGCTGGGCTTGCTGCTGCTGGATCTGGCGCTGCGGCGGGTGCGGCTGGGTCGCGCGCCGGCGGTGCGCTGGCACATGCTCAAGCTGCGCGGCAAGCGGCGGTAGTCACGGCTTCCACAGGAATTCAGGCTCGCCGGTGCGCTTGGCGATCCAGCGGCTGGCGACGAACAGCCAATCACTCAAGCGATTCAGGTACTTGACGTCGTCCGGGGCGATCGCCTCCAGGTGCGCCAGCTCGATCGTCCGCCGCTCGGCGCGCCGGCACACCGTCCGCGCCAGGTGCAGCGCCGCGCCCGTCGGTCCACCGCCGGGCAGCACGAACGACTGCAGCGGCTCCAGCTCGGCGTTCAGCGCGTCCAGGGACGCCTCCAGCCCGGTCACATCCGCCGCGACGATGACTGGCTGGGTCGGCCAGCGCGTCTCCAGCCGCGTCGCCAGACTCGAGCCGAGG
>CAIPXZ010000294.1 GCA_903869075.1 uncultured Myxococcales bacterium | reverse complement strand
GCGTCGACGTCGACCCAGGTGCGCTGCGCCGGAAACGCAGCGCCGACGCTGTCGATGCCGCTGACGATGACCAGCATGTTGTTGTCGATGCAGTTGACGTCGTCGAGCGCGATCGGCGTGCCGTCGGCACCGAGGCAGACGGCGCCCACGGCGTGCGGCATCGTGGTGCCGCGGCGGATCGGCACGGTCGGGGTCGCGCACGCGCTGACGCAGGCGAGGACGAGGAGAAACGCGAGCGTGCGGCTCATGGCGTGCCCCCAACGTGGACGATGTGGTCCGCGACGTTGCGGTTGACGGCGCCGGGCGCGATGGGCACGACGACGATGTGGTGGTCACCGCCCGGCGGCACCGAGAACAAGCCAGCGTAGAGCAGCCAGCCACGGTCGGGAACGTCAACGGCGACCATGGCAAACGGCGAGCCGCGAACGATCTGCGGGTCGGAACCCGGCTCCTGCACGCCCAAGCGCATGGGGATTGTCGCGACAGTTGTGCGCTCGGCGGGGTCGACGACCCAAATCGCGTCCTCGCCGTAGCAGCTGACGTAGACGAGGTCGCGGCCGCCGGGGCCGGTGGGCGCGATGGCGAGGCCGGAGGGCTTCTTGCCCAGCACGATGGAGTCGACGAGGCGGTTGTTGGGCACGCCCGAACCGTTCGGCACGACGTCGAGGATCGCCAGGCTCGCCGGGCTCCGCCAGGCGACGTACAAGCGGCTGTAATCGCTGGAGAACACCATGCCGCGCCCGTAGTCGACAGCGGCCGAGGCCGGCAGAACGACCGACGGCTCTTGGGCGATGATCCACGGGCGGTCGGGCGTCGGTCCGGCGTCCACGCGGTAGGTCTGCACGGCGGCGGTGCCGGTGCTCGTGACGTAAGCCCGGCCAGAAAGCGGTGAAATAACAATGGAATTGAGACCAAGCGGCATAATGACGCTGTCAAGCGAGCGCAAGTTGACCGGCTGTTCCTTCGGGTCGAAGTCGTAGAGCGACAGCTGGCCGTTGTTGGCGGCGGCGATGTGGACGCGACGACGGCCATCGGGGCTGGGCGAAAGCGCCACGGCGATCGGATCGTCGCCGACCGGGAAGACCCCGGAACTACCGGCGATGCGGCGATTGCTGGCGCAGATTCCGGTGAGCGACGAGGCGCCGCAGTCCATCGTCGTGGGCGTTGCCGTCAGGACATCGACGACGGTCAGCGAATCATCGTCGCGCGAGGGCACGAACAGGCGGAAAACTGTGTCGGTGATGCCATTGGCGAGGTCGAGCGCGAAGCTGCCGCCAAAGCTGGGGATTTCCGTGGCGCTTGTCGAGCCGTCGGCGGCGACGACGTACTTGTCCGTGGCGGTGTCGATGGTGCGCAGCCGCCCGGCGCGGAATAAGCGGTCAAAATTGGCGCCAAGCGCGAAGATCCGTTTGCCGGACGGGTCTTTGACCAGCGCGATGGGGTAGCGCAGGCCGTTCGTGTCGTCGGCGGGCAGGCCAATGTTGTTGTCACACGCCGCCGCAAGCACGGCGAGCGCGAGGCAAAGCGACGGGAGGCGGAGCGTGGCTGAGGACATCGAGTTCACGCCTGGATCCTTGCGAAGTCGGCCAACTGGGCAAATAGGCTGGCACAATCCCGCAGCAGCGCCAAGCGGTTGTGGCGAACGGCGGGGTCATCGGCCATGACCATCACGTCGTCAAAGAAACCATCGACGGCCGGCTTGACCTCGACGAGCCGGTCACACGCCGCCGGATAGTCAGCATTTTCAATCGCTTGCAGGACGCTCGCCCCGGTCGCCTGCATTGCCGCGTACAGCCTCTGCTCGGCCGGCAACGCCAGCAGCGCGGTCTGCACCGCCAGCCCAGCGGGCAGCTCCGCGGCGTTCTTGCGGACAATGTTGCCAATGCGCTTGAACGCCGCCGCCAGCGGCGCAAAACCGTCGCCTTGACGCAGCGTGTTGAGCGCCTGCAGCCGCGGCAGCACGGTGCGCACGTCGTCAAAACCGGCGTCGAGCACGGCTTCCACGAGATCGGTCGGGAATTCCTGGGTATGCATGGCCAGCAGGCGCGCGCGCATGAACTGCAGGAGCTCATCTGGCAGCGCCTGCCGTTTGGCCACGGATCCGTCCAAATGAGCTGCGCGCGCAACCTGAATTCCGCCAATTTGGTCGATCTCGGGCACCGCAACAAGCTCTACAGCATTGTCGAGCAGCGCGCGCAGCGACACCGGCGAGTCGACGGCGCTGAGAATCCGCAACGCGCCCAACGCCGCACGGCGCAACCCGTATTGATCCTGGCTGCCAGTCGGCTGCAGGCCCAGCGAAAAACACGCTGCCAGCGTGTCCAGCTTGTCCGCGAGCGCGACGACTTTGCCCGGCGCGGTCGACGGCACCGCATCGCCCGCGAAACGCGGCTGGTAGTGCTCGGCGATGGCCGCGACCACGTCGGCCGTTTCGCCGTCGCGCCGCGCGTAATCCGAGCCGATGAAGCCCTGCAACTCTGGAAATTCAAACACGACTTTGGTTGCCAGATCGGCCTTGCACAGCAGCGTGGCACGGCTGACGGCGTGCTCGTCCTGCGGACACATCACTGCCGCCAAGCTGCGCCCCAACGTGAGCATGCGCTGCACTTTGTCGCCCAGCGTCGGCTTGGTCAGGCCCTGCAGGTACAGCCGCGACTCCAGCAGCAGCACCTTCTCCTCGAGCGGCGTCTTGGTGTCTTCCTGCACGAAGAACCGCGCATCCGCCAAACGCGACGACACGACGCGCGTGTTGCCCTGCGCCACCGTCGCCCGGCTGGCTTCCGACAGCGTGTTGGCCACGGCGATGAAATTCGGCAGCAGCGCGCCATCGGGACCCGCCAGGGTGAACAACTTCTGGTTCTCGCGCAGGGTCGTGCGGATCACCGGCGCGGGAATCGCCAGGAAATCTTTGGAAAAATTCCCCAGCAGCGGCGCCGGCCACTCGACAAGCTGCACGACAGTGTCCAGCGTCTGCTGGTCCTCATGCCACGTGCCACCCGCTTCCGCCGCCAGCTGGGCGATGCCGCGCAAGATGACGTGGCGCCGCGCCGCCGGCTCGACCATGACCTTGGCATCGAGCAGCGCCAGCTTGTAGGCGTCCAGATCGGCCGTCACCGGCACGGCGTGGTTGTGGTAGAACCGGTGGCCAGCACTCAGTTTTCCCGAATTCACGCCGGCGAATTCACAGTCGATCACGGCGTCGCCCAGCAGCGCGACGATCCAGTGAATCGGCCGCGCGAACGTCTCCGGCCGCGCCGCCCAGCGCATCCGCTTGGGAAACGGCAAAGTCCGGAGAATTTCTGGCAGTTTATCGCCCACAAGCTGCGTCGTCGCCACGCCCTGGATCTGCTTCTTGGCGGCGACGTAAACGCCCTTGGGCGTCTCCAGCTCGTACAACGCGGCGATGTCGAGGCCCTGGCCTTTGGCAAAGCCGAGCGCCGCCTGCGTCCAATTGCCGGCCGCGTCCTTGGCGGCGCGAATCGGCGGACCGGTCAAAAGCTCTTCGCGATTCGGCTGTTCCGCGGCAACGTCGGCGATGTGCACAGTCAGCCGCCGCGGCGTCCCGAGCCACTGCGCCTGACCGTGCGCGACGCCCGCGCCATCCAGCAGGCCGACGACCGCCAGCAGCAGCGCTTCCGCGCCGGGACCGACGACGCCGGCCGGGATCTCCTCGCAGCCAATTTCCAGCAGAAGTGGCGCGCTGCTCATGCCCGCACCTCCTGGCCTTTGCCGCCTTTTTTCGCAGCCTTATCCGCCGCCAGCTGCTCCAGCCGCGCGCGCTCCGCCAGCCAGCGCGCGCGCTCGTCGGGCGCACACAGCGGCAGCTCCAGCCGGTACCGCAGCGCCTCGTAGCCCTGCGCCACCGCCCGCGCCAGCCCGCGCACGCGCCCGATGTACTTTTGCCGCTCGCTCACGCTGATCGCCCCGCGGGCGTCCAGCACGTTGAAGGCGTGGCTCGCCTTCATGACGTAGTCGTACGCCGGCAGCACCAGGTTGTGCTGGCAGAGCAGCAGCGCTTGCTTTTCAAATTCATTGAACAAATGCAGGTGCAGGTCGATGTCCGCGTGCTCGAAATTGTGCGCGCTGAACTGCCGCTCGTCCTCCAGATGGACCTCGCCGTACTTCACCGGCCGGCCGTCCGGCGCGATCGTCCAGACCAAATCGTAGACGTTTTCAACACCCTGCACGCACATGCACAGGCGCTCAAGGCCGTACGTCAGCTCCGCGGCGACAAGCGGCAGATCGAGGCCGCCGCACTGCTGAAAGTACGTGAATTGCGAGACTTCCTGGCCATCCAGCCACACTTCCCAGCCCAGCCCCCACGCGCCCAGCGTCGGCGATTCCCAGTCGTCCTCGACAAAACGGATGTCGTGCGCCAGCGGGTCGATGCCGATCTCGCGCAAGCTGTCGAGGTAATCGTTCTGCGGATCCGGCGGGGAAGGCTTGAGAATCGTTTGGAATTGGTAGTAATGCTGCAGCCGGTTCGGGTTGTCGCCATAGCGGCCATCGGTCGGCCGCCGCGACGGCTCGACGTACGCCGCGCTCCACGGCTCCGGACCCAGCGCGCGCAGGAAAGTCGCGGGGTTGAAGGTGCCAGCGCCCTTTTCAATGTCGTACGGTTGCACGATCAGACAGCCACGGCTCGCCCAGAAGTTCTGGAGGCGCAGAATCAATTCCTGAAACGTGGCGGCTGGTTTGCTCATGACTCGCAGTGCGGCCGGCTGGCCGAGGGCGCGGAGACTAGCACGCCTCGCGCGCATCGGCCAAGCCGCAAACAGAGGCGCAAACGTTGGCGCGCAAAGCTGCGACGCTACCGTGCGGGCAGGCCTACTTGCACTGCCCTGTCGGCAGGCAGACCGAGCCACTGGCCAATCCGCAGCAGACTTCGGTCGCGGCGCAGTCGTTCTTGGTCTTGCACGGCGTCGGCGCGGGCGGCGCGCAGTCCTTGG
>CAIPXZ010000293.1 GCA_903869075.1 uncultured Myxococcales bacterium | reverse complement strand
CGCATGGCTTGATGCCGCCCGAGCCGACGGCGATCAGCGCGAGGCCGAGGTGCATGCCGCCGATCGAGCCCTCGCCCACCGCCAGCACGGCGTGGCCGAGGCAGTAGACGAGCGACAGCCAGAAGATCGTGCGGTATTTGCCCAGGAGGCGGTCGGCCAAGATGGCACCGATCATCGGCAGCGCGTAGGCGGCGGCGGTAAAGAGGTGGTAGTCGGAGGTCGCGGCGTTCTTGGCGTCGGCGGCGTTCAGGTGCATCGATTGCGCGTACAGGCTGATGAGGTGCTCGGTCAGGATGGCGCGCATGCCGTAGAACGAGAACCGCTCGCAGCCCTCGTTGCCGATGATGTAGCCGATGCCGCGCGGGTGGCGCTCGCGCTCGGTCATCGGACCCAGACGTTGATGTCGTCGAGGCCAAACGACGCGGTGCCGGCGTCCGTGGCGAGCGTCGACGAACACTGCACCGTCGCCGTCGGCGCGCTGTGGCTGAACGTCGCCGTCGGGTAGCGCTTGAGGTCGGCGAGCGCCGGGTTGCCGCAGGAATCCGGGCTGCTGCTGCTGGCGGCCGGGTTGACGACGGCGGCAGACCAGACCTGCTGGCCGTCGACCTGCAGGTAAACGCTGTCGCCGTTCCAGCCGTCGATGCACTGCACGGTGCCCTGGACGCGCATCTGGCTGTGGTCGGGCAGGCTCGTCAGCGCATCGCTCATTGCGTAGCCCTTGCCGGCGACGCCGACGCCGCCGAGCAAGCCGCTGCTGCCGCACGTCGACAAGTTCTTGGGCGTCCAGTTGCCGGCGGTGGCGTTGAAGTCGTTTTGCACGACGCGCGTCCAGCCGTTGCTATCGCACCACATCTGCGTGGCGGGCAGCGCGCCCCACTTCAGCCAGTAGCCGCCGTCGGTCATCATGCCGTTCAGGTCGTAGATGGCCTTGCAGCTGGCCGCCGGCTGGATCGCCGAGCCGCCCAGCACGTTGCACGCCTGAATGCCGTCGCCGGCGTACGGCGCGAGGCAGGTGCAGGTGAAGCTGCCGGGCGTGTTGGCGCACGTCGCGTATGGGCTGCACGGCGCACCGGCGCCGCGGATGGACAGGTTGCTGACCTCGACGCCGTGCGTCGCGTTGTTGATGCCGTCGCCAGTGTCAAAAGCCAGCCGCACCGCCACCGCCTTGCCGCCGTAGCCGTTCAGGTACACGGTGTAGTGCTTTGTCACGCCCATCGGCGCTGTCTGCATGGACTTGTCCCACACCGTCACCACCTGCTGCGACGTCCCGGTGCCGAGCACGAGCTGCACGAAGAACTTGTCCTTTGTCGTCGCCGTCTCGGTGTTGATCAGCGCGTCAAAGCCCAGCTGGTGCCACGGGTGCGCCGAGAGCGTCAGGATCGGCCCGGTGGCGTTGCCCTTGTTGGCCCAGGTGTCGCCGTTGGCGGCGGTCTCGTACGTCCCACTCGTCGGGTTGCCGTAGTAGAGCACGCCGTTCCACGCTTGCCATTGCACGCTCTGCGGCACGCCGGCGGACTGCGGGTTGCTGGCGGCGTACAGGTTTGGCGGATCCAACGTCCAGCCGCTGGTGCCGGCGCCGCCGAAGTCCCACGACCACTCGGTCGCCGGGCACTCGTCGATGTCCGTGCACGTCAAGCCATCGCCGCTGTAGCCCGGTTTGCAGGCGCAGCTGAAGCTGCCAGGCGTGTTTGTGCACGTGGCGGCGGCGCTGCATGTGGCGACGCCGGTGGCGCATTCGTCGATGTCCGTGCACGTCACGCCGTCGCCGGTGAAGCCGGGCAGGCAGCCGCAGGTGAACGCGCCGGGCGTGTTTGTGCACGCGGCGCTGCCGCTGCAGGGCGACGGCGTGGCGGCGCACTCGTTGACGTCGGTGCAGGTGATGCCGTCGCCGGTGAAGCCGGTCAGGCAGCTGCAAGTGAAGCTGCCGGGCGTGTTGCCGCACGTGGCGTTGGCGTCGCATGGCGCGGGGCTGACGGCGCATTCGTCGATGTCCAAGCAGCCGCTGCCGCCGCTGCCCGTGTAGCCGCTTGGGCAGGCGCCGCAGCTGAAGCCGCCGACCGTGTTGCTGCAGGTCGTCAACAGGTCACAGCCGCCGTTGTTGACAAGGCATTCGTTGACGTCGGTGCAGCCGGTCAGGCCGTTGCCGGTGTAGCCGCTGGGGCAATCGCCGCAGACAAAGCTGCCGACGGTGTCCGTGCACGCCGTCAGCGGGTCGCAGCCGCCGTTGTTGGTGTTGCATTCGTTGACGTTGGTGCAGATGTTCCCGGCGATGCCGCAGCCGCCCCAGCCGGGATTGCAGATGCATTGCGCCTGCAGGCCCTTGGTGGCGTCCTGGCTGCCGGGCACGGTCTGGCAGTTGCTGGTGCCCAGCTGGACGGTCGTGCAGGTGGCGTTGGGGCCGCAGGACGTGGGGGTGCACAGGTTGTCGCCGGCGCAAAACACATTGCCATCGCCGTAGTGGCCGGGCTGGCAGGTGCAGGTGTAGCTGCCTGGGGTGTTTGTGCAATCGGCGTTGGCGGCGCACGGGTTGCTGGGCTGGCATTCGTCGATGTCGGTGCACGTCGTGCCGTCGCCGGTGAAGCCCGGCTTGCAGGTGCAGGTGGCGCTGCCGGGGGTGTTGGTGCACAGCGCATTGACCGAGCAGCCTGCGGTGCCCGCCATGCACTCGTCGATGTCGCTGCAGGTCTTGCCGTCGCCGCTGTAGCCGGCGTTGCAGGTGCACAGGTAGCTGCCCGGCGTGTCCGTGCAGGTGGCGAGCGGCGAGCAGACGGCCGGCGAGTCATTGCACTCGTTGTGCTGCACACAGATTTTGCCGCCGGTGGCGCTGTCCGTATACCCCGGCTTGCAGGTGCAAAAAAAGCCGCCGGGCAGGTTCTTGCAGGTCGAGTCGGGCGAGCAGCCGGTGGTGCCGTTCAGGCACTCGTCGATGTCGGCGCAGAACGAGCCGTCGCCGACAAACCCCTTGTTGCAGGTGCACGTGTGGCTGCCGATCGTGTTTTTGCACGTAGCGTCGGCGACGCAGACGCTGGGCGTGAGCTTGCACTCATCGACGTCCGCGCACGCCTTGCCGTCGCCGGCGTAGCCGGGGTTGCACGTGCACAAAAAGTCGCCGTCCTGATTGCTGCACATGGCGTCCTTGCCGCACGGTCCAGGGCTTGCGGCGCACTCGTCGATGTCGCTGCACGCCACGCCGTTGCCGGTGTAGCCGGTTTTGCAGGTGCACTGGAAGCCGCCGATCGTGTTCGTGCAGTCGGCGTGCGGGCTGCAATAGCCGGTGGCGCACTCGTTGATGTCGATGCACGTGAAGCCGTCGCCGGTGAAGCCGGTGGCGCAGGTGCAGGTCGTCTCGAGCGTGTCGGTGTTGCCGCACTTGGCGTTCTTGTCGCACTTGTTCACCTTGGCGCAGACGTCGGCGGCCTGGACCGTCGTTGTCGGGCTCGTCGCCAACGGCGCGCTCAGCTTGTCGTCCGCGGCGATGGCGGTGCAGGAGAGCAGCGCGCCGGCGGTCAGCGAGGTGTTCTTGGCGTCCGCGAAGAGGCTGTTGACGTTGACCGTCGCCGTCGTCGCGCCCGGATTCACATAGTCGCCGACGCGCCAGCCCCAGGTCAGCGTCACAGTGTCGCCGTCGGGGTCGGTCGCCGGCGTGGCCAGCGCGCACGTCACGTCGCTCAGCAGGTCGATCTTGGCGGGCGTCACCTGCAGCACCGGCAGGAACGGCGGCGCGTCGGCGATGACGACCTGCGCCGTCGCCGCCGGGCTGTCGCCAGTGCCGTCGTTGGCGATGGCGGTGACGACCCAAGTCTCGCCGCGCTTGTGGGTGCCGGCTGCCAGCACGCCGTTGGCGTCGCCTGGATGCACGGTCGTCTCGCCGGATTTGTGCCACTCAAACCGCACCTTGAGCTTGTCCGGCGCGCGGTCGATGTCGGTCGGCGGCTTGACAAGCACCGGCGTCAGGTCGTCCAGCGTCGTCGGCTGCAGCGGCTTGATGCTGACCGACGGCGCCGTCGGCGGCGTGTTGATCAGCAGCCCGAGGTCGCGGCCGGTGTGGACGCCATTGCCGTCGCTCACTTCCAGATGAATCGCCTGCGCGCCCGCCGGCAGGTCCGCCTTGTCAAAAGCCGAGCGTCCCGCCGCGTCCAGCGGCCCCGCCGACAGCACTTTCTTGTCCGCCGTCGTCCAGGTCGCCGTCAGCAGGGCATAATCGCCAGCGCCGCCGGTGACGAGCGCCGAAAAATGGATCGACTCGCCGACGTTGATGGCCGCGCCATTGGCCGGCGACTCGATGGTCACCGCCAGCGGCAAGCCGACGCCATCGCCGGAGTCATCCAACGCGTCATCCGAGGTGGAATCCAGCGGAACGATTTGAATTTCGCCGCAGGCGACAGACGCCAGCAGCAGCAGGAGGGTCAGCAATCGGCTCAAGTGGGACATGCAGTGCGCCTCGCGGAACGCAAACTTCGGCAGTTTGCAGTCTTCCGGCCGCGGGCACAAGCCACGGCTCGCTTGCGCGCGCGCGGACAAGCGGCCAAGATCGCCGCCGACCGCCGGGCAACGCGCGGCCAACCGGAGGCGAAATGCGGGCATTTTTTGCGGGATTGTGCCTGATTGCCGCGGCGTGCGGCGGCAAGACGAGTGCCAGCGACAGCGCCGACGTCGGCAGCGGCACCGACGCCGCCGACAACACGCCTTTGGACGCCGCCGCCAGCGGCGACATCGGCGCTGGCCTGACGTGCGGCGAAAACTGGGCGCAAGGCTACTGCATCAAGTTCACTTTCCACGGCCAAAAGTTCGACGGCCGCTCGTTCACCGTGCAGCGCGACCTCACCGGCACGTCCAGCACCGTCGTCTTTGGCGACACGCACATGCAGCCGCCGGCGGCGTCCCTGGCGATCCACGACACTTGGCAGCTGGGGCCGTACAAAGACCCGCTGGATTTGGAGATCGTCTTCGGTAACTTGGTGACGGCGCCCGGCTTCCCGGCGTTCGTGCCGCAGGCCAAGGACTACCCGTTCAGCTGCACGCCGCCGTATCTGGACGTTTCGTACGGCAACGTCCGCTACCGCTCGACGTGTCCGGGGTTGGCGGGCGACGTCAACGTCAAGACCTGGACAGCGACGCCTGGGCTGCTGTTCGCCGGAACATTCTCCGGCCATCTGCAGCAGTACTTGCCGCCGGCGGACACAAGCAACGAGTGCTCCGACGCGACAGTCGCCGCCGCCTGCAAGTCGGCGCTCAACACCGTCGACGTCGAGGGCACTTTTGGCGTCACCTTGCCCGCGCTCAACGCCGCGACGGCGCCGTGATGGACACCGGGCAGTCGTGGCATCCGGCTGGCCACTGGCTCGCGCTCACGTCCTTCGGCGGCGCGCGCGTGCATTACGTGCGGCCAAGTCCGCGCGCCGGGCCGCCGCTGCTGCTGATCCACGGCTTTGCCCAGTCGTCCTGGGCGTGGCGGTTCGTGCTGCCGGCGCTGTGCCAGCATTTTGACGTGATTGCCGTGTGTTTGCCGGGGCTTGGCTGGTCGGACAAGCCGCTGGATGCCGAATACCGCTACCCGGCGCAGGTCGCGCGGCTTGTCGAGCTGCTGGACAAGCTGGCGCTGCCGTCGGCGCACCTCTGCGGCAATTCCCTGGGCGGCGCGCTGGCGATGCAGCTGGCGGCGGTGCAGCCGCAGCGCGTGCGGCGGCTGGTGCTCGTCGGCCCGGCGGCGCACGGCCTGTTCCCGGCGGCGCTGCTGGCGGAGCTGCAGCACGAGGCGATGGCGCCGCTGTGGACGCTGCCGGGCTTTGACCTGCTGCTGCGGCTTGGCCTGCGCCACGGCGCGTACAAGCACCTGCCGGTGGATGACCACTACATGGCGCACTTTCTGGCGCCGCTGCGTTCGGCTGGCGCAGTGCAGGTGACGCTGCGGATCGCCCGGTCGTTTCGCAAGGATCTCGAAGCGTTGGAGCCGCTGCTGCCGCGCATCCACGCGCCAACGCTGCTGATTTGGGGCGCGCACGATCGCCTGGTGCCGCGGCACATCGTGCGCCACGTGCTGCGCCGGGTGCCGCAGACCCGGCTGTCGGTCTACGCGGACAGCGGCCACTGCCCGCAAGAGGAAGAACCGGCGCGCTTTGCCGCGGAAGTACAGGCATTTTTGCAGGAGGCCAGGTGAAGAAAGCGCTGGTGACCGCGGGCCACAAACGGCTGGGGCGGGCGATCGCCCTGGCACTTGTCGAGGCTGGTTATGATGTGGCGATCCAGTTTCGCAGCGATCCGGCGGCGGCGGCCGAGGTCGTCGCTGCGGCGCATGCCCGGGGGCAGCGCGCGGTCGCGTTGCAGGCGGAGCTGACGGACAGCGCGGCGCTGCCAGCGCTGGTTGCGCAGGCGGCGGCGGCGCTGGACGGCCTGTCGCTGCTGGTGCTGGCGGCGGCGAGCTACGACCCGACGCCGGTGGCGACGCTGGATGCGGTGCAGCTCGACGCGGCCTTTGCCAACAACGCGCGCGCGCCGGTGGCCCTGGCGCTGGCGGCGCGGCCGTGGCTGGTGGCGTCGGGCGATGGCCGCATCGTCGTGCTGGGCGACTTGGCGGCGCAGATTCCGCTGGCCGGCTACCTCGCGCACTCGCTGGCCAAAGCGGCGCTGCACGCGGCGGTGCGCGGCCTGGCGGCGGAGTTGGCGCCCGCGGTGACGGTCAACGCTGTGGTGCCGGGCGCCGTGCTGCGGCCGGACGATCTGCCGCTGGCGGCTTGGCACCGACTGTTGGACGCGCTGCCGCAAGGGCAGGTGGCGGCCGCCGATTCGGCTGCCGGCAGCCACGCAATCGCCGACGCGGTGCTGTATTTGGCGCAGACAAGCCGGTTCGTGACCGGCACCTTCCTGACCGTCGACGGCGGTCGCACCGCGCGTTGGTAAGCGCCAACTGTGAGTGGATGTGCTGAAACGTTTGCACCCGTGGCGCGTTGTGGCTAACGTCCGGGGCGCTTCACGCCCGGCATGTCGCCCGGCCGCAACTCCCCTACGAGGCAAAAATGGCAATTGAGTTCAAGGCTTTGCTGGCATGCGCGCTGGCTTGGCCGTCCTTGGCGATCGCCGCTGAAGCGCACGATGCGGACAAGCCCAAGCTGCTGCTGGTGCCGGCGGTGTACGTCGGCGACGTGCGGGCGATCTACGAAAAACGCATCCAGAAATCGCTGAGCGACGCGCTGGCGTCCTCCGGTCGCGTCGAGCTGCTGACGGACAAGGACCGCGCCGAGAAGCCGGCGACGCCCAAGGACAAGCTGGCGCCGGTCAAAGCGACGCCCCAGTCGCGGCACATCGACGAAGCGGATTTGTGGCGGCAGGAAGGCACGGACCTGGCGGCGGACGGCAAGGCCAAGGAAGCGTTGGCGAAATTCCGGGAGTCGATCGGCGCGTATGAGCGCTCGTCGGCAGAGCTCGTCGACTTTTCCAAGCTCGCGGACGCCTACGCGCGCGCGGGCTTGGCGGCGTACGCGGCGGGCGGCGGTCTGGCGGAGGCGACGCGGCTGTTCGAGGCGGGCGTGACGATCCAGCCGACGCTGGTCATCGACCGCCGCAAACAGGAAAAAGAACTGCTGGACGCCTTTGACGGCGCACACGAACGGCTGGAGAACGGCAAGCGCTTCGCCATCGCCGTTGAGGGCGCGGCGGAGGGCGCGGAAGTGTTTGTCGATGGCGTCAAGATCGGCGGATTGCCGAGCAAATCCGGGCCGCTGCCGCTGGGCACGCACTACGTGCAGGTGCGTGGCGCGGCGTGGCAGACCTGGGCGACGGCGGTGAAGCTGAAGAACAAGGACGTGGCGGTCGCGGCTAAGCCCGTGGAAGTCAAGAAGGAAAAGGCGCCGCGCAAGGAAGTGGAGCTAGGCGTGGACGCGATGGAGGACTGCGCCAAGGCGGGCGCGTTCGGCTCGGACAAGTGCCGCATCCCGGCGGGCAAGCTGGGCAAGCAGACGGGCGCGACGTACCTCGTGTTCACCGCCGTCAAGCCCGATCGCTACGGTCGGCTCTCCATGCACCCGTTCGTGATGGAGGCGGCGTCCGGCGCGACGGTGCCGCTCAAGCCCATCGACCTCGCTTCCGACCTCGCCGATCTCAACGCCCGCGGCGCACTTTTTGAGGCCGACGTCGCCGATGGCACCGAGCACTTTGCCAAGGCACGGGCGCTGACCGGCACGCCCAAGGTTTACAGCAAATAGCCATGAAAATGGCCGACAAATCCATGAAATTGCTGCGGAAAAACTAGTCATTGCGTTGCAAGCCCGCGGGCGCTACGCTGCATGTGGGGAACTGCGCGCGGCGTCCGGTTACGGGTGCGACGGGACACTGGCCGCGCAGGCAACCTCCCCGGCTGTACGCGAGGCTCATGATGTCCGGACGCTTTGGCCGAATTGGCGCGCTTTCTGCGGTGAAAGCCACGTTGTTCCCGGTTTGTCTGGCGCTTGTCGCGGCGTGCAGCGATCCGTCGCCCGACAGCAGCGGCACGGGCGCCGGCACGGGTGGCAATGGCAACCAGAACCTCGACCTGACGACGCTCAAGCTGGAGACTGAAGTGATCGGCGACGCCCGCGCGGGCATCGCTTTTGCAGTGAAATGCCGCACGTTCAAGCCGGTCGTCGCCGATGACGTCAACCAGGGCTACGGCGAAGAAATCGCGCTGCCGTCGGCGGCGACGGTGACCATCCTCGGCGGGCCGGCCCAGCCGGTGGCGATCCAGGACGTGCATGTGACGCTGTCCAAAATCGGCACATATCAGGTGGCGTGCCAGCTGCCAAAGTATGGCCTTGTCGACAGCACGCCGGCGAACCTGGACGTCGTCGCCGGCCTCGCCGTGTCCATCGATACCGCGCTGTTGCCGTCGGCTGGCAGCCCGCCGGGCACGCCGCCGCCCAGCGACGTCGTCGCCAACACGCCCGTGGCCGTGACCTGCACCGGCGTGGACATGTACGGCAACGAGGTGCTCGACGGCTTTTCCGTCAAGATCAGCCCGACCGACGCGCCGCAGCCGCCGGCGTTCATTGCCCAAATCAAGAAGGTGGGCGACTACCAGATCGCCTGCATCGTCGATGGCCAGGCCGACAAGACGCCGGCGCTGCTGCACGTGCATGAAGACGTGCCGGTGCACCTGTTCACGCTGCTGGATCCGCCGGAGATGGGCGCGGGCGGCGCGAGCGGCGTGACGTGCGTGGCCAATGACGCGTACGGCAACCCGGTCATCAACTTTCCGATGTCGGTCGACCACGACGCCGACGTCAAGCTGACTGGGCTGTACCTGACCTCGACGAAGGCGGGCGGCCATACAATCAAATGCACGCCGGAGACGGGCGATCCGGCGAATTTCCAGCTGCATCCGGCGACGCTGATGATCGATCCGGGCCCGCCGGCGGTGCTGCAGGTGCAGACGGTGCCGGCCAAGCAGGTGTACGCGGACTCGGACAAAGTGCAGTTCCTGAGCGTGGTCAAGGACGCGTATGACAACGTGATTCCGACGGCGACGGTGACGCTCTCGGTGACCGATCCGGCGACTGGCTACAAGATCAAGGACCCGCAGACGGTGCAGTTCAACGTCGACGCCAAGTACATGGTGCACCTGCAGGTGGACCAGGCGCCGGACATCGCCAAGGACGTGCAGATCATCGTGGACGGCACGCCGCCGTCGCTGACGATCGATTATCCGAACTGGGGCGACACGATCACCGGCAAGCCGTCGGTGCAGGTGACGGGCACGACGGCGGATGGCACGTCCGGCGTGGCGAACCTTGTGCTGACGCCGAACTGGGACGCGAACGCGCAGAAAAAACCGGTGCTGGGCGCGATTGACCCGGATACCGGGCTGTCGGCGTGGGCGTCGCAGGTGCCGGCGCGCCACGGCTTGAACACCGCGGAGGTCGTGGCGACCGATCTGGGCGGCCAGACGACCAAGGCGACGCGCGGTTACTACTATTCCGGCCAGTATTATCCCACCGATGGCGCGCATCCCAAGGACGCGCCGGTCAAGGACGGCATCCAGATTTTCCTCGGCAAGGACTTCATCGACGACGGCGTGCACGATTACAACAATCCCAATGATCTCGCGACGATCATCGAGATGGTGCTGGCCGGCATGGACTTGAACGCGCTGCTGCCGCCGTCGATCAATACGAGCGGCATCGAGGTCAAAATCAGCAACGTGTCGATCAAAAAGCCGACGGTGTCGCTGGAGCCGGTCGCCGGCGGCATCAAAATGCACATTTGGATCAATGACTTCTACGCGGACATCGCCGTCAAGACCACGCAGTCGATCGGCCCAATCAGCATCACCGTCAAAGTCTCCGGCAACATCACGATGTCGCAGATCGAGGTCCAGACGCAGATCAACGCCGGCGTGACGCCGACGGGCGGGCCGACGGTGCAGGTCGTGTCGACAAACGTCTGGCTCAAGGACTTCAAGCTGCACCTCAACGGCCTGCTGGGCCTGCTGGATTTCCTGACCAACGCGATCATTGGCGGCTACATCAGCACCATCGAGAGCACCATGGATTCCATGCTGAATTCGCAGATTCCGCCGCTGCTGATGGGCATTCTCAACACGTTCGCCATCAACCAGCAGGTGCCGCTGGCCGGGCTGCTGCCGGGCGCGCCGGCGACCACGCTGACGCTGGATAGCTGGCTGACAACGCTGACGTTTTCGTCGCAAGGCATCCTCGTCAAGCTGGACGCCGAGCTGTCGGCGGCCAAGGGCACGGCGCACGTCAACCTGGGCGCGATTGGCCGGCAAGGCGGCTGCCCGGGCCAGGCCAAGGACGAGTTCCTCATTGACGAAAAGCAGCGGATGCAGCTGGCGATTCACGACGACATCATCAACCAGGCGCTGCAGGCGGTGTGGTACGGCGGCGCGTTCAAGATCGACGGCATCACCGCGGCGCAGCTCGGGCTGGCGGGCGCGGGCGCCAACATCGGCGGCTTCGACCTGTCCGGCGCGACCTTTGACGTCGACCTGTTCCTCGCGCCGATCCTCGAGTCGTGCGCCCAGCCGACGCCCATGGACATGCGCATCCAGGCCGGCGACGTGTACCTGAAGGCCAACCTGTCGCTGGGCAGCCAGCCGCTGTCGATCGGCATCTTCGCCAACGCCGACCTGCCGGCGGCGATCGCCATGGCCAAGGACCCGACGTCGGGCGCGCAGGAGCTGTCGGTGAAGATCGACGCCAGCAAGCTCAACCTGATGATGGAAATTATTGATATCACCGCGGATTTTGCTTCGGCGAAAGACGCGTTCGAGTCGGTGCTCAAGGCGCAGATCGACGCGCAGCTGGCCAAGGGCATCCCGGGCTTGGACAACATCGTCGTGCCGCTGCCGGCGATCGACCTCGGCAGCCTGATTCCGGGTATGCCCAAGGGCATGAAGCTGCAGCTGACGCTGAAAGATCTGTTGCGGGCCGGTGGCTATACAGCCATCGACGCGCAGATCAACTGAACGGGCGCCAGACGCGGGTTGCACACAACAATTCGCGAGCGGCGTGGAATGTGGTAGTTTGACACTGGGGTAGGTTGCGCCCCGGCCGCGCTGGAACGCGCGCGGGCAGGCGCAAATGAACGGGAGCCGTACGCGATGAACCAACAGCTTTGCACAACCCGCCACGCCTTCGCGCTGCTGATTGCGGTGTTGGCGGTGGGCGCGGCGGCCTGTTCCTCCAGCACCGTGACACCGCCCGCCGGTCCGACCGAGGACACGTTGGCGCTCTGCTCGGACGGGACCGACAACGACGGCAATGGCCTCATCGACTGCAACGACCCGAGCTGCTCCGGCTCCACCGACAGCAAGATCCACGCGTATTGCGTCAAGCAGGGCGACACGACCAAGGTGCCGGACGTCAAGGCCGACGCCGACACCGTCGACGACACGCTGACCGACGACAGCAGCGACGTGGCCACGCCGATCGACGGCACGCTGACAACCGACGCCACGCCCGGCGACGCCCAGAGCGGCTGCCTGTTGGCCGGCGGCTTCCAGTGCCCGTGCACGACGAACAGCGACTGCGACAGCGGCTATTGCATCGACGGCGACCAGGGCAAAATTTGCACCAAGACGTGCCAGGACACCTGCCCGGCGGACTACCTGTGCAAGCAGACCAACGGCACGGACGCGGCGTGGATCTGCGTGCCGGCATACCCGACGCTGTGCATGCCGTGCTCGCAGCACACGGAATGCCAGAGCAACGGCACCACTGGCAACTACTGCGTGCCGTTTGACCGCAGCACGTCGGTGACCGACCCGAACGATCCGACCAAAAAGATCACCCAGGGCTTCATCGACGGCTCGTTCTGCATGACGGCGTGCACGCCGGTCAAGGACGCCAGCGGCAACGTCACGGACACCTGCAAAACCGGCTACAGCTGCAAGGAATTGCTGCTTTTTGACAACGGCAAGCCGGTCAAGCAGTGCGTCCCGGACAGCGGCGAGTGCGCCTGCCACGACAGCTGGGCGCAGGACGGCAAGTCGACGCAGTGCACGCGCACGAGCACCGCCGGGCAGTGCATCTCCAAGCGGCAGTGCGCGTACAACTCCCAGACAAACCAGACGATCTTGACCATCTGCGACGCCCCCGCGCCGTCAGTCGAGGTCTGCGGCGACAACATCGACAACGACTGCAACGGCAAGACCGACGAGCCCGGCGCGCAGAGCTGCACAAACTGGTATCCGGACAACGACGGCGACGGCTACGGCACCGGCGTCGCCAGCACGGCCACCTGCCTGTGCACAAACCCCGGCGCCGGCTACAGCAACAACGGCGGCGACTGCAACGACTTCAACAGCAGCATCCACCCCGGCGGCGTCGAGATCTGCGATAACATCGACAACAACTGCAATGGCTCGACCGACGAATCGGGCTCCAAGGGCTGCACGTTCTTCTACCACGACCTGGACGGCGACGGCTGGGGCAACCCGAACGACGGCGCGTGCTTGTGCAAGTCCAAGGCCACCACCGAGTGGATCCAGCAAGGCGGCGACTGCGACGACACGCCGGGCACCGGCGCCAAGATCCACCCCGGCGTGGACGAGGTCTGCGACGGCGTGGACAACAACTGCAACGGCAAGACCGATGAACAGGGCGCCACGGGCTGCCAGCTGTACTACGTCGACCAGGACAACGACACGTATGGCGTGACAACCACCGGTCTGTGCCTGTGCGCCGCCAGCAAGTCCAACACCGCCGGTCAGCCGGGCGACTGCGACGACGGCAACGGCGCCATCAACCCCGGCGCGCAGGAAGTCTGCGACGGCGTGGACAACGACTGCAACGGCAAAACCGACGACGGCACCGCCGACGCGACCTGCGGCGCCGTCGCCGGCGGCAGCTCCAAGTGCATCAACGGCGCCTGCGGCGTCGGCACCTGCGACAAGGGCTACTACGACGTTGACCCCACCGTGCCAGGTTGCGAATGCCAATCCCTCAGCAATAACGGCAACATGGGCACGTTCTGCGGCAACGCCATCGACGTCGGCAACCTGCCCGACGGCAGCGCGACGATCCAGAAGGCCGGCCAGGTCCTGCCCGGCGAGGCCGGCGACTGGTACACGTTCAAGGCGCCGGACATGCCCGACACAAACACCGGCAACGGCGGCAACTGCGACCAGTACGCTGTACACATCGCGTTCTCGCTCAACCCTGGAAACTTGTTCGTGTTTGACGTCTACCGCGGCAGCTGCGGCGCCGCCGATCAGGTCTGCTCGGCTGAGACCGTGCACGACTGGTCGACGTCTTTCTACGGCCCGCCGCCGTTTGGCCCGAAGAACAAGGCGACGTCCAACATCTTTGGCGACTACACCAAGTCGCCGTACCCGGAAGCCGCCGGCGAGTGCAACTGCGTGCCGGCCAACGCCGTGTTCAAGCCCTGCGCGCCGGTCATCCCGCCGTACGGCAACCCCGCCGACGACCCGGGCCTCATTGGCTGCGGTCCCAAGGGCTTGCCGGGCATGAACATTTGCTCGGACAACTCATCGACGTACTTCGTCAAGGTCTACACCAAGCCGGGCGCGGCGCTGACCTGTGACCAGTACATCATCAAGTTCGACAACTCGTCGACCGGCGCGCCGCCGCCGCAGAACTAGCCCAATCGCGCCGTGCGGAAGATGGTGGAATGCACGACTTGATGGCAAAACGCCGAGCGATTCCGATGGTGTGCGCGTTGTTGCTCGCGGGCTGCCTGACACCGTTGGCCGACCCGGCGGACGGCGGCCCCGAGGTCTCGGCGCTGTTTGAGGTCCTGCCCGGCCAGGACGTAGGCAACAACTATCCAGACACCGTCGCTGATGCGGGCGTGGACGTTGCCGACAGCGGCGTTTCGGACGCCGTGACGTTGCCGGACACGCCGACGACCGACGCTGCCTTGCCCGACGACGCGACGCTGACCGATCTCGCCAGCGGCGACACCGCGACGGTGCTCCCCGACGCTGTGACGCTGGCCGACGGCGTCACCGGCACCGACGTCAGCAAGACCTGCGGCGACGGCAAGTGCTCCAAAGCCGACAAGGAAAACTGCAAGGTCTGCCCCGACGACTGCGGCGACTGCCCGTCCGTTTGCGGCGACGGCACCTGCCAAGCCGACGAAGCCTGCGGCGACTGCCCGCAGGACTGCGGCCCATGCACGGCGGTCTGCACGATTTTTGGCTCCAGCGGCTGCCAGGCCAGCGAACAGTGCTTCCCCGACGGCAAAGGCAACCTCTGCGCCGCGCCCGGCGGCAAGTCCGTCGGCGACAGCTGCACGTTCTTCAACGAGTGCCAAAAGGGCCAGTTGTGCGTCGGCGGCCTCTGCCGGGCGATCTGCAACTACACCGGCCAGGACGCGGCGTGGCTCTGCCAGCCTGGCGTCGCCTGCGCCAAGGTCAACGTCGGCGGCAACTTCGCCACCGATCTCGGCGTCTGCGCGCCGTAGCTACTTGCCTTTGCCGAGCGGCTCGATCGGCGTGCGCGGGTACAGCACGTCCTGCGAGACAACGTCCTCGATCGCCGCCATCGCCGCCAGCACCCGCTCTTCGCGGTACGGCGGCGCCACGACCTGCACGCCCACTGGCATCCCGTCCGCGTGCAACTCCGCTTCCGCACAGCGTCTTTCCACCGTGTCCGCCGGGTTGGCGCGCACCGTCTCGCCTTCCAACACGCGCGTCACCGGCGCGATGCCAGCCGGGAAGTTGAGCATGACGTAGCGGAACGCGTAGCTCAGCGTCATCGTCAAATCGCCCGAAGTGCCCAGCGGCATCGCCGGCATTGTGTGCGGCGGGCACAGCACGAGGTCCAGCTGCTGCGCGTTCCACGCGTCCAGCTCCGCGCGCCGCAGCAGCGTGCGCTGGTTGGTCAGCGCCCACAGCTCGGACACCGGCTTTTGCCCCAGCGACCGCAGCAGCCGCGCCATGCGCTTGTCACCGCGCGCGTCAAAGATCGCCGCCAGCAGCGCCCGCACCGGGCTCGGCAGCAGGGCGGTCTTCACCGTCGCCTGCAGCTGCCGCGCCGGCATCTCGCCCGCCAGCATGGTGCGCAGCGTCGTGCCGCCATCGGACGAGATCCCCGCCAGCCAGGTGAAAAGCAAATCCGGTCCCGGCGGCTGGAATTCGACGATCGTCGCGCCCGCCGACTTCAGCGCTTCTGCCGCCAGCTTGACCGCGCGCTGCACGCCGGCGTTCGGCGTCAGGTAGCCGTCGTCCAGCGTCACGCCCACGCGCATGCCGCGCAGGTCCACGCCCGCGTAGTCCGGGATCGGCCACGGCGGCACGGCGGGATCGAGCACCGCCGCCTTTTGCGGGTCCACCGCCTGCATCAGCAGCGCCAGATCGCGGGCGTGCCGCGCCATCGGCCCCATCTGCGAGCGCACCATCTCCTGGCCGGCAATGCCGGTCGCCGAGCCGCGATTGCTCCAGCGATCGACCGTCGGCTTCAGGCCGGCAATGCCACAAAAATGCGCGGGAATGCGGATCGAGCCGCCGATGTCCGTGCCAATGCCCAGCACGCTCATGCCGGCCGCCAGCGCCGCCGCCTCGCCGCCCGAAGAGCCGCCCGGTGAGCGCGCCGTGTTCCACGGGTTGTGGGTGATGCCCCAGATCGCGTTCTCGGTCTCCTGCGCCAGCAGCAGCTGCGGCACATTGGTCTTGCCGATCACGATCGCCCCGGCTTCCTTCAGCAGCCGCACGTTCACCGCGTCGACCTTGGACGGCTGGTTCTGGCGGTTTTTCAGGCCCATCGTCGAGTCGGTGCCGGCGATGTCGATGTTCTCCTTGATCGTCACCGGCAAGCCGTGCAGCACGCCCCAGGACTCGCCCCGGGCGCGCGCGGCGTCGGCTTCATCGGCGCGTTGCAGCGCCGCTTCGTCGAAATTCAGCACAAAAGCCCGCACTTCGCCGTCGACCGCGTGGCGGCGGTCGATCAGCGCCTGGACAATCTGCCGGGAGGACACCTGCCGCTTTTCCAGGTGCTTTTTGAGGTCGATCGCGGAGAGTTCGTGGATCTGCATGGCCGCCAGCATCCGCGATTCGCCAAAACCTTGCAACGGCGGCACGGGGCAGCGCGATGTGCTATCGTGCGGCCATCTGGCGACGGCACACGTCACCAAAAGGAGAGTCGCGATGCGAACTTGGCCAATCGGCAGTCGGATTTTCGTGACCGGTAACGTCAACAACCACAACTACACGGTCGGCAAGGCGTACATCGTCGCCGAGATCGACGACGACGGCACCTTGCGCGCGCGCGACCCCGAATCCGGCGTCGTTGGCAACTGGTTGCGCTGGCAGGACGTCGACAGCGTCGCGCCGGTTGGCTGGCAGTGGGTGCGCACGGTGCTGCCGCCGGACGTCGTGCTGTTTTTGGAAGCGTTTGAAGGCATTGAACAAATCACCTTGCGCGAGCCGATGAAGGCGCGCCTGATGCAGCGGCTGCCAAGCCTGTTTGACGCCATCCTCGACGAGTCGCAGAAGATGCGCGCCGAGGAAGCGCCGCCGCAGGCGCAGCCGGTGCCGGAAAAGACCAAGGGCGATGCGGTGTTGCGGCGGTTTTTCGCCGGCGCCGCCGAGACGGACAACGACGACGATCTGGCGTCCTGACGCCACCAAGGACCGCACATGGACATGCCGCACCGCGACGCAGGATTTCGGCCACCCGAGTGGCGACCGCCAGGGACCTGGATTCACTGGATTTTGTGGGTCGTGCTGGCGCTGATGGCGGTGACCACCGCGCGCGGCGCGTTCTACACCGTCGGCACCGATGAGCAGGCCGTCGTGCTGCGGCTGGGCCGCTACACCGCGACCGAAGGGCCGGGCTTTCACCTGAAGCTGCCGTTTGGCCTCGACACCGTCGCGCGCTTTCCCACCGAGCGCGTGCTGAAGCAGGAATTCGGCTTTCGCACAACCAAGGCGGACGTGCGCTCGGAGTTCGTCAAAGGCCCGTACGCGGTCGAATCGCTGACTTTGACAGGGGATTTGAACATCGCCGACGTCGAGTGGATCGTCCAGTACCGCATCACAAGCGCCACGGACTACTGGTTCCACCTGAACGAGCCCGACGCGACCGTGCGCGACCTGTCCGAAGCCGTGCTGCGCGAGGTCGCCGGCAGCCGCACCGTCGACGACCTGCTGACGGTGGGCCGCAATCAGATCGAGGCGGAGGCGCAAATTCTCCTGCAGAAATCCTTCAATAGCTACCACGCCGGCATCAAGGTCATCGCCGTGCAGCTGCGCGGCGTGACGCCGCCGGAGCCGGTGCAGGCCAGCTTCAACGACGTCAACCGCGCCGAGCAGGACCGCGAAAAGCTGATCAACGAGGCGCGCGCGGCGTACAACCGCGAGATTCCCAAGGCGGAAGGCGAGGCGCTGCAGGCTGTCGAGCGGGCGGAAGGCGCGCGCCGCGAGCGGGTGAACCGCGCCAAGGGCGACGCCGAGCGGTTCCGGCAGATCCTCGCCGAGTACAAGAAGTCGCCGGACGTGACGCGCAAGCGGCTGTACCTGGAGACGATGGCGCAAGTGCTTCCCGCCATTGATGAAATTACGGTGCTGGACACCGGTTCCAAGAGCGGCGTGCTGCCTGTGCTGCAGCTGGGCGCGGGCGTTGTCAAGATGCCGGACGCGCCTGCCGCGGCCGCTGGAGGTGCCCCATGAGCCAGCGCGTCGCCCTGATTTCGCTCATCGTCATCGTCGTCGGCTTCTGGCTGGCGGCGAACTGCTTGGTCGTCGTCAATGAATTCGAGCAGGTTGTCATCACCGAATTCGGCGAGCCGATGGGCAAAACCCGCACGGAACCTGGGCTTTTGTTCATCGCACCTTGGGACAAGGTCCACCGCTTCAGCAAGCAGCTGCTGCGCTGGGACAGCGACCGCGCGCAGGTGCCGACAAAGGACAAGCGCTTCATCTGGGTCGACTGCACGGCGCGCTGGCAGATCGTCGATTCGCTGAAATTCCTGCGCAGCGTCCGCGATTTTGAGGGCGCGCAGACGCGGCTGGACGACGTGATTGAGTCGACCGTGCGGCTGACGATCTCCGAGAACAACCTGATCGAAGCGGTGCGCCCCGACACGCGCGCCGTCGAGATGCCGGGCATGGACACGGAGACGCACGACGAGCTTGTCGTGCGCAAAGGCCGCCTGGAGCTGCACAAGGAGATCCTGGAGCGGGCGCGCAAGATGACGCTGGCGGCGTACGGCATCGACATCGTGGACGTGCGGCTGAAGCGCATCAACTACATCGAAGCGGTGCAGCAGAACGTTTTTGGCCGGATGATCGCCGAGCGGCAAAAAGTCGCTGAGCAGTACCGCTCGGAAGGCGCCGGCAAAGCTGCGGAAATTCAGGGCACGCGCGAGCGCAAGCTGGCGGAGATTCGCTCGGAGGCTTACCGCAAGTCGCGCGAGATCGCCGGCCAGGGCGAGGCGGAGGCGACCAAGATCTACGCTGACGCCTACAACGCCGATCCGGAGCTGTACGCGTTCCTGGCGACGCTGGAGGCCTATCCGCAGATGCTCGGCGCCGGTCGCGGCACGGGCACGCGCACGCATGTGCTGCTGGGCACGGACGCGGAGCTGCTGACCTATCTGAAGAGCTCGAAGCTGGCCAAGTAGCCGCGGCGGCTGGCGACCCGTCGAACGCGGACGGACCGCCAGCGCCGCTTGGACTTAGCGGTCAAGACAAAGTAACTCGATCACCTTTGATCTGCTGTCGGCGGGCGTATCGCGCAGCGGGCGCCCTTGCCGACCCAGCCGACAGCAGAGGCTTGTGACAGATGGCATTGTCACAAGCGCTTACAGCTTGGCGTCCGTGAAGGACGTCATCTTGACGTTGCGCAGCAGGTCGGTCAGCAGCGGCGTGCTGAGCAGCGCCGGCACCGTGTGCGGCGTCTTGAGCACGAACGCGCCGACGTTGCAGTCCTTGGCCGTCGCGCGGTAGTCCTGATCGGCGCCCAGCGCCTGGATGTCCGGCAGCTTGATCGCCGTGCCGATGGCCTTCGCCGGCAGGATGACCTGCCACGCCGTGCCGTTCGGGCCATCCAGGGTCGCGCGGTAGAAGTCCACGCCCGGCACCGCCACGACCTTCAGCGTACCCGCCGTCGCGTCAAACACCGAGCCGATCGGCAGCGGCAGGAATTCCGTCACCGTCATCGTCGCCGGCGCAAAATCCGGCGTCGTCAGCTGGATCGAGCCGCCCGCCTTGTGGGACGTCAGGATCTTGCCGTTGGCGTCCTTGGTCGTGCCTTCGACAACCACCGCCGCGGAAACGATGACGTGGTTGGCATTGCCGAACTGCAAGCCGGTGTGCAGCGGCGCCATCCACAGGTTCAGCGTCGACTGGTCGCCGTCGGTGTCCGGGTCGGTATCAACGATGCCGTCCGACGGATCCGAGCTCTGGTTCTTGTCCGCCGCCGCCGTCAGACCCAGCGGCACGATCTCGCCGGACGGCAGCATCGCGCCGCCGATGTCGAAGATCAGGTCAGCGTACGTGCCATCACCCAGCGACGGCAGCTTCGGCGGCGTGATCGCCGTGTGCACGAGCAGCGGGAACTGCGGGTTCAGGTCCAGCACATGCATCGGATCCGAGACCGTCGCGCCAAACGGCACGTCCTCGACGACCTGCGAGTAGAACGTCGACAGGAACGGCAACAGCACCGAGACGATTTTGCCAATGTCCACGCCGCCTTGCACGGCGTCCAGGATCTTGCCGATCTGCGCGGTGATCGCCGTCAGCTCGATGTGACCGGCGAGCGTCCAGACCTTGTGGTTGCCCGGCGTGCCGGACAGCAGGTACTTGGTGATGACCGGCGAGCCGAGGCCGAACGTCACGCCGCCGGGAACCTTGTTGTAGGAGCCGGGGTTGAGGATCGTCGGCGCGTTTTTGTCGAACTTGCGCGTCACGTTCGGGCCGAGGATCGACGCGATCGAGAAGCTCAGCAGCGCATTGTTGAACGACAGCGAGGTCAAGCCCAGCGCCGCTTCACCGGTGCCGCTGTAGGCGATGCCGCCGGTCAGCACGTCCTCGTTGACCAGCACGGTGCCGTTGTGCACGAGCTTGCCGGCGTCGTCGAAGATCTTGCTGAATACAAGCGTGCCGTCGTCGCTCAGCGCCACGTCGGCATACGCCACAAGCGGCGCGGTCAGCGTGATGTCGCCCGTCGCCGCTTCTGGCTTGTAGCCGAGCACAGACACCGGCGCGTGGTTCGGGGCGATCACGTGGATGTCCGCCGGGAAGATCAGCTTGTCGACAACCGCCTGGCCGTTGACGAGGTTGACCGTCACCGCCGCGTCCGGCGTCACCGCGTCGGCCTGGCCGACAACCACGAGCTTGCCGCCCAGCGGCGCCAGCGTCTCCTCATCAAACGCCGCCACGCGCAGCATGCCCACGCCCGCCTTGCCGATGTTGTGGATTGTCGCCGGGTTGGAGTCCGTGCCGTCGCCGCCTACGACCTGCGCCGTGACGGTGTAGTCGCCGGCGACGTCGGGCAGCGTGATCTTGTTGGCGCTCGCCGTCGGCGCGCCGGTGCCGGTGACTTTGAAGGTGAAGGTCGCCGACGGCACAACAACGTGGTTGTCGTCGACCGCCTGCGCGCCAAGATCCGCTACCAAATCAACGACCTGACCGGCGGTGCCGATCAGCGTCGGGCGAATCAACCGGGCGTGCAGCGTCGTGGTCGCCGGCGCCGCGACGCAGCCGCCCTGGGAGCAGACCTTGCCGGTGCCGCATTCGGCGTCCTTCAGGCACTGGCCTTGCACGCACTGGCCGTTGGGCACGTCGCAGACGCAGGTGAAGCGGTTGTCCGGGCAATCGGTCTGGCCCAAGCGCGGCGCGCAGTCGGCGTTGCTGGCGCAGGTGAACTTGGCGACGCAGCAGCCGTCGACGCAGTCCCATTTGCCGGCGCCGCACAGCGTAAAGTCGCCCTGGCCTTGCGGCGTCAGGCAGGATTTTGCGCACACACCGGTGTCGGCGGTCACGTCGGTCGTTGTCGTGACATCGGCGGCAGCGTCGACCGCCGCGTCATCGGTCGCGCCGGTGTCGGTGTCGGCGGTGGTGCTGGTGCCACAAGCGGCCAGCGCCAAAAGGCCGATGGCCAGCGCCATTGGCAGCAAACGCGTCTGCAAAATCCCACTGATCTTCATGATTTTCCCCTCAATTTGGCTACAGCCACCCCGGCGGCGGCCGCCAGCATAACGGTTTCAGCAGCGCCTCACAATCGTCGCCCAGCCGTCAGGAGAACCGCGATCGACCGCGCTTGTGCAGCAGCTCCAGGCTCTCGCGGTTTTGCGTCTCCTCGGGCGCGCGCACGGTCGCGACTTGGGTCGGCGCGCGCTCCGCCACCCGCGCTTCCAGCCACTGCAGCCGCGCCGCGCTCAGCGCCACCCGCACGCGCCAGCGCGCATCAAACCGCCGCTGCCAGGCCAGCACGCGATCGGCCACCAGCGTCCGCCGCAGCACTTCCGGCCACGGCCGCTGCACGCGCATCTGCCACACAGGCTGCAGCGGCTTGCCGCCGTCGATCGCCGCCAGCACGGCCTGCACGTCCAGCGTCACGGCCAGCAGCGCGTCGTCCGCCGTCTCGATCTCCAGCGCCTGCCATGCGCGCCGTGCCAGCGTCCGCGCCAGCGCGCGATCG
>CAIPXZ010000292.1 GCA_903869075.1 uncultured Myxococcales bacterium | reverse complement strand
TTCGACGAGTCTGCGTCCTGAGCCGAATTACCGGCGACCGCAACGCGATGGAGAACCTGCGCACTCGAAACCTGGTTGACGCCATCGGAATACGGAAGGCGCTAGCCACCACTGAACCCGGCTGGCGCATCAGCGCGCGAGACTCCGCCGTTGCTCAAAAAGTCTAGAATCCATCCAGCAATTTGCTGTTGTCCGGCAGTGACGCACGTTGGTTGGGAATTTGCCACAAGGCAACCCACCCAAAATCGGTCGATTGTCACTGCGGGACCCGTTGGCTGCTGACCTGCATGGACACTTCGCCACGCCGCGCCGGACCGTTCAGCTCCAGCGCACGACGCGTCCGTGGCTGGTGAGCGGCGGGCCGAGGATGGTGAAGCCATCGAGCACGATGGGGGCGTAGGCGTCATCGCCGCGCACTGTCGCGCCGTCGAAGCCCGAGGCGACGCCGACGATTGTGGTGACGAATTTTTGGCTGTCGCGCTGTGAGAAATCGCCGTTGAAGCCGCCGTAGAGCGACTCGTTCTTGACGATGCAGCTCTCAGCCTGGCTGCCTTGGGCGACGTACATGTTGGGTTTGTCCTTGCTGGTCAACCACATGGCAGCGTAGATCGTGGCGACGGGGAGATCGCGCGTGCCCGGGTTGGCGTCGTCGCCCGCGCTGGTGGGCGAGCACTCGCAGCCATTGCTGACCGCGCCGACGACCGGTAAAGCGGCGTCAGCGCAGCGCAGCGTCGCGGTTCCGGTGATGGGCACAAGGACCGGCGAAATTCCCAGCACGGCGACGTCATCGACCGCTGCTGCCCGAACTTACCGCTGCTGGGCGGTCGCACGCGCCCGTGCCTGCCGGCGTCGCGCCCACGCGACAGCGCCCAGACTGAACGCGGCAACGGCCCAACCAGCCCCGCCGGCAGAGGGCCCGGCTTGGCACCCACTGGCAACCGCCGCCCCGCCGCCGCCACCGGCATGCGCCCCGCTGGCATCCGCGTCGGCGACAAGCGCCCCCGCATCCGCAAGCGCATCCGCTGCATCCGGCGCCGCGTCCACCGCTTGCGTCGCGTCGACGGTCGCAGCGGTGTCAGGCGCCGTGTCCAGATCCACAGTCACGTCGAGACCGCCGGCATCTGCCGCGCTCGCGTCGGCGGAGCCGGCATCGGCGGAAGTCGCGCCTGTCACGGTGATGTTGGCGCAGTGGTGATAAAAACAGCCGCCGGGATTATTCAGCGGATGACTCGACATGAATTCCGCCACCTGCAGCACGCAGCCATCGCATGTAAACCCAGCCGGAAGCTGCACTTTCATGGTCTGCGGCCCGCTGAACGCCGACGTATGCACAAGCAACCCGTCGCCGAGCAGCGGCAATTGCGGATTCGCTTGAATCACCGTCGACCCACACGGCGAAGACCCGGCGGTGACGGGCGGATCGGCCGGCAAGCTCGCGAGATCCTTGGCAATGGACACGCGGTAATGGCCCGGGTGGGGAATCATTTCGTTGATGGTGATGGATATCGTCTGCCCTTGCTGAAACGCAGTCACTTTGCCGGACGCGACAACGGGTTGGCCGGGATCGTCCTGGCCGCAAGGCGCCGACTTTTGCGGACTGCCCAGAACATCCTCGTCCGAATAACAGGCAGGTTCCTGCAGGACAAAGTGCGCGGCAGCAGGCCGTGCGGCGAGTGCCAGGGCCAACGCGCAGGCAGGACCGAGGAAGCGGAATGTGGGCGATTTCACGGTGACACCTTTTGCCGCGTGGTCATTGTCTGCAGCGTCGCCACCGTGTACAGGTGGGTGGGGGGATGTCAACGGCACGCCGAAGAAAGGCAGTGCTGACAGGGAGTTGGGGCGTGTCGCGCTGCCGCCTGCGGTAGCGCAACGCGGGCGTCGCCAACGCATTTTGCCGCCCTGTCGCGTTGAACCGTCCAGCGCCCTCAGGCGAATTCCAGCAGTACCGCCTTCATCCGCCCGGCGGGAAAGTCGACCGGCTGCGGCATCGCCCGCGCGCTCCGCACCGTCCGCCGCGCCAGCCGCACGCCGTCACTGAGCAGCTGGTCAAAGCGCCGCGCGTCCACGCCCGCATGGTTGATGCACGCCAGCACCCGCCCACCCGGCGCCAGCACCGCCAGCGCCGTCGCCAGCAGCTGCGGATAGTCGCGCGCCGCCTGGAAGCGCACGCCGTCGACCTGCGCGTAGCTCGGCGGATCCAGCACGACGATGTCAAACTGGTCGCCGCGCCGCGCCATTTTCGGCAGCCAGGCCAGCACGTCGCCGCGGATGAGGTCGTGCTGCTTGGCGTCGTCCAGGCCGTTGAGCGCGAAGTTCGCCCGCGCCTGGGTCAGCGCCGCCTGCGCCGCATCGATGCTCACAGTCAGCCGCGCGCCGCCGACCGCCGCCGCCACGGAAAAGCCGCAGGTGTAGGCAAAGGTGTTCAGCACGCGCAAGCCGCGGGCGTTGTCGCGCAGCCAGCGGCGGTTGTCGCGCTGGTCGAGGTACAGCCCGGTGCCAAGGCCGTCGTCCAGCCGCACCCCGAACTGCACGGCGTTTTCGCGGATGGTCAGCGGCGTCGTCGGCGCCTGGCCAAACACCGGCCGCGGCGGCGTCAGCCCGGCCAGCTTGGCGTCGACCAGCGTGTTCGCCTGCCGTGGCCGCACCTTCAGGAACACCGACCGCGCCTGCAGCCGCTCGCCCAGGTGCGCCGCGACGCGCGTACCCAGCTGCACCGCGGCGGCGGCCTGGCGGGCATCGCGCGGGTCGACCGCCACAAGCAGCGACAGCACCCAGTCGGTGGCATAGCGGTCGAGCGTCAAGCCGCCCGCCTCGTCATCCAGCAGCCGATAGGCGTTGGTGTCTGCCAGCGCCGCCACGGGCGCCAGCCGCCGCTGGGCAGCGGACAGCGCAAGATCGAGCTGGGCCGGTTCAAAAGCGCGCACGCCGGTAGTGTGGACCGGCGCGGGCGCACGCGGCAAGGGCAGAATGTGCGCCGCCCGCCGCCAAACGCCGGTTCAGCGCGCCCGCCACAGCGTGCTTGCCAGCGCCGCGCCCAGCAGCAGCCCGACGACCGCCAGCAACCCGCCCGCCGCGCGCGCCAGCCAGTCCCCGCCGCAGCCGATGGCCACCGCGCCGCTCAGTACCGCCGCGGCATGGGCGCGCAAGTTCCACGCCGCCTGCGCATCGGGCAGCAGGCGCTTCATCGGCGGTACGTCGCGCTGGCCGGCGGCGTGGGTAAAAGCGTGAAACCAGACGAGAAACGGCACGATGCGCAGCAGCACGCCATGCACAAGCGCGCCGCCCCAGCCCACGACCGCCAGCCAGCCAAAGAGCACCGGCGCCGGCGGCCAGTCGGTCGCCACCGCGAGTACGGCCGTCAGCAGCGTCAGCGGTGCGCAGCCCAGCGCCAGCCACCAGAACTGCAGCGTCGGGTCGCGGCGGCGGCGGCGGTGGGCGATGTGCCACGCCAGCAGCACCGGCTGCACCAGCCAGACTCCGACCGCGCCCGGCAGCGCTGCCAGCAGCACCCACAGCAGCGGCGATCCGCCAAGCGCCAGCGCCGCCGTCAGCAGCGCGCTCCCGGGCGCCAACGAGGCCAAAAGCCGCGCCAACCGTGGGGAAAGCGGCGGCGCCAGGTAGAACATCGGCACGATTTGCCACGCCACCGCAGTCGTCAGCCCGCCGACCCAGCCGATGAGCCCGAGCGCGACGTGCACCGTCAGCCAGGTCTGCCGCGCGTCCGGCAGCGCGCCCGTGCCGTGACCCCACGCCAGCCGCAGGCCGACGATCGCCACCAACAGCAGGCACGTCACCGCGCCGCGGATGCCCGTGGCCGTCGGCCCGCCCGCGCGCGCCCGCATCAGCGCGCGCGTCACCGGCAGCAGGAAGCCGGCCAGCGCCAGCGTCAGCAGCCCGCCGCCGGCCAGCACCAGCGGCGCCAGCCCGGCCA
>CAIPXZ010000291.1 GCA_903869075.1 uncultured Myxococcales bacterium | reverse complement strand
TCCCCGCGCCGCCCCGCGACATTTTGCCGCATCGACCGCGCCGGCCGCCGCGCCTATACTCCCGGCGCCTCGGAGGTGCGCGTGCGCGGACACAGCTTGGCCATCGCTCTCGCGCTCGCGCTGCCGACCGCCTGCGCCACCGCGCCCGCCGCCGACGCCGGCTTTCCCGCCACCGCCCTGGCCACGCTGCCGACCGACGACGGCGCCTACACCGTCGCGCTGCGCACCGCGCCCAGCCAGCCGCCGCCGCGCGCCGGCGCCGAGCTCGACCTCTACGTCGCCGACACGCAGGACCAGGCGGTCGACGGCCTGCAGCTGACCGTCGTGCCGTGGATGCCGGCGATGAACCACGGCACCGAAGTCGCGCCGGTGGTGACGCCGCAGGGCCACGGCCACTACCGCGCGGCGCCGCTGGAGCTGTTTATGGCCGGCACGTGGCAGGTGCGCATCCAGCTCCAAAAGGGCACGCAGGAGAGCCATGTGGTGCCGACTGTGGACGTGCCTTAGCGTTCTGGCGCTCCTCGCCACCGCCACGAGCGCGTACGGCCAGGCGTGCTGCTCGGGCGGCCAGGCGGTGACGCCGATTCGCCTTGGCGACCTCGAGCGCGGCGCCGCGGGCTTGCTGATCCGCACCACCGGCGGCCTGGGCAGCGTCGACGCCACCGGCAAGTGGCAGCCCGCGGGCGCGGGGACGCGCGAGCTCGACCTGGAGCAGGACCTGCTGGCGGCGGTGCGCGTGGCGCGGCGGGTGCAGCTGGCGCTGACGGTGCCGTGGCTGGAGACCGCGCGCGTGGTGCCGGGTGTGCCGTGGGCGAGCGGCCAGGGGCTGGGCGATGTCGACCTCGCGGCGCGGGCGGACCTGTGGCGGCTGGACGACGCGCGGCCCTGGCCGGCGCTGGCTGTGGTCGCCGGTGTGACGGCGCCGACCGGTCGCGCGGCGGATCAGGCAACGGCGCGGCTGGCCACCGACGTCACCGGCACGGGCACCTGGCAAGCGCGGCTGGGCGCGGTGCTGGAGCGGCAGTGGCAGCCGTGGCTGCTGCAAGCGGCGGGGGTGGTGACGTGGGCGGCGCCGCGCGTCGTCGGCGAGCTGCACGCGCAGCAGGGTCTGTCCGGCACGGCGACGGCGGCGGTGGTGCGGGAGCTGCCGGCGGACCTGTACGGCTCGCTGGCGCTGACGTGGCTGGGCGCGGCGGGGTCCACGGTCAACGGCGCGGCGCTGGCCAACAGCGCGCGCAGCCAGTGGACGGCAAGCGCGACCCTGCTGTGGCAGGCGACGCCGGTGCTGCGCCTGCACGGCGGCGTGACAGCCCAGCTGCCGCTGGCGGCGGTGAGCCAGAACGCGACGGTGACCTGCGGCGGCGTGCTGGGCGCTGTCTACGTGTGGCCGTGAAAGTGGGTGCGGCTCAGGGCCAATTCCCCGCAAGCGCGCGACGGGCAAGCGCACTGGCTGTGTGCGCGGCAGAGGCCAAAAACAGCCCGGGCCGACGCGCGCATCGCGACCCGGTCCCGACGCAAGCCCGGACGCGCCCAACCCGATCTGCGCATCCTGCGGCAATGCTGCTAGACTCCCGCCGCAGGAGGTGCCGCATGGCCCGTACATTCGCAAGCATGGCCTGTTCCTGTGTGCTGTCCCTGACCTTCGCCTGCGGCACCGCGGCTTCCAGCGGCGGCACCGGCGGCGGCGCCGACGCCGTGGTCGACACCGGCCCGGTCGGCGTCACCGCCACCGGCATCGCCGCGCCTACCGCGTTCACCTGCACGTCCGCCAGCAAGAACGCCGCCGGCTTCAGCTGGCAGGCCAGCCCCACCGCCGGCATCGACGGCTACGTCGTCGAGCGCGCCGGCCTGACCGGCGATTTTGTCGCGCAACCCGGCGTCGCCGCTACGGTCTTGACCTTCGCGGACTTGACGATCGTCCAGTCCGCGACCTACCGCTACCGCGTCCGCGCCAAGTCCGGCAGCACGCTGGGCGACACCTCCAACGAGGTCACCGTCGGCGCCCCCGCGACCGGCTTCCACACCGCCGCGACCGCCGCCAGCGCCAGCACCGGCAGCTTCGGCGCCGGCCTGGAGCTGACGCTGGACGGCAATGGCGACCCCGCGGTCGTGTTTTTCGACGGCAGCGCCCTGCAGTTCGTCGGCTGGGACCGCCGCAGCGGCGGCTGGAAGGCGCCGAGTAAAATCACCGGCAGCCTGGCCTTGGCCAGCGGCGGCGCGGCGTCCATCGGCCTCGCGTTCGACAGCGCCGGTTTGAACGGCACCTACGCGGTGGTCTGGGCGGCGGCCGACGGCCAGGAGCTGGACTGGGCGCTTTCCACCGACGGCGGCCAGACGTGGAAGCCGGACACAATCGCGGTGTCGCCGGCCAAGTCGGCGTACAGCTTGCCAACTCTGGCGATCGGCAACGGCAAGGCGCACGTCGCATGGCTGCAGGACGGCGCGCGGCTGTTCTACGCCACCGGCACGCTTTCAACCGCACCCAAGGGCTGGACTGCCAAGCTGGAAGCGCCGGCTGCCGTAAAGGCCGACGCGCTGCTTGCCGTGGCGCCGGCCATCGCGCTGGACGCCGGCCTCAACCCCGCCATCGGCTACTTCAGCCACGGCACGGACGGCGGCGCCATCGCCACGTTCTGGCGCCCCGGGGACGCGCACGCCGCCAGCATCGTCGACTCGCTCGGCTTCGCCGACGCCAACGCCTCCATCGGCCTCGCCTTCGCCGGATCCAAGCCGCGCGCCGCCGTGACCGTGCACCACTCGGCGGCCACGGCGCAGGCCGTCGTCTTCGTCACCTCCGACCTCGGCAACAGCTGGGGCACCGCCCTGCCCTTGCCCATCGACGGCAGCGGCGGTGGTGGCGGCGCCACGCGCTTGGTCACCAGCAGCAAGGACGTCAGCGCCATCGCCTACGCCAGCAGCGCCCCCGGCGGCGGCAAGTGCGGCGAGCCCAAGCTCGCGCTCAGCGCCGACGGCACAACCTGGAGCACCTGCAGCCCGGACAGCGACGGCTCGCGCAGCAAGTCCGCCCAGTTCGCGCGCATCGCTTTGGGCAGCGACGGCAAGCGCTGGCTGGCGTGGCTGGATCCCAGCGCCGGCGTGCAGGTCTGGCGCGAACCGTGAGGGCGCGCGGGCGCAAGGCGAAGTGCCGGCCCCAAGTTGCCAGTTCACTGGTTGCCCATCGTGTAGCGCGTCAGCGCCGGCGCCGTGCCCTCCCATGCGAAGATCGGGGGCAACTTCCGCGCCGCACTGCCGGACAACCGCAGAGCGGGAATTTGGCCTGGCTTGAGGCCGTGATCACAAGTCGTCGACGGTCTTGCCTTGCCGCAGCCACGGACGGTCGGGATCAATGGCATAGTGCCGCAGTCGCGCACGCACTTGTGCAACCAGATCGGTAGTCGTAGCTGTAGGCGACGCGGCATGGATGGCCTCGGCCATCGCGTCGGTGCGCACCGTGGCGTGGCTATGGGCGGGTCGCGTTGACGGCACGGGGGACAGGGCGGGCTCGTCGGCGGCGCCAATGCCAAAGGCGATGCGCTTGGTGAAGGTCGGGACAACCTCGCGCAGCATCTCTGGGTGGCTGGCGCCGAAAGCGATGGCCACCACTTTAGCCCGGGCATAATCACCGCGCTCCACATAGAGCACCGCTGCCGAGCTGCGGTTGAATGCTGCAATCGAGGCAGGCACCTTGAATTCGTACTTGATTGTGCCGCCGTCGAGCGCCGCGGCCACCCAATCCGCGAGTGGAACTGCACCCTCAGGCTTGAGGTCGAAATACAAGCGCACGAGGTCGCCTTGCGCATCGCCGGCGCTGCCGCGCATGTAAATCCATCCGCCCTGCGACGTTGCTCGCGGACGGTTCAGGAACGCCGCCTGATGTTCCGCCTGCGACACCGAGGCAACAGACGCGACGTCGACATCGCCTTTGTAGAGCAGTCCGTAAACCACGTCGCCGAGCTCTGCAACAGCGAGTGACCGCAGAAATGCCAAGTCGCGCGCGCCGAGGACTCGCTCCACCGCGAAGCGGACCGGGTCGATTGGACCGGAGACAGTCGCCACGCGGCTCGCCGGGGTCGGTGCGACGTCCATCCGGCCCGCCCCACACGCAAACGTGATCAGCGCCAGGGCCGCGACGCGCGCGAACTTGCAAGAGCGACTGAGCGCCTTGTGCATAGGAGGACATCCCATGGGGTCCGCCCGCTGAAATTCCCGGCCACAGCGGGCCCGTTTGCAGCGCCGGACCATTCGGAGCCGCGCCTGTACCGAGCATGACCGGCTGATCGCGCGTTGTCGAGGGCCGGTCCACCCGCGCTCGCGCTACGCGTGGCAGCGCCGGAGCGGCGGCGTCCAAGGCGATGATGCGGCCGGGGAAGTAGGCGTTTTCGCGCATACCTGTCTTCCCGCCCACTTGAAGGTTTGCGCAGATCGGCCCAAGCTCCGGCGCGTCACACCCTGCAACGCCGGAACGATCCGGCCATGGAGCTCCCGATGAACCTCAAGCATTTGTTGATCGCTACCGCGCTGTGCGTCACCGCGATGGTCCCTGGCTGCAAGAAAGACGAACCGAAAGTGGAAGCCCCGCCCGCGCCCGCAGCGGAAGCCGCGCCCGCCCCTGCGCCAGTGCCCGAGCCCGCGTCGCCGACGGTGGCCCCGCCCGCACCGGTGACCGCGGCTGCCGCGTCGGCCGGGGTGAACGCCCAGGCGCTCGTCGCGGATGGCACGCACTTTCAGTTTGTGCTGAAGGAGTCGGCGGCCGCGTGGAAGCTGCAAACGGAGCGCTGCACGGCCGAGGCCAAAGGCGACCTGACCAAGCAGGCGAAATGCCTGGAGGACGTGGCAGCGGAAGCGGGCACGGAAGGCATCCGCTTTGAGAAGAAGGGCGACGCGTGGACGTGGACGTCTTACGGGGTGGGCAAGGACGGCAAGGAGGAACTGTACCTCGCCGGCCCGGTGACGATGCTGCCCGCGCCGGCCGACGAGCTGCACTTTCAACCCGCTGGCGCTTTCGTAGGCATCCAGGCCGCTGCAATGGGTGCCGACAAGGCCCCCGCCGCACCGCTGCCGCCAGAGAAGTTCACGGTGGTCAAAGCGCGCGATGCTCAGACAATCGAGATGGTCACGGCGGGCCCGAAGGGAACGCTCGTGTACCGCAAGGCCAAGTAAGCGACACAAGCGACGGCAGCACCCCAAACACCGCGTTGTCCGGCCGCAGCTGCAGTGCCCCCGCCATCAACGCCTTGTGCAACAGCCCCATCGGCACGAAAATCCGCTGCTGGTGCGTGTGCTCGCCCGTCAGGGTGCCATCCGCATGCTGCAGGAGGAACGCATCCAGCGCCTGACGTCGCAAATCGCGCGAAAATCTGGCGTTTGCCCCAGAGGATCTACTTTTTTCAGAATAGAGCAGATCTCCGACCGCCAAACTTTAATCTTCGCGCCACAATATCAACTTTTCTGCGCGAAAATTGGATCCTCGGCCTCCAACATCGAATCATGGGCCCACGCGACAAGGCCTTCTGAGCCCAACATCAACTCTTCTGGCGCCATGACCAAGCACGCCTTGGGCGGGGGCTTCTTGCGCTCGCTCCAGCGCGTCCCGCCGGCCGCCCGGACGTCCCATGACGTCCACCCGCGGAAATTCCCGGCCCCACCGGGTCTGTTTGCAGCACCGGGACGCGCATGCCGCTGGGCCGGTCGATCGCTACGGGCAGGCACCATCGCTCGCCTTGCCCAGCCCGGCCTGCTGCAGCAGACACTCGTTGGCAAAAGTCGTGCCGGAACAGCTGCACACAGGTGCACTGATCGCTGGGCAGCTGGCGGGTTGCGGCGCACACACGCCGCCTGACGTGAAGAAATCGCAGCCGAAGGTTTCACAGTAGCTCCCGCCGGTACAGATCGAGGGCTGCTTGGCCGAACAGAGGTTGAAGCCGGCGGTGCACGGCCCGGACGCGAAGGCGGACGTCCCTGCCTTCAGCGCCAAGCAGGCGTTGTCATACGTGACCCCGTCGCAACCACAGACCTGCTCCAGGAGCGGCGGGCAGGTCGTCGGCAACGGCATGCAGTGACCGTCGAATTTGGGCAATGTGCCGCAACTGCCTGCAGCGCTGACGCATGTCGTGCCAGAGGGACAGCTAACCGAGGTCGCGGGCGAACATGGAATGCTGCCGGCACCGATCGGTACTGGCGCGACGCCGGTCATCGGCGGGCCGCAGTCATTGCCAAACAGCGTGCCGTCACATCCGAGCGTCCACCACGTCTGGTCTTGGCACGCGATGGAGAAATTCGAGCTCTCGCAGGTGCCGACGCCCGCGCAGGGGCCCGAGCAGAAATGTCCGGCGCCGCACGCGCCGACTGCGCCGACGTCGCAGAGGGCGACGCCGGTCGGCGGCGCGTCGCAAGCCCAGTTGGCCTTGACGCCAACATCCGCGACCGTCGCTTCGCAAGCGGACGCGTAGGTTTGACCATCGCATCCGCAGACCGCCCATGGCGTGACGCCAGCGCAGGTCGCCGGGGCAAATACACACGCACCGATGGCCGAACAGCCAGCGCGTTGGCAAGCCATTGCGCTGCCGCAATCCGCATTCTGCGCGCATGGGTGGCCAAACAGCGCGCCGTAGGGGCCTGAGGCAACCGCGTCACCGCCCGCGTCCGTCGCGGCATCCGCGGTCCCGGCGTCGGTCGCTGCATCCGGGGCTGTGTCGCCAGCGCTGACGTCCGCGATGTCGCCGGCCGCAGCCGCGTCCACTTCCACCGCCGCGTCGGGAGCAACCGCATCCGCGTCGGCCGCCGCGTCATTTGCGTCGCCCTCTTGGCCGACGTCGCTGTCAGGCGGGAGCTCGGCGGCGATGGCGTCAACGGCGTCTGGCCCGCCATCTGCTTTGGCATCCACGAGTTGAGCGGTGTCGCCGGCCCCAGTCGCGTCCACTTCCACGGCGGCGTCGGCGAGAATCTCGTCTGTTTGGCCCGTCGCGTCCAGGTCGCCCGACGCGTTTGCGGTTTGCCCGCATCCAGCAGCGAGCACGGCGCAGCACGTCAACGCCATCCGTCGCCAAAGTGCGGCCGATTTGCTCCGGCACGGAACGCGGTCGAGGGAATGCTGTGTCGACACGGAGCCTCCATAGGCTGCAGGCGGCGGGTTGGTTGGACACGCGCAGAACTTGCGAACGCTCGCATGTGCCGGCATGTCCACTCCGACGGCGAAGAAATCGCGGTTCAGTGTACCACATCGCCACGGAGCGGACAGTGGGCGGCCGATAGAGGGACATCGCCCCAAGGTTCGCCGGCAGGACTTCCTGGCCACATCGGGGCCAGATTACGCCACCCGCCAGCTCGGGCAAGTCGCAAGCCTGCGCCGTCTTTGGCACTTCGCGTGCCCGCGCGCGGCCACGTCCAGTACGGCGTCGCGGTCGGCTCGTGGCGCAGCCGGTACAGCCGGCGGGCTTGCGCGTGCAGCTGTCCTGGAAGCAGCGACAGCGGTCGGACGGATGGACGTCCCACGCGCTGCGCCCCATGGTTGGCGTGTCAGCGCCGGCAGGGACGATGCTCAGGGAGAAACGGGCGCAGTCCTGCCCCGCCGCGCAGGTCATCGGTCCGCAGTCGACCGCCGCCGCGGTCCCGCCGCTGGAAGCGCAGACGGTCGCGCAGGCTTGTGGCGTCGTGGCGCCCGCGCCCGCTCACTGGCAGGTCGACCCGGCGCAGTGCGCGTAGCACGTCGTCGTCGTCGTGCCGACCGTGCAGCTGTACGTCCCGCAATCGCTGCCGTTCGGCCGGTTGATGGCGGTGCAGCCGACGTTCATGTCGCACGTCGCGTACTGGCACACGTTCGCCGGGCTGGGGCAGCTCTTGACACCGCCGTTGCCGCAGACGCGGTTGGTGCAGGTCTCGCCGATGGTGCACTGGTTGCCGTCGTCGCACGCCGCGCCGTTGGCGACAGTCGTGTGGTAGCAGCCGGTCTTGGGGTCGCACAAGTCGTTGGTGCACGGGTTCTTGTCGTCGCAGCTGTCCGTGCTGCCCGGGTTGCAGACGTTGTTGACGCACTTGTCGTTCAGCGTGCAGGCGTTGCCGTCGGAGCACGTCGACGGCGTCGGCGTGTGCGTGCAGCCGGCGGCGGGGTCGCAGCTGTCGGTAGTGCAGGCGTTGCTGTCGTCGCACTTGGCGGGCGTGAGCGCGAGGCAGGCGCCTGACGCGGCGCACGAGGCGTGGCCCCAGGCGTCGACAGTGCCGCGCCAGACGTCCAAGCCGCCGGCGCCGCTGGAGCGCGTAGCGCCGACCCAGAGGATGCGGCCGTCGGCGAGCGGCTGGACCGCGGCGGCCCAGTCGTCGTCGCTGCCGCCGTACAGTTCGCTGCAGACGAGGTTGCCGAGGACGTCGACCCGCACGAGCCAGGCGTCCAGCTTGCCGGCTGAGCCGGTGCTGCTGCTGCCGACGAAGACATAGCCGCCGCTGGCGATTTGCCGCACGGCTGTGAAGGAGTCGGTGCCGGCGCCGCCGAACGTGCGGAACCAGCGCAGCTCGCCGGCCGTGGTCAGCTTGGCGCCCCACGCGTCGAGGCCGCCCGCGGCGCCAGAAGCGCTGTCGCCGCCGACGATGATGCTGCCGTCGGTGGCTTCGATGACGGTGCGCGGCGTGTCGTCCAGCGCGCCGCTGTCAACGGCGACGCTCCACAACACGTTGCCGGCGCCGTCGAGGCGCGTGACCCAGGCGTCCAAGCCATTGCCGGCAAAGGCCGCGGCGACGACGACATCGCCGCCGCTTGTGACGGTGACGGCCGTGCCGAGGTCCGCGCCGCTGGTGCCGAGGACGCCGACCGGCGCGTTCCACAAGGCTTGGCCGGTGGCGCTGAAGCGGACCGCCCACGCGTCGGTGCCGCCCAAGCCGTTGGTGCCGGCGCCGCGCGTGCCGACGGCAACAGCGCCGCCGTCGGGCATGCTGGCGACAGCGGCGAAGCTGTCGGCGGCAGCGGTGCCGGTCTTGACGTCGGCGACGGTCTTGCCGGTGGCATCGACGGCGATGAGCCACGCGTCGTCGCCGCCGAACACGCTGAGCTGGGTCTTGCCGACCATCCAGAAGCCACCGGCGGCGCGCGCGGCGATGCCGGTCGGCGTGTCGCCAACGCTGCTGCCCTTGGTCAAGTC
>CAIPXZ010000290.1 GCA_903869075.1 uncultured Myxococcales bacterium | reverse complement strand
AGCTCGACCTCGTGGACCCGGGACTGAAGTCCCGGGCTATTGTTCGAGATGTCCGCCGGAAGGCGGACTCGGTCAAGCCCAGAATCCCGCAGGGATTTCTTGAACCATAGCCGCGGACTTTAGTCCGGGGCGTTGGGATGTGGGCGCGACTTGCTGAGCTTGCGACCGCCCTGCTGGGGAGGTGCGCGTCACTTGACCCGGTTCATTCAAGCGTTCAGACTCCCCGATTGACGTTGTAGCCCCGCTGGATCCGCCGAGCTGGGTCCACAGCATCAAGCTACAAGTGCTGGGGAAGATCGCTTGAGTCACCGCCACGCCGCCGTTGCGAGCGCTCCTGAGCAGCCACCAGACGAGGCGGGATTTCCGCTTGTCGGCATCGGGGCTTCCGCTGGTGGCTTGGCTGCCTTGCAAGCGTTCTTCGCCGCGCTGCCCCCGGATCAACCGCCTGGCATGGCGTTTGTCGTCGTGCAGCACCTGTCGCCGGCGCACCCGAGCAGCCTCGCAGCGCCCTCCAGCGGCAGACGCGCCTGCCCGTGCGCGAGGCGCTGGATGGCACGCCCGTCGCGGTCAATTCCGTCTATGTGACGCCGCCCGGCCACGATATCGCCTTGCTGAACGGCGTGTTGCAGCTGCTTGAGCCGGCGGATGGCCACGGCCGTCGGCTGCCGATCGACTTCTTTTTTCGCTCGTTGGCGCAAGATCGCGGTGAACGGGCGATCGTCGTCGTGCTCTCCGGAACCGGCAGCGATGGCACCGTGGGTGTGCGCGCCGTCAAGGCGGCTGGTGGCATGGCCGTCGCGCAACTCCCTGAAACAGCTGAGTATGACGGCATGCCCGCCAGCGCGCCACCGGTTTGGTGGATTTGATCCTACCGCCGGCGGAAATGCCGCGGCAGTTGCTGGCGTATGCCTCGCAGGTGATGGGGCCGAGCCAAGCGCCTGAATTTCCGCGCAATCCGCATTCGGCTGCGGGCCTCAACACGGTGTTCGTGCTGCTGCGGGCGCGCACCGGCCACGATTTTTCGCAGTACAAACCGCGCACGATTCACCGCCGCATGGAGCGGCGCATGGCCGTCCACCAGATCGCGGAGTTGGCCGAATATGCCCATTTTCTTGAGCAGCATCCCGATGAGATCACTGCACTTTTTGCGGATCTGCTGATTGGTGTCACCGGCTTTTTTCGCGATTCGGAGGTTTTTGTCGCGCTGCAAGCCGAGCTGGCGCTGCGGCTGTTGGCCGATCGCCCGGCGGAGCTGCCGGTTCGCGTCTGGGTGCCGGGCTGTTCGACCGGCGAGGAAGCGTATTCCTTGGCGATTCTGCTGTACGAGCAGATGCTCGCTGTCGGCCGGATCTTCAAGGTGCATATTTTCGCCACCGACATCGACGGCGCGGCGATCGCGTTTGCCCGCGCGGGCGTGTACGCGGAGCAGGCTGTCGCGGACATCAGCCCGGAACGGCTGGCGCGGTTCTTCACGCGCGAGCCCGATCGCGCGCATTACCGCATTCACAAATTCCTGCGGGAAATGCTGGTGTTTTCCGAGCAGGACGTCATCAAGGATCCGCCGTTTTCGCGGCTGGACCTGATCAGCTGCCGCAACTTGCTGATTTATCTCGGCCTGGATCTGCAGCGGCGGCTGCTGCCGCTGTTCCACTACGCGCTCAATCCCGGCGGGCTGCTGTTGCTGGGTGCGTCGGAGAGCGTTGGCAATTCTGGCGACTATTTTCGGCCGCTGCAGCCCAAGGCCAAGCTGTATGTGCGCAAGGACGACGCCGCGACGGCGTGGCGCCGGCCGACCGGGCTGATGTTCCCGGCGATGGTGGGTCACCGCTTGCCGGTCGCGCCGGCTGAGCCGCACGCGGGCGCGCGCAAGTCACCCGTGCGGGAGCTGACCGAGCGGCCGCTGCTGCAGTACTACACGCCGGCGGCGGCGCTGGTGAATGGCCAGGGCGAGATCTTGTGCCTGCACGGCCGCACCGGGCGCTTTCTGGAGCTGGCGCCGGGCGAATCCAGCTTGAATATCCTGAAGATGGCGCGCGATGGCCTGAGCCGCGAGCTGCGGCTGGCCCTGACGCAGGCGGTGGCGTCGCGCAAGCCGGCGCGGTTCCCGGACCTGAAGGTGCGGACAAACGGCGATTTCAGCCGCGTCGACCTGACGGTGCGTCCGGTGACGGCCGACCTGGACCCGCCGAGCGGCGCGGAGCTGTTCCTCGTGGTGCTGGAAGAGCCGGTGGTGGTGGAGCGGGCGCCGGTGGCGGTGACCGCACAACAGCCGGCGGCGGCGGCGAATCCGGAGACAACGGCCGAGATGGGCGCGCTGCAGCACGAGCTGCAGAGTCAGACCGAGGCGCTGAAGCGGACGGCGGCGCACCTCGAGTTGTCGAACGAGGACCTCCGCGCGGTGAACGAGGAGCTGCAGTCGCTCAATGAAGAGCTGCAGGCGGTGAACGAGGAGCTCGAGACGTCCAAGGAGGAGCTGCAGGCCGTCAACGAAGAGCTGGCGACCGTCAACGAAGAGCTACAGCAGCGGGTGGCGGAGCTGTCGCGCTCCAACAACGACTTGAACAACCTGATGGCCGGCACGGGCGTGGGCACGATCTTTGTCGACCACGCGCTGTGCATCCAGCGGTTCACGCCGGCGGCGACGGCCATCATCCACCTGATTCCCAGCGACATCGGACGGCCGATCGGCAACCTCGTCGCGACGCTCGTGGACTACGACCGGCTGGTGGCGGACGTGCGGCACGTGCTGGACACGCTGGTGCCGGCGGAGATTGAGGTCCACTCGCCAGACGCTTGGTATTTGCTGCGGATTCGGCCGTACCGGACGCTGGAGAACGTCATCGAGGGCGCGGTGATCACGTTCACGGACATCACCGAGCTCAAGCGCTCGCAGGACGCGCTGCGACGGCTGGCGGTGGTGGTCCAGGACGCGCGGGATGCGGTGCTCGTGCATGATCTTACTGGGAAAATCCTGGCGTGGAACACGGCTGCGACGCGGCTGTACGGCTGGAGCGAGCCGGAGGCGCTGGCCCTGACGCTCGCCGACGTGACGCCGGTCGATCACCAGCCGCAGGCCGCGGCGGTCGTGCAGCGGCTGCGGCGCGGTGAGGCGATCGGCGCGCAGCCAACCCAGCGGCTGACCAAGGAGGGCCAGACGTTGGAGGTGCAGGCGCACGCCACGGCGCTCGTCGACGCGACCGGCAATGTCTACGGGATTTCGCTGACGGAGTGGCCGAGCCATGGTTAGCAACGACGACCGGCGCTGGACGCTGGCCAACCTGCGCGCCCACGCGGAGCAGCTGGCGGCGATGCCGGACATGCCGGATCGGCGGCACTGGGCCAACCAGGCGGCGCTGGACACGCTGCATGAGATCCACGTGCGCGAAATCGAACTGGAGCTGCAAAACGAGGCGCTGCGCCAGGCCCACGCCGAGCTGGAGCTGCAGAGCCGTCGCTACAAGGCGCTCTTTGACCTGGCCCCGGTTGGCTACTGCACGCTGGACCAGGCGGGCGTGGTGATCGACGGCAACCTGCGGGCTGCCGCGCTGCTGGGCGCGCCGGTGGAAATGCTGCGCGCGGCGCCGTTCAGCCAGTTCGTGCACGCGGACGATCAGGACCAGCTGTATTTGCAGCGGCGCGCGGTATTGGCGGACGGCACGGCGCACCGGTTTGAGCTGCGCGTGCGCGGTGACGCGGCGATGCCGGTGTGGCTGGGCGTGCAGCTGAGCGCGGCGCCGGACGCGGCAGGCACGCCGGCGGTGCTCGTGGCGTTTGTCGATATCTCTGAGCGCAAGCGCGTCGAGCACGATCTGACCGCCGGGTCGGAGGAGCTGGAGCGACGGGTGGCGGCGCGTACGGCTGACCTGGCGCGCTCGGAGGCTGGGCTGCATCTGGAGGTGGCGCTGCACGCCGCGTCCGAGGAGCGGTTGTTGCGCAGTGAAGGCCTGCTGCGGACGATCCTCGACGCCGCGGCGGACGCCATCGTGACAACCGACCAGGCGGGCAACATCGCGCTGTTCAACCGCGCGGCGGAGCGGATGTTTGGCTGGACGTCGGCCGAAGTGCTGGGCAAGCGCGTGGACATGCTGCTGCCGCCGCAGCCGTTCGACGCGCCGCCGATCGCACCGGATACCGGTTGGCCGCTGCCCGTGGGCGCGCGCGCGGAACGCGTGGGCGTGCGCAAGGAGGGCACGCAGTTTCCGCTGGAGCTGAGCCTGAGCGAGGTCGCCGACACTCCGGAACACAGCGTGACGGCGCTGATCCGCGACCTGACCGAGCGCAACCAGCGCGAAGCGGAGTTCCGGCAGGCGCAGAAGCTGGAGGCGGTGGCGCGACTGGCCAGCGGAATTGCCCACGATTTCAATAATTTGCTGATGGGCGTGATCGGCTGTGCCGACGCTGCGATCCCGCTGCTACCGGTGGATCACGCCGCGCTGGAGCGCATGCACGCCATCAAGGGCGCGGCGGAGCGCGGCACGGCGCTGACCCGGCAGCTGCTGAGCTACGTCCGTCCGCACAGCGAGGACGCGACGCCGCTGCGGATGGATGACGTGGTGCCGTCGGTCGTGCGCATCGTCAAGTCCATGCTCGGCGAGGACATTCGCCTGAGCGTGAAGCTGAATGCGCCCGGCGGCGTCGTGCTGGGTGACGCCAACAGCATCGAGCAGGTGCTGATGAACCTCGCGGTCAATGCGCGGGACGCGATGCAGGCGGGCGGCAAGCTGGCGATTTCCACGCGCGAGCTGGAGCTGCCGGCGGACGCCCACGTCAGTGCGGGGCAGGTCCATGCCGGGCGGTACGTCGAGCTGGCGGTCGAGGACACCGGCGGCGGCATCGCGCCGGCGACGCAGGAGCACCTGTTCGAGCCGTTCTTCACCACCAAGGCGCTCGGCCAGGGCACCGGGCTCGGCCTGTACACGGTCTACGGCATCGTCACGCGGCTCGGCGGCGCGATCGATTTGCGCAGCGCTCCGGGCGAAGGCACGCGCTTCGCCATCCTGCTGCCGTTGCACACCGCGTCGCCGCCGGTGCCACAGCGGGTGGCGCGGGTGCCCAGCGACATCGGTGCCACGCTTGTCGTGCAGGCGCGGCAGACCATCCTCGTTGTCGAGGACGAGTCGCTGATTCGCATGGCGATCCAGCACATGCTGCGGCCGCTGCCGTACGACCTGCTGCTGGCCGAGGATTTTGACGACGCCGTGCGCGTTGCCGCGACGCACGCTGGGCCGATCGACGTGCTGCTGACCGACATTGTGCTGCCCGGCGGCGCGGGCGGCGCGCTGGCCGAGACGCTGCGCGCGAGCCGGCCGGGGCTGCGGGTGCTGTTCATGTCGGCGTACCCGACGGCGGAGCTTCTGGCGCAAGGGCGGATCCCGCCGGACGCGCGCAGTTTGGAAAAGCCTTTCGATCAAAGGCAGTTGCGGCTGGAGCTCGAGCTGAGCGCGCGCAGCCTGCCGCCGCAGGCACCGGCTTAGCCGCGCAGCACCCGTAGTACCGCCAGCAGGTTGCTGTAGTCATCGGTCCAGCCGCGTACCGCCGGGTCGGGCTGCAGCAGCGCGCCGCCGGGCAGGTCGTGGCGCAGCGAAGCGGTGTGCGCGGTCGCCGTCAGCAGCACCCAATCCGAAGTCGTCACGTGGCGCAGCGGCGCATTCGGCACATCGACGACGCGCAGCGCCGTCTGGCCAGTCGCCTGCGCCAAGGCCGCGACAACCGGCGCCAAGTCCAGCTCGCGGTTGCTGATGTGCAGCGCCAGCACGCCCGCCGCCGTCAGGTGCTGGCGGTAGAGCGCCACCGCCTCGCAGGTCAGCAGGTGCACCGGGATTGAATCGCCGGAAAACGCATCGATAACGAGCAGATCCAGCTGCTGCGGCGGCTGCCGTTCCAGCGTCAGGCGCGCGTCACCCAGCCACGTGCGCACGCGCGCGGGCGTGTCGCGCAGGAACCAGAAATGCCGCTCGGCGATGGCGAGGATATCCGGGTTCAGCTCGTAGAACTGCCAGTCATCGCCCGGCCGCGCCCAGGTCGCCAGCGTGCCGACGCCCAGGCCGACAACGCCCACCCGCAGCGGCCGCGCCGGCAGCGCCGCGCCCGGCTGACCACGGGCTTGCAGGAGCCGGCCGATGCCCGACGTCGGCCCGTAATAGCTCGTCGGCGTCGCGCGTTGCGCCGGCGCCGTAAACTGTTCGCCGTGCAAGATACCGCCATGCCACAGCTGCAACGTCGGTGCCGCGCCCGCTACCGCCGGACTCGGCCGCACGCGCAGCACGCCGTAGAAATTGCGCCGCTGATCCACGACATCGGCGCGCAGCACTATCGCATGCACGCCAAACAGCAGAAAACCCAAGGTCCACGCCACGAGCGCCACGGTGCGCAGCCGCCCGGCGCTGACAAGGCCGACGGCGAACAGCACAGCGGTCAACAGCGCCGGCAGCTCCAGGTACGCGGAAAGCGTCAGCGGCGCGACGACGCTCACCAGCACGCCGCCCAGCACGCCGCCCGCCGCGACGAGCAGGTAGAACCGGGTCAGGTGCGCGCTATCCGGGCGTCGCCGCGCCAGCTCTCCGTGGCAGAACATGCACAGCACGAACAGGCCGCCGGCATACAGCGGCACCGCTTGGACGGCGGAAATCTGCCCGGGTTCCAGGCCGTACGCCCCACCGGGACGAAACGTCAGGCTCGCCAGCAGCACCACGCCCGCCACCAGCGATGCAGCGCCATAGCGCTGCGGGTGGTACCAACCGTCGCCGTCAAACACCAGCATGAATGTGACAAGGTAGATCGCCAGCGGCAGGATCCACAGCAGCGGAATGGGCGCGAGGTTCTGGGTCAGGTGCGTCGTCACCGTCATCAGCAGCATCGCGCCCGCCGCCGACAGCAGCAGCCACGTCAGCTGGGTCAGCGCCGGGACCGGCGGCACCGGCGGCGAAGGCGCGGCGGTCGGCAGCGGCGGGATGCGCGCGGTGCGCACGAGCAGCGCGATCAGCAGCAGCGCCCACGCGCCGTACGCCACGCTCCAGACCAGCGCCTGGGCGTGGCCGGTCAGCAGCGGCTCGAACAGCAGCGGAAACAGCAGCAGCGCGGCGACCGAGCCGGCGTTGGACAGCGCGTACAGCCGGTACACCCGCGCCTGCGCAAAGGCGCGCGCGCACACGGCCTGCAGCAGCGGACCGGTCGTCGACAGCAGCAGGTACGGCAGGCCGACGGTCGCGGTCAGCACCAGCAGGATGCGCGCGGTCGGCTCCGTCGTCGCCTCCGGCCGCCACGCCGGGTTCGCCGCCAGCGGCAGCCAGCCGAGACTCGCCATCAGCAGCGCGCCGTGCACAAGGGCCTGGGTCCGCGGCGGCCGCTTGGCCAGCCAATCCGCCCAGGCATAGCCGGCCAGCAGCAGCGCCTGGAAAAACAGCAGGCACGTCGTCCACACCGACGCCGAACCGCCGAACCAGCGCAGCACCTGCCGCGCGACGATCGGCTCGACGAGGAACAACAGGAAAGCTGAAAGCGCGACGGCGAGGCCAAAGGGCAACAAAGTGCCGCGTTTTGACGGAGCGGCTGAGGTGCTGGCAGGACCCAGGGCCATCGCGGACCTCGGACCGCGGGGGAAGCGGTCAGGCGGGCGCGGCAGGCGGAGAAGCGGCCGCGTGCGCCGTCGCCCAGCGGACGACGCGCGGCAGTGTCCGCCCGCAGCCGGATGCGGTCAAGCGCGCGCGTGATGCGGGGCAAATGCCACAAAACGTGGGGAAAACACCGCAGCTGGCGGCGTCGCGGCGGCGCCTATGGCTGGCGAATCTGCCGCCCATGCCCGTTTGGCGAAACCTGTGGTGCTGGCACGGAACTTGCTCACCGCTGGTCGTTGGACTGCGACTACGCGTGCCGCGGGCCCCAGTGAAGCCGCGTCGTCGCGGCGCGAGAGGTGAGCGATGTTCAGGCATTCCGTTCGAGTGGGTCTGGTGGCTGTCTTGCTCGCGCCGTCGGCGATGGCCGCGCCGCCGCGGGTGGCGCCGTCGGCCGTTGGCGTGCGCATTTGCGACGCGAGCGGACCACCGCGGGCTGTACCGCCGCCACCGGTCTCCGCAAGTCCGCCGCCGCCGCCCGCCCAGCCGCTTGAGCCGCCGCCGCAGGCCGACGCCGCGCCGCCGGCGACGCAGCTGCCCGCAGGCCAGTGGGTCTACACCGAGCAATACGGCTGGCTGTGGATGCCGCACGCGCAGACGTACACGCATGTGGTGCCGGACGCGTCGCTGGCGTACATGTACGTTTTCTATCCGAATTTTGGCTGGCGCTGGGTCGTCGCACCGTGGGTGTTGGGCATGGGACTGGCGCCGCGCTGGGGCACGCTCGGCCCCGCCCGCTTTGCTTGGTACACGCGGCCGTGGTTCCGCGTCGGCGTGCCGTTTCGGCCGTTCCGCGGCCCCGGCTGGGGGCGCCCTGGCTTTGGCGGTCGCGGTTTCGGCGGCCACGGGTTTGGCGGCGGGTTCCGGCACCGCTGAACGATTTCCAACCCAGGAGAACCAATCATGAACGTTTCTGAAGCCATCCACACCCGCCGCGCTGTGCGGGCGTACCAGAGCCGGTCCGTGGAGCCAGCGGTCGTCGAGGCACTGCTGACCGCGGCGGTGCAGGCGCCGAGCGCGATGAACGCGCAGCCCTGGCGGTTCGTGGTCGTCCAGGATACCGCACGCTTGAAGCGGTATTCTGACATCGCCAAGCAGTTGCTGCTGGCGCGCGACCACGGCGACAACAAGGCGGCGAGCTACCGCGACCTGCTCGCCGCGCCCGAGTTCAACATCTTCTACGATGCCAGCACGCTGATCGTCCTCTGCGCCGGGGAGCGCACGCCGTTCAGTGACGCCGACGCCTGGCTGGCCGCCGCGAACCTGATGCTGGCGGCGTGCGAGGCTGGCCTCGGCACCTGCTGCATCGGCTTTGCGTTGGGGGTGCTGAACACGCCGGAAGTCAAGCAGGAGCTGCGGATTCCGCCCGAGGGCGTGGCAATCGCGCCGGTGATCCTCGGCTATCCGGCCGCGCCGTCGCCGATCGTGCCGCGCGCCGCACCGCGGATCTGGAGCTGGCTCGGCCGCTAGCTGCGGCGCTCGCCGGCGGATCGCTGCCGGTCACACCGCGCGCAGTTCCAGCGTCTCAGCCCGCGGCGCGCGCGTCAGCGGCGGGTCCATGTCCCGGCGCGCGCGCATGTGCTCGTCCAGCCGCGCCGGCGTCCCCAGATCCGACCAGCCGCACTCCGCGGCACGCAGGACCAGCAGCTGGCCGGGCACGTTGGCCAGCACGTCGGCGGACAGGTCCACAACCGGTGTGTGCTCCAGGAACTGGGCGATCTGCCGGGGCAGCCACTGTCGCGGCCGCTGCAGGTGGTCCAGCGCCCGGGCGACAAGCCACGGCACCGCTGTCTCGAAAAGACCAAGCAGGTCATCGACATGGCCAACGACGACGAACGTGCTCACCAGCGCACCCGACGCGCGCAGCGCCCGGGCGATGTGCGCTTCCGGCTTCTCGACGAACGTGCCGACCTGCGCGATGTCAGCGCCAAACGGCTCCGTCGGGACGATCCAGCCGTAGCCGTCATCCATCGCGTCGCCGGGCACGCCCAGCAGCGTCGCCCGACCCGCCGCCGCCCAGGACGCCGCACGCCGCAGCGCATGGTTCCAGCGATCCGGTCGGCAAATCCCATGGTCCGCCGGGGTAATGACGACGATCGCCTCGGGATCATGCGCGCGGATGTGCAGCAGCCCCAGCAGCGCCGCCAGACCGGTACCGCGGCTGCGGGGCTGGACGAGCCAATGGCCCGCGGCGCGCGATGCCACCAACGGCGCCCAGTGGGAGCGGTGGTGCTCGGCGACGACGACGACCGCGCTCTCCGGTGCGACAAGCGGCGCCATCCGCGCGAGCGTGCCCTCAACGAGCGTCCGTTCGCCGGCCTCGAGCGGGAAGAACTGCTTGGGCACGGTCACGCCGTCGTGGCGCTGGGTGCGGCTGTGCAGTCGGGTCCCTTCGCCGCCAGCGAGCACGAGCGACCAGAGCGGGCGAGCCGTCGAGGTAAGGGAAGGCGCGAGCATCGGGAACTCCATCATCAGGTGGGGTGGTGTCGTCGGCCGGTCCGACAGGTACGTCCCCAGCCCTGAAGCAAAGGCCGTGCCAACCTTGCAGCAATCGCTAGACCGCGTGGCGCAAGGGGTTTTTCGGCACGGACTTGCGGCGTTGCCGCGCCGAATGGGGGCTGACGCGCACCGGGTGGGCCAAAATGCCCGATCGCGTCGCGGGGGAAAGTCGCGCAACCGGCTGGGGACTTTTCCGCAGCTGCCGGTGCGCGTGGCACCGTGCACTGCATGTCATGATGAGATTATCCAATTGTCGCAGGCAGTTGTGATTGCGCCGGCGCTTGGCCTGACTCTTGCAACGTCTTGTCAGTGCTCCGTGTCCACGCTGCGTGCGGGTCCTGGAGCACGGGCGTTCCAGCCTGGCGATTGGACCAATTTCCACCAACCAAGGAGACGACAGTGACTGAGCAAAAACACATCATCGAGCCCGAGCGTTTGGGCCTGTGGACGGCCGCGTCTTTCATCATGGCGCTGCTGGCGCTCGTTGTGGCGCTGGCCGGCATCTTCCGCGTGCACGAGCTCGGCTACGTCACGCAGGTGGAAGCGCTCTTGCTGCACAAGCAGCTGACCGACTCCAAGCAGTGCGCACCGGCACTTGCTGAAGTGCCGGCAGCGCCCGCTGCAGCGGCGGCTGTGTCCGAGCATTAGGCACAACCACCGCGCAGGGCAGCGAGGCCGTCGGAAGCGATTCCGACGGCCTCGCTGTTTTTGGCGCACGCAGCGACGGCAAGGGCGACGCAGCCCGGCTGCGCGCCAGCTTCAGCGGATGAGGGATGTGCGGGGGACCGCTCGGCTACTTGCTGCCCGTCATCGACGGCCGCCACACGCGGTAAATGTTGATGAACGCCGGGCCCAGCAGCACCAGCAGCATCGACGGGAAAATGAAGAAGATCGTCGGGAACAGCAGCTTCACCGGGATCTTCGCGGCCTTTTCCTCGGCCTGAAGCCGCCGCTTGGAGCGCAGGCTCTCCGAGTGCACGCGCAGCGCCGTCGCCACGCTGGTGCCGAAGCGGTCCGACTGCACGAGCATCGCCACGAGCATGTCCACCTCTTCCACGCCGGTCCGCAGCGCCAGATTGCGCAGCGCCCGCTCGCGCGTCGCGCCCGCGCGCAGCTCCAGGTTCACGAGGTGCAGCTCTTCGGCGAGGATCGGACTCGCCAAGCCCATTTCCTCACCGACCCGCGCCAGCGCGGCGTCCAGACCCAAGCCGGCTTCCACGCAGACGGTCATCAGGTCGATGGCGTCGGGAAAGTGCTCAAAGATCTCCTGCTTGCGCGTCCCGATGCGCCGCGCCAGAAAGACGTTCGGTAGGAAATAGCCGATGGCCGCGGCGAACACCAGCAGCGCCAGAAACAGGTTGGGCACCACGGCGACGCCGCGCAAGGCCGCATACAGCATGACCAAACCGGGCAGCACGAACGTCAGCACAGTCTTGGCGGCAAAGAACAGCGCCGGCGCTGACGCGCTGCGATAGCCCGCGTTCATGAAGTGGATCCGCAGCCGCGAATTCTCCCAATCGCCCGACGGCAGCGAGAGCTTGGCGAGCGGGCTGCTCAGCTCGATGATCCGCTCGATCCAGCCGGGCTGCTCCTCACCGTCTTCGGTGTGGCCTTCGGTCAGCTGGCGCAGGCGCTCCTGCACCGGGCTGTGGCCAAACTGCATCAGCACGATGAGGGCAACCAAGCAGGTCGCCGCGAACACCAGGATCAGAAAGCCGATTTGCGCAGGACTCATGGAGTTACCTCGAGGTTGGGCGTCACACCCGCACGTGGATGATGCGGCGCATCCACCAGATGCCGAACAGCATCAGGCAGACCGCGCCACCGGCGACCTTTTGGCCCTGGGGATCCTCCCAGATGACCGCCAGGAAGCCGGGGTTGATGAGGTTGATGACAAAGCCGAGCACGATCGGCAGCACTGTCAGGATGATCGCCGACAGCCTGCCTTCCGACGACAGCACGCGCACGGTGGCGACGAGCTTGAGGCGGCCGCGGATCAAGTTGCTGATATTGCCGAGCAATTCTCCCAAGTTGCCGCCCGATTCGCGCTGGATCAGCACCGAAATCACAAAGTAGCGCAGATCGGCGCTCGGCACGCGCGTCGTCAGGTTGGACAGCGCATCGGGCACCGCGATGCCGTAGTTGATCTCGCTGAAAGCAATGCGGAATTCCTCGGCAACCGGGTCCGGCATCTCATCGGCGACCATCTTGAGCGCGCTGGGAAACGCGTGACCGGCGAGCATCGCACGACCCATGAGGTCCAGCGCGTCGGGCAGCTCGCGCTCGATCGCCTGCATGCGCGCGCGCTTGGCGTGCAGCACCCAGAGCGTCGGCAAGCTGCCGGTGGCGCCCGCGGCGACCAGCGCCATGAACAGCGGCAGCGGCAGGAACAGCAGCACTGCGCCACCCGTCCCCGCCGCTGCCAGCGTCATCGCCAGAAACACGGAGACGCTCCAGGACAGGCCGGACTGCTGCAGCAGGCGGTCCAACTGGTGAATTCGCGGCACTTTCAGCAGCAAGTGCATCAGCGCCGGCGTCTCCGCCAGCAGCCGCTCCTTGACCAGCGGGGCGTCCTGCGCGCCCGCGCCCGCGGACAGCGCGCGGAGCCGCCGCTCGATGCGCGTCACCTCGGGGCCCTTGTAGGCGTTCCAGGCCAGATAGATCCCCTCCAGGAACAGCGCCACGGAGAGAAAGCCAAGAATCACAAAGAGGTAGTAGAGGTAATCCACTGCCGACTCCTACTCGTAGACCCGCGAGGGGTCGAAGAGCTCCGGCGACAGGGAAATTCCGTGAACCCGCAGGCGATCCATGAACTTGGGGCGAATGCCCGTCGCGCGAAAGTGCCCTTGCACGGCGCCATCCGGCGCCACGCCGGACTGCTCAAACTGGAAGATCTCCTGGGTCGTGATCATGTCGCTCTCCATGCCGGTGATCTCCTGTAAACTCGTGAGCTTGCGCTTGCCGTCGCTAAGCCGCGTCACCTGGACGAGCACCGTCAGCGCCGAGCTGATCTGCTGGCGCATGGCCTTCGACGGCAGGCTCAACCCGGCCATACCAATCATGATTTCCAAGCGCGACAGCGCGTCGCGCGGGCTGTTGGCGTGAATCGTGCCCATCGACCCCTCATGGCCGGTGTTCATTGCCCACAGCATGTCGACGGCCTCCGCACCGCGCAACTCACCGAGAATAATGCGATCTGGTCGCATACGCAGGCTGTTGCGTACAAGCAGCCGCTGCGGCACTTCGCCCTTGCCCTCGATGTTCGGCGGCCGCGTCTCCAGGCGAACCACATGTGGCTGTTGCAGCTGCAGCTCGGCGGCGTCCTCAATCGTGATGATGCGCTCGTTCGCCGGGATCGCGTGGGACATCGCATTCAGCAGCGTCGTCTTGCCGGTGCCGGTACCGCCGGACACCACCAGGT
>CAIPXZ010000289.1 GCA_903869075.1 uncultured Myxococcales bacterium | reverse complement strand
GCGGTTGTTGCCGCTGTCGGCGACGATGACCTTGCCGCTGGCGTCCACAGCGATGCCGCGCGGCGCGTAGAAGCGGGCGACGGCGGCGGTGCCATCGGCAAAGCCGGCGTTGGCGTTGCCGGTGAGCGTGCTGACGGTGCCGGTGGCGTCCAGAAAGCGGATGCGGTTGGCGCTGGCGTCCGCCAACAGGACGCCGCTGCCGTAGAGCGCGAGGCCGAGCGGCTTGCCGAACAGCGCGCTGCTGCCGGCGCCGTCCTGGTAGCCGTTGCCGGTGCCAGCGAGCGTGGTGACTGTGCCGGCGGTGGTGAGCTTGCGGACGCGGCCGTTGTTGCAGTCGTAAAAAATGACAGAGCCGTCAGTGGCGACGGCGAGCGCGCAGGGGTTGCTGAGCTGGGCACTGGCGGCGGGTCCGTCGACAAAGCCGGCGGTGCCGGTGCCGGCGACGGTTGTGACCTTGCCGCTGGGGGCGATGCGGCGGATGCGGTTGTTGCCGCTGTCGGCGACGTAGATCACGCCGCCGCGGCTGATGGCGATCGCCGCCGGGCTGGAGAACTGCGCGCCGCCACCGATGCCGTCGGCGAAGCCCGCGGCGCTGCCGGCGAACGTTGTGACGTAGCCCTGGGCGATGCGGCGGATGCGGTGGTTGCCGGTGTCGGCGACGTAGGTGCCGTCGCTGCCGATGGCGACGCCGGAGGCGCCGCTGAACTTGGCAAGCGCCGTGGGGCCGTCCTTGAAGCCAGCCGTGCCGCTGCCGGCGGTGGTGCTGACGTAACCGCTGGCGGCGACGAAGCGGACGCGCTGGCCGCCGGCTTCGACAAACGCGAACGTGCCGCTTGTGCTGCCGGCGGCGATGCCGACGGGCGTGTTGAGAATCGCCGCGGCGCCCTGGGCGTCCGACCAGCCCGCGACGCCGGTGCCGGCGATCGTCGCGACCGCGGATGCGCCGCCCACGGCCACGCACGCGCCCGCGACGCACGCGTCGTTGGCGGTGCAGCTGTTGCCGTCGTCGCACGCCTTGGCGTTGTTGCTGTGGCTGCAAGCGTTGGCGGTGCAGCTGTCATCGGTGCACAAGTTGGCGTCATCGCACGGGTTGACGCTCGTGGCACAGCCCTTGGCGGCGTCGCAGGTGTCGAGCGTGCAAAAATTGCCGTCGTTGCAGTCGGTGTTGCTCCAGGACAGGCCGTTGGCGGCGCAGATGCCGTGGACCGTGCCGACGCATTGCGTCGTGCCGGGGACACAGATCTGCGTCACGCAGGCACCGGCATTGCAGATCTGGCCAGTGGCGGTGCAGTCGGCGCTGGCGACAAAGTGCGTGCCGAGGTCGGAGCAGGTCTGCAAGCTGTTGCCAGCGCACTGCGTGTCGCCGGTGGCACAGACGATCGGCGCGCAGCTGCCGCCGTCGCAGATCTGGCTGACGCTGCAAGCGGCGCTGACCCAGGCGGTGCCGGTGGCGTTGCAAGTGGCGAGCTGCGTCCCGGCGCATTGCGTCGCCCCGGGCGTGCAGACGATCGGCGCGCAGGCGGACTGCAGGCAAACGCTGTTGCCCGCGCCGCAGTCCGTGCTGGCGGCGACAAAGTGCCGGTAGCGTCGCAGAGTTTGAGGATATTGCCGTCGCAGCTGGCGGCGCTCGGCGTGCAGATGACGGGCGCGCAGCTGCCGCCAAAGCACGCGGTGCCGTTGGCGCAGGGCTGCGGGTCCCAGGCGATGCCGGTGGCGGTGCAGGTCGCGGCGGTGGCGACGTCCTGGCACGTCGTGCTGCCGGGCGTGCAGACGGGGCTGAGGCATTGGCCGCCGTAGCAGACTTGCGCGAGGGTTGTGCAGTCGCTGATCAGGTCGCCGAGCTGACCGGCGGCGGTGCAGCCGTACGCCGCGCCGTTCTGGCAGGTGTTGACGCCGGGCGTGTTGCCGTGCGGGCCCTGGGTGCCATTGCGCTGGGTCTGATGAACCCCTTGCTGGCGCTCATTCCCCTGATCGACGCTGGGCCTGGCAATGACAGTGAATGTGCGGCGCTGCCG
>CAIPXZ010000288.1 GCA_903869075.1 uncultured Myxococcales bacterium | reverse complement strand
GTGGCGCGGAAATCTGGCCGCCGACGGCGAAGACCTCGCCGGTTTCGGCCTTCCAAACGCTGTGGAGGTCGTCGAGGGTGGCCGCGCTGCTGGCCGGATCGGCGCTCCATTCGCCGCCGCAGCGCCGCCAGATGGCGCCGTTGAGGCCGACGGCGACGGCGTTGCCGTTGGCCGAGACTGAGACGCCGGCGAGCGCGGGCGGCGCGCCGTGGATGGTACCGGCGTTCCAGCCGCTGCCGGTGTTCTCCAAGAGCACGCCGTTGCCAAAACCGCCGACGGCGACCGTGAGCGTGCTGTTGCCGGCGACGGTGAAGATGGAGTCGGTGACGCCGCTGGGCACCTCGCTCCATGTGCCGCCGCTGCGGTGCAAAATGTGGCCGCCGGTGCCGACGACCCACAGCTCGCTGCCGATGCCCCAGACCTTGAACCATGACGCGGCGGTGTTTTGCGCAGCGGTGACACCTGCGGCGGCGGTCCAGGCGCTGCCGTCGTAGTGCCAGATGACGCCGCACGGTCCGGTGCCGCTGCAGGAGGCGGGGCCACCAACGGCGTAGACGTCGGTATCGCTGACGGCGTGGATGCCAAAAAGCTGCGTATTATCAGGTGCTTGCATGACGGTGAAGGTGCCGTCGCCGCCGCGCCGGACGATCTGACCGCTGCTGCCGGCCAGCCACAAGCTGCCGGCGGCGCTGCCGGGCGCGACCCACCAGAGCTGGCCGGTCGCGCCGGTCTTGAAGCGGGTCCAGGCGGTGCCGTCCCAGTGCAAGAGCTGCGGCCCGAATTCGGGCTTGTCGCTGGCGGTGGCGCCGACGGTCCAGACGTCGTTGGCGGCGCTGCCCCAGACGCTAAAGAGCGCGCCCTTGAGCGTTGTGCTGTCGCCGATGACCTCCCACGCGGCGTTGGCGGGCTCGGGGTCGCCGGCGCATGCGACCGCGGGCGTGACGGCGGCGGGGCAGCCGGTCAGGGCGCACAACGCGGCGGCGAGCGCGCAAAAGGACGCAGCTGGAACTCGGTTCATCATCGCTGGCGTGGCCTCCGCATCGGCGTGACAAGCGTAGCAAACACGCGCAGCGCTGGCGAGGTCGGCCATTCGCGTAGCGCAACCGCGGCCTGCTGTGTACACTGCCGCGGCGCCGCGTGCGCCACGGAGCGTTCATGTCGATTGCCAGTCTCTCCCAGCTGCCGGCCTGGACCGGCACGGAAACGTACATTGCCGACGAGGGCTTGCAGTCCATCGTCAACGTCGCCGTGGGCCTTGGCCGGCCGCTGCTCGTCAAGGGCGAGCCCGGTACCGGCAAGACGCTGCTGGCGTACGCCGTGGCCGAAGGGCTGAAGCTGCCGCTGCTGACGTGGCACATCAAGTCGACGACCCGCGCCCAGGACGGTTTGTACCTCTACGACACCGTAGCCCGGCTGAATGACTCGCGTTTTGGCGATCACGACGTCCGCGACATCGCCCAGTACATCAAGCTCGGGCCGCTGGGCGAGGCGTTTGAGCGCAGCCAAAAAGGCGAGCGGGTTGTGCTGCTGATCGACGAGATCGACAAGGCGGACATCGAATTTCCCAATGATTTGCTGCATGAACTCGACGCGATGCGGTTCACGATCGCCGAGACCGGCAAGGAGATCCGCGCGGCGCAGCGGCCGATCGTGCTGATTACCTCGAACGCGGAGAAAGAGCTGCCGGACGCGTTCCTGCGGCGCTGCGTGTTCCACTACATTGAATTTCCTGATGAATCCCAGCTGGCGCGGATCTGCCGCGTCCACCATCCGGACGTCGATGAGAAGTTGCTGGCGGCGGCCTTGCGCAAGTTCGTGCAGATCCGCGCCGTGCAGGATTTGCGCAAGAAACCAACGACTTCCGAGCTGATCGACTGGCTGTCCAGCCTGCGCCTGTCCGGCATCGATGCGGCCAAGCTGGAAGCGACGCTGCCGTTCGCCGGTGTGCTGCTCAAGCAGGAAAACGACGCCCAGCGGGTGCTGCGCGCTGCTTCGCCGCGGCGCTAGGAACGCAGGATGTTTGAAGGATTTCATTCAGTTCTGCGGCTCGCCGGCCTCAAAGTCGGCGTCGGCGAGTGGCTGACGGTGACCCAGGCGCTCGACAGCGGCCTCATCGGCCCGTCGCTGAAGGAATTCTACAGCACCAGCCGCGCCTTGGTCTGCCGCGACGAGGCCGACTACGACAAGTTCGACCAAGCTTTTGCCGCGTATTTTCAAGGCGCTGCGCTGCCGACGCCGGTCAGCCAGATGCTGCAGTCGTGGCTGGACGATCCGCTGGCCAAGCCGCCGCTGTCGGCTGAGGAGCTCGCCGCGCTGCCGCACTACGACCTGGAGCAGCTGCGCAAGCTGTACGAGGAGCGGCTCAAGGAGCAGACGGAACGGCATGACGGCGGCTCGCACTGGATCGGCACCGGCGGCACGAGTCCGTTTGGCCAGGGCGGGCAACATCCGACCGGCATGCGCGTGGGCGATGGCGCGAGCGGGCGCGGGCAGGCGATCGCGACGGCGCGGGCGCGGCGGTTTCGCACCTACCGGGACGACATCGTGCTGGACACGCGGCAGCTGGCGGTGGCGGTGCGGCGGCTGCGGCGGCTTGAGCGCAAGAGCCGTCGGCTTGAGCTGGATATGCCGGAGACCATTCGCAAAACTGCGGCGAATGGCGGGGACATCGAGATCGTCGAGCGGCCGGAGCGGCGCAACCAGGCGCGCGTGGTGCTGATGCTGGATGCCGGCGGCTCGATGGACGCGCATGTCCGCAGCGTGCAAGCGTTTTTCAGCGCGATGAAGCAGGGCGGCGGGCTGCGCGAGGTCGAGGCGTACTACTTCCACAACTGCGTCTACGCCGACGTCTACACCGACATGGCGCTGCTCAAGAAGAAGTCGCTGGCGGAGCTGACGCGCAGCGTGCCGCCCAACACGAACCTTGTGATGGTCGGCGACGCCTGGATGGCGCCGCGGGAGCTGTTTTCGCCTTACGGTTCAATCGAATACGGCACAAGTGATGAAGTGCCAGGTGTTGATCGCCTCCGCGAGCTGGCGGCGGCGTTTCCCAAGCGCGTCTGGCTCAATCCAATCCCCGAGAATTATTGGGGAGAGTCGACGATTCGCGCCGTCGGCGCCCTTGTGCCGATGTTCCCGATGACCGTCGAGGGAATGGTCGCGGCGGTTCAGGTTCTATTGGGACGGGGTGACAAGATCGCCAAGCGTGCCGCCAAGCGGCCGTGGCCATCGCCCCAGGACGTGTTTTGACGGAGGCGGAGCGCGCGGCCGCGTCGGCGTCTGTATGGGCGCTCGACAAAGCCCGGTGGCTCCGTCATCCTGCACTCGCTTCGCGCTGGAATCGCGCCGGATGATCATGAAAAACGCCTGCCTGACCGCACTTCTCCTCACCTGGCCGCAGATGGCCTTCAGCCAGCCGCAGCCGGTGCAACAAGCCGCGGCGCCTGCCGTGGTGCCCGATGACGTCGACCAGGTGGAGGAGAGCCAGCTTGTCCACGGCGTTCAGGCGTCCGTGCGCGTCTACACCAAGGACGCGGCCGGCGGGCACACAGCGGCACAGGCCGCGATCAAGGAAATCACGCGGATTTATGACAAGTTTGACCTGACGACGCACGAGTCCGAAGCCGCGGCGATCAACGGCGCGGCGGGCACGGAGGAAGCGCTCGTCAGCGAGGAGACGTTCAACCTGCTGACGCGGATGCTCGACCTGTGCCGGCGGTCCAATGGTGCGTACGATCCGACGGTTGCGACCTATGACTTCTTGTGGAACTTTGCGAATCGGCCGTTTGTCCGCCCGCTGCCTGATGAAATCGCCGGTCGGCGCAAGATGACGGGCTGCGACAAGGTCGTGCTGAAGCCGGTGAACCGCGCCGTGCGCTTGCCGGTGCCCGGGACGCGGCTGACGTTTGCCGGGGTGCTGCACGGCTTCGCGCTGGAGCGCACGTCGGACGTGCTGCGCAAAGCCGGCTTCAACGATTTCCGCATCCGCATCGGCAACGACCAGTTCGCGCAGGGTCGCGTGGGCACGCGCCACTGGCTGACGGGCGCGCCGAACACGCGCAAGCCCGACGAGGCGGCGCTGCAGGTGTACCTGACGAGCCAGGCGGCGGTGACGGTGTCCGACAGCGACCGCTTCGTGCTGCGCAACGGCAAGCGTTTCCACGACGGCATCGACCCGCGCACCGGTCTGCCGGCGGAGGGCACCATCCAGGCGACCGTGATTGGCACCGACCCGACGATGACGAGCGCGATGGCGCACGCCGTGTTCGTGCTGGGCGCCAAAGCCGGGCTGGCGCTGCTGGCGCACGACAAGCAGGCGGAAGGCTTTGTGGTGGACGCGACTGGCAAGGTGTGGGCCTCGCCGGCGATGAGCGAATACGCGCACTTGCCGGCGAAGATGCCGATCGACTAGCGTCCCGGATGCGGGCAGCGGGCGGAGATGCGGTTCATGCGGTTCAAGCGCCCGGGGATGCTGCTGCTTTTGGCGGGCCTGACGGCGTGCGTTGCACCTGCGCCGGCGGCGTTGGGTGGCGCCGATGCCGCTTTCGCCACGTCCATCCAAGCGCTGACCGCCGCCGAATACCCGCTCGCCACGTGGATTCCGAGCCCGAATTTTGACGTGCTGGCGCGCAAGCCGGGCGACGTGACCATCATCGTCATCCACACGACCGAAGGCACCTACCAGAGCGCGATCAACTGGTTCGAAGATCCGGCGTCGCAGGTCTCGGCGCACTACATCGTCTCCAAGAAGGGCGACATCACGCAGATGGTCCAGGAAAAGGACAAGGCGTGGCACGTGCTGGCGTCGAACAGCTACACGATCGGCATCGAGCACGAGGGGATGATCGAGGATCCGAACTGGGTGACGGAGCCGATGCTGGATGCGAGCGCCAAGCTGTGCTGCTATCTGCTGAAAAAATGGCAGCTTCCGGCGACGCGCGACCACATCAAGGGCCACGTGGAGCTGCCGAACCAGACACACAAGGACCCCGGCGCCTACTGGCCGTGGGACACGTACATGGTCAAGGTCCAGGCGTGCATGGACCCAGTCACGGCAAACTGCGGCAGCTGCGACGACGGCAACGCCTGCAC
>CAIPXZ010000287.1 GCA_903869075.1 uncultured Myxococcales bacterium | reverse complement strand
TGGAGCTCGGCGGCAAGGACTGCGCCATCGTGCTGGCGGACGCCGAGATCGAGCGCACCGCCGCGGGCGTGGCGTGGGGCATCGTCAGCAACGCCGGGCAGAACTGCTCGGGCATCGAGCGCGTGGCGGTCTCGGGGCAGATCGCCGGCCAGTTCATCCCGCGGCTCGTCGCCAAGCTGCAGCAGACGGCCAAGGATGTGCCGGATTTGGTGACGCCGATGCAGCGGCGCATCGTCATCGAGCAGATCACCGACGCCATCGCCCAGGGCGCGGAAGTGCTGACGGGCGGCCTGCCGGAAGGCGACGCGCCGATCCCGCCGACGCTGCTGACCAAGGTACCGCGCGACGCGCCGGCGTGGAAAGACGAGTCCTTTGGCCCAATTGCGGTGCTGGAGATCCACACGTCCGACGCGCAGCTTGTCGCCGCCGCCAACGACACGCGCTATGGCCTCGGCAACTCGGTGTGGGGCACGAACATCGACCACGCGACCGAGGTCGCCCGTCAGACGCGCTCCGGCATGGTGTGGATCAACAACCACAGCTTCAGCGCGGCGCTGGCGGACCTGCCGTGGGTCGGCATCGGCGACTCCGGCACCGGCATGACCAACAGCCCGGACGTGCTGCACCTGCTGACGCGGCCGCGGCTGTACGTGGTGGACACCAACAAGGACGTGGAGCCGTGGTGGTATCCATACGGCCCGAAACTTCTTGATTTGATGCGGGTTCTCGTGAGCCGCCAGCAAACCGGCGGCCTGGGCGCGACGCTCAAGACGCTCTCGGCGCTCAAGGCGCGGATGAAAGAAATCAAGAGCTGACTCTTGCCAGTGGATGCGCATGCCCAGTTTCACCTGTTCGACCTGCAACACGAGCTTTGACGTCCCGGACGCGACGTTGGCCAAATACCCCGGCTGGACGCCGCGATTTTGCGCCGCCCACCGCCAGCAGCGCAGCGGTGGCGCCAGCGGTTCGCGTTTTGCCAAAGCCGCGCCGGCGCCCAAGCCGCCGCGCGATCCCAACGTTGCGCCGACGGTCACGCGCTTGCCACCCGCGGCGGCGTACGGCTCCAAGACGTTTCGCGGCAGCGCCGTCGGCAGTCCGTCGGAACTGCGCTTGTCGCCTGAGGAAGTGCTGGAGCGCTACAACGCCGGACCGCAGGACGGCATCTTCACGGACGGCGGCTGCGACCCGAATCCCGGCGCCGGCGGCTGGGCGTTCGTCCACGTGGAAGGCGGCGAGATCGTTGCGCAAGGCTCCGACTGCGAGCGGCTCACGACGAACAACCGCATGGAGATGACGGCGATCATCGAGGCGCTGAAGTCGCTGCCCAAGACAGCGCAGGTCACGATCCACAGCGACAGCGATTTGTGCGTGAAAACGTTGACGATTTGGGCCAAAAGCTGGAAGGCCAACGGCTGGAAGAAGAAGACCGGCGAGGTGAAAAATCTCGACCTGGTGATGGAAGCGTACGACCTGCTGCACGCGCACCCGCACGTGAAAATGCAGTGGGTTCGCGCCCATGACGGCACGCGCTGGAATGAGTATGTCGACGCGCTGGCGGGCGCCGCCTTGCGACGCGTGGCGCGGCGCTGAAGCCGGTCACCGGCGATGAGGACACGATGCAGCTGAGCTTTTTTGGCGCCGCCGGGACCGTGACGGGCTCGCGGCACCTATTGACGGCACACGGCCGCAAAATCCTGATTGACTGTGGGATGTTCCAAGGGCTCAAAGCGCTGCGCGAGCGCAACTGGCAGGACCCGGGCTTTGCGCCCGCGCAGCTGGACGCGGTGGTGCTGACGCACGCGCACCTGGACCACTCGGGCTGGCTGCCGCTACTCGCCAAGTCCGGATTCCGCGGACCGATTTACACGACGGCGGCGACGCGCGACCTGGCGGAAGTGCTGCTCGTCGATTCCGGCCACCTGCAGGAGGAGGACGCGCGGTTTGCCAATCGCCACGGCTTTTCCCGCCACCAGCCGGCGCTGGCGCTGTTCACCGAGGCGGAAGCCCGGGCGATCATGGGACAATTTCGCGTCGTGGCGTGGCATGAGCCGTTTGACCTGGGCGGCGGCCTGACGGCGACGCTGCACCGCGCTGGGCACATGCTCGGCGCCTCGCTTGTGCGCATCACCGACGGCAAGACCGCTGTCGTGTTCACCGGCGACCTCGGGCGGCCAGATGACCTGCTGCTGCCGGGTCCGGAGTCGCTGCCGCAGGCGGATCTCATCGTCTGCGAGTCGACCTACGGCGATCGCCGCCACGGCGCCAGCGACCCCGAGCCCGAGCTCGTCGAGATCGTCCACCGCACGGCGCGGCGCGGCGGCGCGGTCATCATCCCGTCGTTCACCGTCGGTCGCGCGCAGCAGCTGCTGTGGCACTTTCGCAAGCTGCGCGATCGCGGCGCGATCCCGGACCTGCCGATCTACCTGGACAGCCCGATGGCGGCGACGGCGACGGCGCTATACCAAAAGCACGCGGAATTGCTGCGTTTGAACGCGACCGAGGTGGCGCAGATGTGCTCGACGGCGCACGTCATCCACACGGTCGAGGAGTCCAAGCAAGTGACGGCGTGGCAGGGGCCGATGATTGTCATCGCCGGCAGCGGCATGGCCACCGGCGGTCGCGTGCTGCACCACATCAAGGCGTTCGCGCCGGACCACCGCAACACGATTCTTTTCGCGGGCTACCAGTCCGTTGGCACGCGCGGCGCGGACATGGTCGCTGGCCGGTCGACGGTGCGGATCCACGGCGAAGACGTGCCGATCCGCGCCGAGGTCGCGCAGCTGGAGAGCCTCTCGGCGCACGCCGACTGGGCCGAGATTCTGCAGTGGCTGCGCGGGTTCCAGAGCGCGCCGCAGCAGGTCGTCATCGTCCACGGCGAGCCGCAGGCGGCGACGGCGCTGGCCGGTCACATCGGCGCCGGCCTGGGCTGGCAGACGCACATCGCGCAACAGGGCGAGTCAATCGGCTTTTCCTGACGCGCGGCCTGCCGCCGCAGCATTGACCTCTCAGCGGTTTCCTGCTGGAATGCCGCCCCTTGCGACGGACCCGCGAAGTGTCCGCCTGCCTGCCGCCGTCATTCGGCCGGAGCGACTGAAATGCTCGAAACGATGCGCCGCCACAGCCGTTCGCCGTGGATCCAACTCATCTTTGTCACGCTGATCGCAGCCTTCATCCTGACGTTCTATTCCGGCTCGCGCCTGGCTTCCAGCCTCGCCGGGCAGGCGCCGGAGCCGATGCTGGAAGTGGCGGGCACGACGATCGACAGCGCCGAGCTCGATTTGGGCATGCGCCTGTCGCCGGACGCGCCGTCGCCGAACGCCAGTGGTTTTGAGAAGTTGCAGCTGCAGCAGCGCTACGAGAAGCTGCGGCTACCGTACTCGGGCGGCGGCACGGAGATGGCGCAGCTGACGACGCCGCAGGATCCGATCCCGGCGCTGCAGCGGCAAAAAGTCGCCAATGAGCTGATCGAGGCGGTGCTTGTGGAAGCCGAGGCCAAGAAGCTCGGTCTGGCGGTGAGCGACGCCGAGCTGAGCCGCCGGGTGATGCAGCTGGAGCGCGTGTTCGGCATCAGCTTCCGCGACGAGAACGGCCAGTACGATCCCAAGAAATACGATACGTTCGTGCGGTTTTCCCTGGGCTCGACCAAGTCGCTGCTGGAAGGCCTGCTGCGCCGCGAGATCCTGCGCGACAAAGTGGCGCAGATCGTCGTCGGCGGCATTCAGCTGACGCCGCAGGAGCTGGACGCGCTGGTGGCGAGCGACGCCAAGCGCACGCACCTGGAATTCGTCAACCTGGACGCCGAGACGATCGCCGGCACGCTGAACGTGAGCGATGCCGACGCCGACGCGTACGCCGCGGCGCACGAGAAGGAAATCCAGGCGGCGTATGACGCCAAGGCCGATGTGTACAAGGTGCCGGACCGCTGGAATGTGCATGGGATTTTGATCGCCGCGCCGTCCAAGGATGGCGTGCCGGACGACAAGAAAGCCGAGATCGACGGCCAGTGGGCCGAGAAGAAGACGGCCGCCGAGGCGGTGAAGGCCGACCTGCAGAAAGCCTGGAACGGCGAGACGCCGCTGGACGCCGTCGTCGCCGAGGGCGAGGAAAAGGGCGAGGCCAAGAAGGCCACCGAGCTGCAGGGCGAAGAAAAGGCCAAGCGGCTGGCGGGCTATTTCGCCAAGGTCGCGACCGAGAAGAGCGAGCACAGCATGACCAAGGACAGCGGCGGGCTGTTCGTGGACGACCTGAGCGCGGAAGCGCTGGCGCGCTCGCCGTTTGGCGCGGACGTGGCCAAGGCCGTGACGGCGACGGAGCCGGGCAAGCTGGTTGGTCCGGTGGAAGCGCCGAACGGTTGGTGGATTCTCGCGGTGGACAAGAAGATCGCCGGCAAGACGACGCCGCTCGATGCGGCGGTGAAGCGGACGCTGGCGATCGACCTGGTGCGGACGGAACGCGCGGCGGCGGAGCTGGAGAAGGTCGCGCAGAGCGTGCAGGCCGCGGCGGAAGCGACGCCGACGACGCCGCTGGCTGACGTGGTCAAGGCGTGGAACGTGGCGCACGGCGGCAAGGAAGACGGTCCGCTGCACGCGTCGGAGACGCCGCCGCTGGGCAAGTCGCCGCTGGAAGCGCTGAACGGCGGCATGGAGGCGATGCTGGGCCTGCCGCCGAAGTCGGATGACCCGAACGACATCCCGGGCATTGGCAAGAACGCGGAGATCGCGGCGGCGGCGGCGAAGCTCAAGGCCGAGGCGCCGATCGCCAAGGCGATCTTCAAGTCCGAAGACGGCAAGACGCGGTACGTGGTGCGGCGCGGCAACGACTCGGTCAAGCAGACGCCGGAGACGGACGCCAAGGTGCGCGATTCGCTGGGTCGGCTGCTGACGCAGGCGCGGCGCGTGGAGGCGTGGCACGGCTACGTCAAGAAGCTGCTGCTGGCGGCGGATGCGGCGAAGTCCATCAAATACACGGCGGAATTCAAGGCTGTCGTGGATGCCGAGAAAGCGCGCTACGAGACCGCGGCCAAGCACGCGGCCGAGAAAGCGGGCGATGATGCGCCCGCGCCGGGCGGCCTGAACGTGGAAGTGGGCGGCAAGCCGGTGCATGTCGAGACCGCGCCCGCCAAGTAAGCCTGCGCGCGCCGCGGGCGCTGAGTCGGCTGAGTCGTGGATCGACGCCGAGCTCGACGCCCTGCAGGATGCGCCAGAACCGTATGAAATTGTTGAAGACGCTGTGTCGCCGGGGGCGGTTGCCGACCCGGTGACGCGCGCCTTTGATTTTGCCGAACGCGTCAAGGCAGCGCCCGACCGCCCCGGCTGCTACCTGATGATCGACCGCCACGGCGTCATCTGCTACGTCGGCAAAGCCACAAGCCTGCGCAACCGCCTGCGGCAATACGCCAGCGGCCAGGACGAACGCTTTTTCGTGCACCTGCTCGACCGCGTGCTCGGCGACATCGATTTTGTCATCACGCCGACGGAAAAAGACGCGCTGCTGCTGGAAAACGAGCTCATCAAGAAACACCAGCCGCGCTTCAACGTGCGGTTGAAAGATGACAAGCGTTTCCTGCACTTGCGCCTCGATTCCAACCAGAACTACCCGCGGCTGCAGGTGGTGCGGCGGCCGGCGGAGGACAAGGCGCAGTATTTTGGCCCGTACGCGTCGGCGAGCTCGGCGCGGTCGGCGCTGGCGCAGATCAACCGCTACTTCCAGCTGCGGACCTGCCCGGACAGCGCGTTCAAGAACCGCACGCGGCCGTGCCTGGAGTACCAAATCCACCGCTGCCTGGGGCCGTGCGTGCTGCCGGTGGACGTGGGCGTGTACCACCAGCATGTCCGCGATGTGGCATTGTTTTTGTCGGGTCGGCGCAGTGAGCTGCTGGGGCGGCTGAAAAAGCGCATGGCCGACGCCGCCGAGGGCGAGGAATTCGAGCGCGCCGGGCGGTATCGCGACCAGATCCAGGCGATCGAGACGAGCCTGGAGCAGCAGCACGTCAGCCTGCTGGGACGGCGCAAGTCGATCGATGCCGTGGGGCTGTACCGCGAAGGCGCGAAAATCGCAGTGACCGTGCTGACTTTCCGCGAAGGCGTGCTGCTCGGCAGTCAGGGCTATGTGCTGCGCGACCAGGAGTTTCCGGACGCTGAGGTGCTCGAGGGCTTCCTGCTGCAGCTGTACGAGCGCGGCCAGCCCGTGCCCGATGAGCTGCTGTTGCCGCTCGCGATTGACGGCGAGGACGCGCTGGCGGAGTGGCTGACCGACCAGCGCAAGCTGCAGGCGGCGCTGACGGGCGAGCCGGCGCCGCGGGCGCAGGTGGAGGTCAAGGACCCGCAGCGCGGGCTGCTGTCCAAGCTGATCGAGATGGCGACGGATAACGCGCGGCAGACGTTTGAGGACCGCGTGCGCGCCTCGGCCAAGGCGGAAAATACCTTGCTGGGCCTGCAGAAAAAGCTGCATTTGCTGCGGCTGCCGCGGCGCATCGAGTGCTACGACATCTCCAACATTTCCGGCACGGATCCGGTCGGCTCGATGGTCGTGTTCATCGACGGCGAGCCGGCGAACCAAGAATACCGCCGCTACAAGATCCGCACGCAGGATACGCCGAATGATTTCGCGATGATGTACGAAGTGCTGTCGCGCCGCATCGCGCGCGCTCAGGATGGCCGCAGCCCGTGGCCGGACCTGATCGTCATCGACGGCGGCAAGGGCCAGCTGGGCATGGCGCAGGCGGCGCTGGCTGATCTGGGCGTGGAAGGCGTGGAGTTATGCGGACTTGCCAAGGCGCGGACCCAGGAAAGCGATGACGCCGGACCGAGCGCGTCGAGCCCGGAGCGGGTGTTCCGGCCCGGCGTGAAGAACGCGATCGTGATGCCGCAGAACTCCAACGAGGTCTACCTGCTCACGCGGCTGCGCGACGAGGCGCACCGCTTCGCCATCACGTTCCACCGCGAGCGCCGCGACAAGCGCGTGCTCAAGAGCTGGCTGGACAAGGTCGTGGGCCTCGGTCCGGCGCGCAAGAAGGCGCTGCTGCTGGCGTTTGGCTCGCTGACGGCGGTGAAAGAGGCCGACTTGGCGGCGCTGGCGGGCGTCGTCGGCCCGGCGCTGGCCCGCAAAATCGCCATCGTCCGGGGGGATGCATGAAGCGAAACCTGTGGGCCGCGCTGCTGCTGCTGGCCAGCTGTCAGCGGGAAGTGCCCAAGCTGCATGGCCTTTCTCGCGTGGACTGGCAGCTGGCCTTTGACACGGCGCGGACGACGCCGGATACGACCGGCTGGCGCGTGACCACCGACGCCGGCTACGACGTGCACGTGACGCAGGGCACGCTGACGACCTGGCGGCTGGGGCTACAGCCGTGTCCGCCGCCGCAGGCGTGGAGCCTGATCCCGGCGGCCTACGCCAATCACGTGGAACCGCCCGATCCGACGAGCATTTTACCGCATCTGGCCGAGAACCTCGCCCAGCCGGTGACAGCGCGCTTGACGCGGACGGTGCCGCTGGCGCGCTATTGCCAGGGCTTCTGGCTGGCGTCCGCGCCGCCGCCGGCGCAGGCGGGCGAGCAGGCGCGCGTGAGCCTCCAGCTGCGCGCGACGTGGCAGAAGGCCGAGAAAAGCGGTGAAATCTATCTGGAAACCTGGATGCCGGACGCCAAGCTGCAGCCGGTGCCGGGGCTGGATAGCACCGACGGCGCGGCGACGCTGACCGTGACGCGGCACCTCGGCGCGCTGTTGGACGGCGTGGACCTGGCCAACGCGCCAACGCCGGCGATGGCGTGGACGGTGCTGCACAAGCTTGTGGCGGGCGCGAGCTGGCAAGTGGCAGCGACGCGGCCGTAGCTAATCGCCGTACAGCGCCCGCGCCTCGTCTTTCCACTCCTCGGGCCAATAATAGAAACCTTCGCAGGCAATCGAGAAAAAGCAGGTCTCGCAGGCCTTTTCGTGGCGGCGCCGCGACTGCAAGTAGTCGAACAGATTGACGTCGGCCATCGACACAAACACCATGTCGCGTTCCATCTTGCCGATGTCGCTGAGGCAGTATTCCTCATAACCGGGCATGTAGCACAGCGGCAGGTTGATGACCTGGAACTTGATGCGATCGCCAAAATCATCAATCAATTTCATGACCAGCGGCGCGACCTCAGCGGGGTCGGGCTGGCACTCGGCGCTGGCTTTGCCAAACGGCGTCAGGAATTGCACGTTGCACAACTTGACGCCCAGTTTCACAAGCAGCTCGCCATATTCCAGTAAGTACGGGGAGTTCACCTTGGTCAGCGTGACGTTGACGCCAAAATCGATGCCCAGCTTGTCACACAGCGGCCGGCAGTTGCGGATGCCGTCAATCGTCTGGCGAAACGCGCCCTTGGCTTGGACATTTTCCTCGTGGACCTGCTCATTGGGGCCGTGCAGGGAAATCAGCAAGCTGGTAATGCCAGACTTGACGATTTTCTCCGCATTGCGCGGCAAGCTCATCATCCGGCCGTTGCTGGTCAGGTTAATCGCTTGGAATTGCAGGTCTTTTGCGGCCGTAATTAGCTTTTGCAGGTTGGGATTTGTTGTCGGCTCGCCGCCGTCAAAATCGCACAGGTCGTAGCCTTTTTCGCGGCGATTCTTGAGGAATTCAATCTGCTGGTCCAGCTCACCGTGCCAGTCACTGCGGTTGCCGGTCGCGCAGAAAACACATTGGTTATTGCAGACATAGGTCGTGTTCATGATGACCTTGCGCGGCTTCCACGCCGACGCCTTGGTCTCCAACACGCGCTTGGCCGCCCACAGCTCCGCGGGGGTCCAGTCCGGCCCCGTCAACACCGGCTTGCCTTGGAAAAGCGGACCAATATCGCGGTCTTCGCGCGTGGTCCACAGCTTGTCCTGGGTCGCCGTCTTGTGCAGCTGCGTGCCCTTGATGGGCGTGGCAAATTGCACGAGCGGCTGCGCGTCAAAGTCCTCGCACAGCTGCCACGCGGTCTTGAGCGTGTTGAGGATTTCCACCCGCGTTTCCGTGGGTTGGCCGATCATCCAGTGCACAACCAGCTTCAGCCCGTGCTTTTGGCACCAGTGCGCCACGCGCTTGGTCGCCGCGAGGTCAAAATTCTTGCCGATCACATCGTTGGCGATGCGGTCGTTGGCGGATTCGGCGGAGATCGATAGCACCGGCAGGCGCCGCGCCATGCGGATCACCTGGCTCTCCGTCACGCGATCGGCGCGCATGCCGTTGGGAAAATCCAGCCCGAGATCGAATTCCTCGGCGACGTCCAACAGCGCGTCAAAATGGCTCGTCGTCACGTTCACGAGCTCATCCAGCACCACCCAGCGGTCGATTCCGTAGGTATTTTTCAACACTTCCGCGTGCTTGGCGAGCCACGCCTTGCCGTGGCGGCGGTACGGCTTGCCTTCCAGCCCGGCGCGCTGCCACGGGTTGGAGGTGCAAAAATTGCACCGGTAGACGCAGCCGCGGGACGTCTTGATGGCGATCACCGGCGGCGCCGACGAGAAGATCTCGTTTTTGTGGCGGGTTTGGCTGACGCGGCCCATGAATTTCTGGAACGCCGCCATGTCGATGAGGTCGTACGCCGGCAGCGGCAGCGCGTCCAGATCCTCGACCTGCGGCGCGCCGCGGGTGATGCGCTGCGCCGGTGTCTGGCCGGCCGCCAGCGTCGCAACCAGCGGAGATAACTGACCTTCCGCCTCGTACTGCTGGCCCCAAGCGATGCCGACTTCGTCGAGGTCCGTCTCGTCCCACTCGATGAAGTGCATCCCGCCGACGTCGCAATCCGCCAAAATGACCGGCACTTGCGGCCAGCGCTCGTGAACGTGCGCCGCCAACCGCTTGAGCTCCGCGCTCGCCGCCCGCGCCCGCAGCCACGGCGAGTTGCCAAAAACCACGACATCCGGCGCCTGCGCCGGCAGCCGGCCAATCAACGTCGACACCGGCACGCCAAGCCGCAGGAATTCCTTGTTTTCGTGGATCAGGTTTGACGTCGGCAGGCAAAAAGCGTCGAGGACCGCCACCGTGTGCCCGTCCGCGCGCAGCTGCGCCGCGGCTTGCCACAGCCCCAGGCTGGCAAACGTCGGGTAGTCGATGTACGCCGCGTGCAGCAGCAGCGGCGGTTGAATCAGCAGGACGCTTGCCAAGTTGGCCTCGGGAGACTGAGCCTGCACGCGGGGGCGCGACCTGCCGTTCAGGTCCGTGTGCCCAGTCAGTATCAGGTGCGCTGCCAGCCGCGGCAAGCCACCTTGGACAACTCCGCGTGGCTGTGCGGATTTTTTGCCCCGACTTGTGTGCTGAAGCTGCCGCCCCTACCCTGTCGGCGGGGGCTGAAGGTGACGATGCGCGGTAGCTGGCTGATGGGAATGCTCGTGGTGCTGGTGCTGCCCGTGCCGGCGCAGGCGTGGAGCGCGCGCAAGGCGCCCAAGCCGGCGGTGCATCGCGGCAGCCACCACGGCGGCAAGCCAGCGAAACCGCACGCTGCGACGGGCGCGACGGTGCCGGGCGAGGTGGTGCGCGACGGCAAGCTGCTCGTCAAGCCGAAGCTGGCGCTCGTAGCGCTCAAACGCCACGTCGCGGCGCGGGAAATGGCCGACGCGGTGCACATCGCCGAGGCGCTGGTGGCGCTGCCCAGGATCGGCAAGGACGTGCTGGCGGACGCGGCGACGGCGCTGGGCAATGGCAACGACTACCCGGTGCAGCTGCGGATTTGGCAGCGGCTGGACAAGGCGGCGCATGGCCGCAGCACGTTTTCCGAGGGCTATCTGGACGCGCTCGTCGCCGCCGGCGAGGTCGCCAAGGCGCGGGCGCTGCTGGATGCGGCGATCGCCCGGCTGCCGGTGGGCAAGCGGCGCGCGGCGCTGGAACGGCTCGTCGTCGTGTCGCGGCTGGATGGCTCGATCGGCGAGACGCTCGATCGGCTGCAGGCGCTGCGCGACCCGGACGCGGCGGTGCTCGCGGCGCATCTACTGGAAGAAAAAGGCGATTCTGACGCCGCCGTGGATGAGCTGGCGCGCGCCTGGCAGCGCTTTCCCGGGCACCGCGCGCTGCAGGCGGCCTACCAAGCGCAGCTCGTGCAGCTGGGGCGGCGCGAGGAACTGACGAAGATCGTTGCAGAAGTGGTGCGGCTGGCGCCGGCCGATCCGCTGCCGTGGCTGGCGGTGCTGGACGCGCATATCGCGGCGCGGGACCTGGAGGCGGCGCGCGGGCTGATCGACGAGCTGGCGCACAAGCACCCGAAGCATGACGTGCTGCTGGAGGCGCTCATCGACCGCGAGCAGCGCATCGGCGAGGCGCCCAAGCGCGTCGAGGCGCTGTACGCGCAGCTGCTGGCGGCGGCGCCGCGGGAGTCGCAGTACGTCGAGGCGTACGCCGAGTGGCTGCTGTCGCGCACCGATGGCGCGAACCGCTCCGACGAGCCGGTGCTGGCGCTGCTGGCGCGGCTGCAAAAGGCCGACCCGTGGGTCGGGCTGGAGAAAGCGGCGTCGATCCTGCTGAATCACAACCGGTTTGTCGCCGCGCGCAAGCTGGTGCAGGAGATGGCGGACAAG
>CAIPXZ010000286.1 GCA_903869075.1 uncultured Myxococcales bacterium | reverse complement strand
TGCCAAGGCTGTGGCGCCGGTTGCCAAGGCTGTGGCGCCCGTTGCCAAGGCCGCTACGCCCGTTGCCAAGACCGTGGCGCCGGTTGCCAAGACTGCGACGCCAGTTGCCAAGGCCGTGGCGCCAGTTGCCAAGGCCGTGGCGCCAGTTGCCAAGACCGCGGCGCCGGTTGCCAAGGCTGTGACGCCCGTTGCCAAGGCTGTGACGCCGGTTGCCAAGGCTGTGACGCCGGTTGCGAAGACGGCTACGCCTGTTGCCAAGACGGCTACGCCGGTTGCGAAGACGGCTACGCCTGTTGCCAAGAGTGTGGCGCCGGTCGCCAAGCCGGGCGTCAAGCCGGTGGCGAAAGTGCCTGCGCCGGTGGCCAAGCCGGCCGCCAAGCCTGGTGTCGTTCCGGCCAAGCCGGCGGTGGCGACCAAGCCGGCGGTGACGGCAAAAGCCGCGACTCCCGCGGCGAAAACTGCGCCGACAGTTGCCAAGAAGCCGGCGGCCGATCAGACTCATTGAACCCGAAAATGAGTGACCGGGCCTGAGGCCAGCCATGCCAGAATCCAGTGCCACGACCCGCGGAATTCGCGTTGATGTCGTCTCGAGTTTTGCCGTGGAGCAGTCCGCACCTGAGCAGGGGCGCTGGTTCTTTCTTTATCAAATCACCATCCTCAATCGCAGTGACCGCACCGTGCAGCTGATGGCGCGGGAGTGGCGGATCACCAATGCGGAAGGGCGGATGGAGCTCGTGCGCGGGCCGGGCGTCATCGGCCAGCAGCCGGTGTTGCGGCCGTCGGAGGGGTTTCAGTACGTCAGCGGCTGCCCGCTGGACACGCCGGTGGGCTCGATGGCGGGCGCGTACCAGATGATGGATGAGCTGGGCGAGGCGTTCGACGTCGAGATCGCCGCGTTCGCGCTGGCCGATCCGATGGCGCTGAACTAGGCGGCGGCGCACTCAGCCGTGCTTGGGCTGCCAGCCGTCGAGCAGCCGCCCGACGAAATCCAGGCGATCCTGACCCCACACAAGGTGCTCGCCGACAAAGAACGTCGGCGCGCCGCACGCCCCGCGGTGCAGCGCCTCTTGCGTCGCGTCCAGCAGCTTCTGCTTGACCTCGGGCCGCTCGCAGCCGGCAATCAGCACTTCCGCATCCAGTCCCTGCGTCTCCAGCAGCTGGTGCAGCACAAGCGGGTCGCCGATGTTCTGGTCGTGCGCCCAATACGCGCGAAACAGGTGCCGCGCCACCGCCACATGCACCTCGCCGTCCAGCTGGCAAAGCACGCGCATCGGGCGGGTCGTCATCATCGGGAACGTTGTCGGCCAGTTGAACGGGATGCCGCGCACCTCCGCCCAGCGGTACATGTCCTTTTTCAGGATGTCGCGCTTTTGCACCGAACCCGAGGTGAACGGCACGATCTCCGCCTGCAGGCTCTTGAAAAGCCCGCCGAGAAAGAACGGCCGCCAGACGACCTCTGCGTTGTGCGCCGCGGCCACCTTGCCGATCGCGTCATGCGCCAGGTACGCGTAGGGCGACGAGACATCGTAAAAGTATTCAACGCGTTTCATCGCAGCTCCGGGTCAGAAAGTGAATTCTTCGCGGCCTTGCTCCGGCTGCCAGCCCTGCGCCGCGCGCACGACAAACGGCAGGCGATCCTGGCCCCAAAACAGCTGATCGTTGACGACAAACGCCGGCGCGCCAAACACGCCCGCCGCCAGCGCGCGATCCGTGCGCGCGCGCAGCTCGTCCTTGATGGCGTCGGTTTGCGCTTGCGCAAGGATCGCGTCGGCGTCCAGCCCCAGCTCCCGCAGCCGCTCGCGCAGCACCGCCACGTCGCTGATGTCGCGCGCCTCCGCCCAGTACAGCCGGAAAAAACCGTCGATGACCGCGTCCCAGTGCGCCGGCGGCGTCGCCAGCAGCGCCCGCAGCGCCTCGACTGGCCGGTTGGGATGGCGCAGCGGCGTCACGAGCGGCACATCGAACCACGCCGCCCAGCGGATGACGTCGAGGCGATTGTGGCGCGCCTTGGGCGGCGAAAGCGTTGTCGAGAGATTTTGCGCCTGGCCCAACGCCCGGAACACGCCGCCGAGCAGGAAAGGCTGCGGCGTCACGACGGACTGCGCATCGCGCGCCAGCGCGTGGCGCTGGGTCGAGGCGAGGTAGGCGTAGGGACAGGAAAAGTCGAACCAGAAGTCGATCGGCAAACCCATGGCGGACCGCCGTGCGTGTCGATCGTGGATCGACAGCGAATTACTTGGCCTTGGCCAAGAACGTCTTCAAACCAATGGTCTTTTCTTTGCGGGCGCGGCGCAGGGCCTTGCGCTGCTCAACCGTCAGGCCGTTTTCCAACAGCTTGAGGCGGCGGCGGCCAGCGCGCTTGAGCGACTTGGCAAGGTTGCGATCGGCAAGGGTCTTCGTGTTCATCGTGCAATCCGTAGCGGTTTCGTGAAAAAGGCGCGCCTCTGCGGCGGGGGCTGGAAGTCTAAGCGCAAACGTGTGGCTTGGCAACTGGATTGTACACCCGGCGCTACTTGCCGCAGCCGTTCAGGTGCGCTTCACCGGTGACCGTCATGGCGAACGCGCCAATCACGGTGGCGTCCTTCTGCCCGGGCTTGCCACCTGGCGGCGTCGCCACCGCCAGCACGCGATACCGCCCGGGCCGCGACACCCGCAGCGTCGCCACTGTGCCCAGGTCGCCGCCCAGCTTCGTCGCCAGCGTCTCGGTCGTGCCCGCCGGCGGGTCGGTCAGCTGCGGCTCGGTCGTGCTCGTGACAATCTCGCCCAGCCCTCCCTCAATCGCCACATACCACGTCGTCGGCTGGTCCGGCTCGGCGGTCATGCGCAGCGGCCTCTGCTTGCGCGTCCACGCCGTCGCCAACAGGAACGGCTCGCAGGTCTTCGGCGCCTGCGGCTCGATCTTCAGCCGCGCTTCCAAGCCGTTGCCTTCCTGCCACAGCGTGTCCAGCTCCGGCAGCTCACGGCCCGACCACGGCTTGCCCTGCACCGAGAACGCCAGCTCCTCTGTGTACGTCGTGTCGTGATAGCGGTAGATGAACCACGCGCGGTAGATGCCAGGCAGCGGAAATACCGTGCGAAAATCGTGTGTTCCGCGGTTCTTGTCTGAGAGCTCGTCGGCGCGCAGCACGGTCTGCCAGCCGAGGTCGGCGCGGGCGATGACGCACAGCAGGCTGCCGCCCAATAGCGGGTCCAGCCGCGTGATGAACTGGCCGTCGGCGGAACGCAGGGTGACGCGGAACGACGCTGGCTCGCCGGCGCTGGGCATGCCGTCGCTCAGCTTGGGACCGCTGCGCATGTCCACGGACACATGCGGCGCGGCTTCAGCTGCCACCGCCGGCTCGGCGACAACCGTCACTGCCGCGGGTGCCGCCACCGCCGTCGTCGTCGTCGCGGCGGGCAAGGGGGCCGGCGCTTCAGCCAGCGGTGCCAGCGGCGTCAACGGCTTGGGCGCGAGCGGTGCCGTCGGTTTGCCACAGCCCACAAGCGCCAACAGCGCGGTCGCGGCGATCCCCGCGCGCCGCAGATCATCGAATCCCGTCATTTTTGCCTCCGGCAGCCGCGCCGCCGTCCCTTCATGGACCGACCGGCACGCGCAGCGCCCCGGTATTGCCCGCTTCGTCGGTCACCTGCAACAGCAGCGTATGGCTGCCCTTCAGCACGCTCTCCGGCAGGTCCAACTCAAAAGCCTCCGACGTCTGGTCAAACACGCCGTCCACCGCCGCCGCCAGCACCGCCGGCTCGCCGTCCACGGAGATGTCCACGCGCGTGATCCGCGAGATCGCGTCCGTCGCCATGCCGTGCACGGAGCGGCCCTTGACCTCGGCGATGACGTCCGGGCGGCCGCGATCGACGAGGAACGGCTTGGAAATCCGCGCCACCGCCTTAGCCGTGCGCGGGCCGTTGCTCGGCAAATCCGTCGCCTCGACGCGGACTTCGTACCAGCCGTCGGGCATGTCCGTCGGGCTCAGCTCCATCGTCTTCTTGTCAAACAGCCGGTCGTGCAGGGACAGCCACTGCGCGCCGCCGCGCGGCCGATACTGCACGACGTACCCCAGCGTGTCGCCGTCCACGTCCTCCGCCGTCCAGGACAGCGCGACGGTGCCCTTCGCCTTGTTCAGCGTGCTGTCGATCTTGGTCAGCAGCGGCGCCCGATTGGCCACTTGCCGAAAGATCTTCAGCTCCTGCAGCCTGGCGCCTGCGCTCGCCAGCTTGACCCGCACCTGCAGCGCGTTGGCCGGCGGGCTCTGGCTCTGGCCGCTCTGGCCCTGCACCCCGCGCAGCGGCTGCCACGGGCTCCAGGTGTCGTTCGGCTGGTCGGAGAAGCCCGAGCGCGTCTCCACCTCCAGCGTGCCTTCGCCGACGGCGTCAATGCGGCCCCACTGCGTCGTCCCGGTCTCCTGCAGCACGTCGGTCGTGAACACAGCTTCGGCCGGCTGCTCGCCGACCAAGTACACCGCCGCGGATTTGCCGGTGAACAGCGTCTGCACGCCCTTGGCGCCGACCTCCACGCCGAGAATTTCCTCTTCCTTGACGTCAAATAGGCTCTGCACGTCGCCCATTTCATCGCCCAGCACCACGCGCCCGCCGCGCGCTGCGCCCGCCACGACCTGCTTGCCGATGACCGCCACCTCGCTGAGCATGCCTTCCGGCGACACGAGCACGCGCGAGACGATGCCGTCCGCCGTCCGCTTCCACACCGCGCCCTTGCCCTTGGCCGCCGCGTCCTTGGTGCCCTTGTTGGCGCCCGGCTTGGTGGCCGTGCCCGTGCCCGGCCGCTCCGGCGTCGGCTTGAGCGAGGCCAGCGGGACGGCTGTCTGCCCGCCGTTCACCGTGGCGAAGATCGTCTTGCCGCTGCGGGTCAAGCTACGCACTTCCACGCCCGGAAACGCTGCCAGCGCCCGCACCGACTTCTCGCCGTCGATGCGCAGCAGCAGCGGCGGATCCGACGTCCCCGCCAGCAGCGCCTCGCCGTCCCACAGCAGCGCCAGCACATGGTCGGCCGTGGTTTCCGCAAACAATTTCGCAGTCTTGGTCGCGACGTCGACGGCAAAGATCTTGCCGCCCGGGCCGGTGCCGGCATACAGCACCTGGCCGCGCAGCTGCAACGCCCAGATATGCTGGACATCTGTCAACTTGACAAACGTCTCGCGCTTGCCGGCCGCGTCGACGTGCAGGATCTCGCCCGTGCCGACGACGCCGGCGTAGACGCCGCCTTTGCCGTCGCTGGCCAGCGAGGCGATCAGCGGCCCGTCGACCTTCGCCATCTCGGTCACGATGCCGTTCTCGACCTTGAACAGCTTGCCGTTCAGGCCGGTGCCCAGCCAGAGCCGGTTGCCGTCGCGCAGCCAGCAGTGGATGAATTCGGCGTCGATGTCCAGCCGCGTCAGCTTCGGCGCCGCCGTCAGCCCCAGCGTCGGATGCAGCGCCAGGCCGTCCAGGTTGCCGCGGCGAAAGTCGGCGTCATCGGCGAACTGCCACACGCTCGGCTGGCTGGCGTGCGCGCTCGCGCCCAGCAGCGCGCTGGCGAGCAGGAGTCGGGTCAAAATGGGGGGCAGGGTCATCCGGAACTCCGCAAAAGCGAAAGAGAATTAGGGCGTCTGGCGGACGCGCAACTTCAGCGTCAGCGCGCCGTTGAGCGTCCACGGCGTGTCCACGTGCGTGCGCAGCGTCTCGCGACCGGTGCGGTACGCCGCGGCGTGACCGGCCAGCTCATCGCGCACGCCCACCGGCAGCTGCGTCAGCCGCACGCCGCGCAGCAGCACCGTCGGCTCCGGCAAATTCAGCACGGCGGCCAAGCGGTTACGCGGGATTTGCCGGCGCAGCGCATTCAGGTAGTCGCGGATGTTCCCCGGGTCCGGCTGCTCCGGCGCCATGGATTTCTCCGCACCAATCTGCACCGTCACCGTCTGGCCCATCAGGTCGCGCGGCAGCGGCGGCAGCGTCAACGTCACGCGCTGCGGGCCAACGTTCGCCAGCTGCAGCGTCACTTGGATGGCGATCGGCGTCTCGGCGTCGACCTCCTCCGACTGCGGCCGGGCGCTCTCCAGGAACGCGATGTTGCGGTCGTCCGCCAGCGTCAGCGTCGCCGCCACGCGCTCGACCCGCAGCCGCTCAAAGCCATTGAAAACGATGGCTTTTGCCGCATTCTGCGCCAGACTGCTGACGTCGGCCAGCCCGGCCGATCCCGACAGCCCGGTCATCGTCTCGCTGAATTCCACCGGCGCGTGGCCGTCCGGCAGGTCGAACCGCACCGTCATCGTCACTGCCGCGTTCTCGGCGATCGGCTCCGACACGCGCACCGCCGTGCCCAGCGCCATGGCGACGACGAGCGGGAAAAATGCAGGCTGATCCGTGGCTTCCACGTGCCACTTTGTCGTCGCCTGGCGGTCGCGGTTGGTCAGCACGATGTCGATCGGCACCATCGCCGCTTTGGGCCCGATGCGACCCGCGACCGCCGGCTGGCGATCCTGGTCGAGCACGCCGACGTCGCCAAACGCGTTGGCCATCTTGAACGACGACTGCTGCGACGCCAAAATCCACTGCACATCCGCCGAGCCGACAGGCAGATGCAGCTGGCCCAAGCCCTTGAACGGATGGCCAAAAGCGATGAAGTGGTCGCCGCGCACCCAGGTCACGGTGCCGATCGCCGCCATCGAGATATCGCCGCGCGCCAGCAGCACCGAGATCGAGCCGCCCGGCTCCAGCTTGGCGACCTGTTTGGGATCCGCCGTCGCGCCACCGGTGCCCGCCGCCGCGTTCAGGTGCGTAAACCCCAGCTCCGCCCACTGCGGCCGCGCCAGCGCCAGCACGTCCGGATGCACGCCAGCGACCGTCAGCGGCAGCGCCACCGGCAGCATGTCGCCCTGGCCAGGCACGCGGATCGGCTCCGGCTGCGCCACGGTGATGCGCTGGTTGACCGGCAGCGGCGCCAGCTTGCGGTCCAGCTCCGGCAGCATGTCGAGGATCGACGTGACGCCCGCGACCGGGTCCTTGTTGAACGGAAAACCGTAGGACAGCGCGCCGATCAGCCGCTCGCCCAGCTGCGGGTGCTGCACGAAAATCGGCGAGCCGGACATGCCTGCGACGACGCCGCTGTGCTCCAGGCCCAAGCCGGCGCAGCGAATCAGGATCAGGTCCTGCTGCGGCATCGCCATCTTGAGCACGCCAATGATTTCAATGTCAAAGCGCTCGACCTTGGTGCCTTTGACAACGGTCAGGCCGTAACCCTTCATCCCGGCTTGCAATTCGCTCGCCGACAGCACGTCAACGCCGCCAGTCTGGGCGCGCTGCAGCTGCGCCGGGTTGACCGCCTTGGCGAACGCGTCGCGCGAGGCCAGCAGCGGCACGGCGCCGAGCAGCGCCAGAAACTGCCGCCGCTGCCAAGGGTTTTCGCGCTTCGAGCCTGCTTCCATCCGTCCTGCTTTCTTGCGGCCCCACGGCGCGCCAACGTTTTCCCGCGTGCGGGGCACCGCAGTGTGCCCAACCCGCGGCGCGAATGCCACGGCTGTTGGACGCATCGGCGGCCTGAGCGGTTCAATCCCGCGCCGCCCCCCGCCATTCCCCTACAGCACGCGCTGCCACGCCGCGCGGTCCAGTTGCCAAACCGGCGTGCCGCAATAGCGATCGCCCTCCGGACAGTACGGCCGCAGCCCGGCGCGATGGCGCACCCCGCACGGCGGCAGCAGGAACTGGGCGATCTGCGGCTCCACCGCGGCGATCGCGTCCGCCTCATCCACGCTCGCCTGCCAGATTTCCTCTTGCGCGTTCCAGCACAGCCGCATCGCGTGCTTGTGGCGCAACGCCGCGAGATCCATGGATTCCGTGAAGCGGATCGTCACCGCGTTGGGCAGCAGGTACGCCTGCCACTCCGCCGCCACGCCCAGATCGCGCAGCTGGCCGATCGCCTGCCACGTCGCCGCCATCCCGTCGCGGTACAGCTGCTCGGCGGCGCCACCGGCGTGCAGGATCAGCCGCGGCGTCACGTAATCCGGCTCCGGCGACAGGTATGCGTGCACCGTCGGGCGCGATGCCGGCGTCAGCCGATGCCGCTGATCCTGGCTGTCCGCGGCGTGCGACAGGCGTTTTTTGAACACGTAATGCGCCGCATGCAGCGCGCGACCCAGCTTCTGGTGCACCGTGGTGTTCATCGCCTCGCCCAGCAGCGGGTTCTGCGCCGGGTCGAGCACGCGCGCGATCGCGTCCGCGTCCGCGAGCGCCTCGCGCGGCAGCCCGAGCACCTCCCGCACCGCGTCCGCGACCCGCCGCTCGTTGTGGCCAAAGCGATCGACGAGCGCCGCCGTCTTGCCGCCGAGATCCGCCTCGAATTCAGCGACAAAGCGCCCATGCGCCGCTGCGTCCTGCGGCGCGCGCAGCCACGGCGCCGCCGGCGGCGTCTCCAGCGGCTCGATCTCCAGCTTCTGCAGCAGCGGATCGCGGGCGAAAACTTGGCGGCACATTTCATCGACGACAAGGCGAGATTCCGTAGGCGTATCAGGCTCCTGACAAAGCCGTCGGTAACGGAGAAGCGTCAGCACGCTGATCGTGTGCACAAGGTACGTGTGCGTCGCCACTGGCAGCACATAGCGCGCAACTTCCTGTGCGCGCTTGTGAATCGCGCCCTGCCACTTGTCGAGGTTCTTGCCGCGCGCCGGGAACACGCGCGCGTACTCCGCCGCCGCCACCGGCTCCAGCAAGCAGATGAGCGCGCGGTAGTCGCGCATTTGCCGATCGACGCACGCCCGGTAGATCGCCGCCGCCGGCGCGGGCAGGGTGGGCACCGTCACGCGATCGGCCTTGACCTCCACGTACCGCTGGCTGACCTGCTCGCTGTTGTAGAACGGGTGGCTGTGCAAAAAAGACCAGACGAATTGCCGGGATACAGCGTCCAGGCCAAAGCTGACGTGGCCGTGCTGCAAGATCGTGTGGTGGCCGGCCTTGAACGTGGAATGGGCGATGCGATCGCGTTGCTCAGCGCGCATCGCCTGCTTTTCCGGGCTCTGGCCGACGCCGCTGACCTGGTCGGCGGTGACGATGCCGCCGCCGGAATAGCAGGTGCGGGCGGCCGCAACCGCATGTTCATAGGGCCGATCGAACGCGGCAATCAGCGTGACGCGCGGCAAAGCTGTCTCAAGAATGGAGGTCACGGCGGCAAACCTGGGCGATGGCCCAATGGCGCGAGGTTGCCTGAGACGGCGGACGGCGGCAACCTCGGCGTGGCGCGCGCGTGGCGTTGGCCTACACTGGCGGCGGGAGGCAGCGATGCGACCGATTTCCCTCATCCAGGACGCGCTGTGTCTGGCGCACTTGCCGGGTCCGGACCACCCGGAGAGCCCGCTGCGGCTGCAGACGCTGATGCAACTGCTGCGCTCGCCGGAAGTGGAAGCGCTGGCGCCGCACCGCCTCACGCCGCGTGACGCGACGCCGGCCGAGCTGGCGCGCGTGCACACGCCGGAATACCTCGCCTATTTGCACTCGATTTCCGGCATGGATGTGCGCCTCGACGCCGACACCGTGGCGTCACCCGAGTCGGTGCGTGCGGCGATTCGCGCGGCGGGCTGCGTGCTGGCGGCGACGGAGTCGGTCGTGCAGTCGCCGGTGCCGCGCGCGTTCGCCCAAGTGCGGCCGCCGGGCCACCACGCCGAGGCGGACAAGGCGATGGGCTTCTGTCTGCTGAACAACGTCGCGCTGGCGGCGCGCCACGCCCAGCAGGCGCTCGGCGTGCGGCGGGTGGCGATCGTCGATTTTGACGTCCACCATGGCAATGGCACGCAGCAGGCTTTCTGGCGCGATCCCGCGGTGTTGTACATCTCGACGCACCAGTGGCCGCTGTACCCGGGTTCGGGCGCGGCGACCGAGATCGGCGAGGGTCTCGGTTTGGGCCGCACGGTCAACATTCCGCTCGCTGCCGGCCACGGCGACGTCGAGTACAACGCGATCTACGGCGGCCTCATCACGCGGATGCTGGAGCGCTTCCACCCCGAGCTGATCCTCGTCTCCGCCGGCTTTGACATCGCCGGCAGCGACCCGCTGGGCGGCATGAACGTGACGACGGGCGGCTTTGGCCGCATCGCCGGCCACCTGTGCAACGCCGCGGATTTCCTGTGCGCCGGCCGCATCCTGTTCGTGCTCGAAGGCGGCTATCACCTGCCGGCGCTGCACGATGGCGTCCTCGCGTGCCTGCGCGCGCTCGCGGGCGAGCTCGTGGTGCCGGAACCGACCGGCGCGCTGCGCAACATGAAGCTCGG
>CAIPXZ010000285.1 GCA_903869075.1 uncultured Myxococcales bacterium | reverse complement strand
GTGCAACGGCATCGACGACAACTGCAACGGCCAGACCGACGAGGGCGTGACCGCGACCTACTACACCGACGCCGACAACGACGGCTACGGCGTCGGCACAGGCGTTGTGCAATGCGGCCCCAGCGGCGGCAAGACGGCGACGCAAAACGGCGACTGCAACGACAGCAACGCGGCGATCCACCCGAACGCCACCGAGCTGTGCAACGGCGTGGACGACAACTGCAACGGCCAAATCGACGAGGGCTTGACCGGCACGTTCTACCTGGACGTGGACCAGGACGGCTACGGCACCGGCAACCCGGTCGTGGCGTGCAGCCCCGGCGGCCTGACAACCGCCACCGTGCCCGGCGACTGCAACGACGGCAACGCCGCCGTCCATCCCAACGCCGCCGAGATCTGCAACAGCGTCGATGACAACTGCAACGGCTTGACCGACGAAGGCTTGCCGACCGCCAGCTACTACCTCGACGCCGACAAGGACGGCTACGGCACCGGCAACCCGGTCATCAGCTGCGGCGGCAGCGGCACCACCACGGCGCTGATCGGCGGCGACTGCAACGACGCCAGCGCGGCCATCCACCCCGGCGCCACGGAGATCTGCAACGGCCTGGACGACAACTGCAATGGCCAGATCGACGAAGGCATGAGCACCGCGACGTACTACCTGGACGCCGACAAGGACGGCTACGGCACAACCGCCAGCCAGGTCGCGTGCGGTCCGCTGGGCTTGTACCCCGCGCCGCATTCAAGCGACTGCAACGACGGCAACGCCGCCATCAACCCCGGCCACGCCGAGGTCTGCAACAACGGCCTGGATGACAACTGCAACGGCGCGGTGGATGAGGGCTGCGCGTTGTGTATGGCAAACTATTCCAAAGACCTCTGGACGTTGCCGACGGGCTGGAAGACCTACAACAGCGCGAATTTCAGCCCGAGCTACTACTACTACGACGGCTGTCAGCTCGTGCCAGATAGCGGCAGCAAAAAGGGCCAGCTGTACTACGTCGCCGGGCGCGTTGCTGCCGCCAAGACGGTCATCACCTATGACATGGCGTTCGGCGGTGGCTCTGACGGCATGGCGCTGAACATCATCAACGTCGCCAACCAGACCGCGCTGGAGGCCTACATCGCCACCGCCGGCACTGGCGGCTGCATGGGCTATGGCTCCAACAGCGCGGAATGCGGCGCGAATCCGGTGAACGGCATCCACGTCAAGATGGATTCGCACGACTCCAACACCGGCGACCACGGCTACACCTACGAGTACGGCGTGACCTTCAACGGCGATCCCGGGCACTCGCCGTCGGGCTTGTACTGCGACGCGTACAACCAATTCTCCGGCTACGTCGACGACGGCTACTACCACACCTACGTCGTCACCATCAACGGCACGAGCATCAGCGCCACGTGCGACGGCGAGAGCATGTTCTCCGGCACGATGCCGACCGCTTTTGCCGGCGGCTACGTCGGCTTCTCGGCGGGAACCGGCGGCAGCTACGACGAGTTCGATATCGAAAACTTCAAGATCACCCAAACCAACTGCCCCTGACCGCGCCGCTGGTTGACGGCCAAGCGCCGCCGCGGTGACACTGCCGGCCGGGAGGCTGGGCGATGGCGCGTCACACCTGGGGAATTCTGCTGCTGCTGGCGGCGTGTGCGAGCCACACCCCGGTGCCGGCGCCGCGCTGGGTGGCGACGTGGACGGCGCCGCAGCAGGATTACAACGAGTCGCTGCAGTCCCCGGACGTGACGGTGCCGCCGCCGGCGCCGCTGTACGTGCAGGACCAGACGGTGCGGCAGATTGTCCACACGTCGCTGGGCGGATCGGCGCTGCGGGTCAAGCTCTCCAACCTGTTTGGCACCGCGCCGGTGACTTTTGCGGCGGTGCACGTGGCGCGCAGCGCGGGCGGGGCGGTGATCGACGCGACGACCGACCAACCGCTGACTTTTGCCGGCCAGCCGACGCTGACGCTGGCGCCGGGCGCGGAGGCGTGGAGCGACTCGCTGGCGCAGGCGGTGGCGACCGGCAGCGATCTGGCCGTCAGCGTCTACGTGCCGGCGCAGACGCAGGTGGCGAGCGTGCACGTGGCGGCGCTGCAGACGAACTACCTGGCGGCGGGCGACGTGACCGCGGCGGCGACGCTGGCCAGCCCGCAGACGATCGTCGCCGATTACTGGCTGGCGGGCGTGGACGTGGCGACGGACGCGCAGGCGCATGTGCTCGTGACTTTTGGCGATTCCTTGACCGACGGCGCGCAGTCGACCGTCAGCGCCAACCACCGCTGGCCCAACGCGCTGGACGCCCGGCTGCAGGCGCGACCGGAGCTGGGCGCTGTCAGCGTCGTCAACGCCGGCATCTCTGGCAACCGCTGGCTGCACGACGCCATCGGCCCGCAAGGCGCCGGCCGCTTCAGCCGCGACGTCCTCCACGTCTCGGGCGTGACCGATGTGGTGATTTTCCTTGGCATCAATGACATCGGCGCGGCGCTGCTGGTGCCGTCCCAGGAGGTGTCCGCGCCGCAAATTACCGCCGCCATCGCCGCCGCGGTGCAGGCCGCCCAGGCGCAGGGGCTGCGCGTGGCGGTGGCGACGCTGCTGCCGTTCAGCGGCGCGTTCTATTACACCGCCGACGGCGACACCAAGCGCCAGGCCGTCAACGCCTGGATCCGCGCCCGGACCGACGTAAAAGTGCTTGATTTTGAAGCGGTTGTCCGCGATCCGAACAACCCGCTGGCGCTGCTGCCGGCGTTTGACGGCGGCGACCACCTGCACCTCAATGACGCCGGCTATGCCCAGCTGGCCGCCGCGGTGACGCCGACGTTTTGACGCTCAGCCCGGCGTGCCGCGGCGATACGCCCGCAGCGTCGGCATCAGCACCGCCGCCAGCACCGCCACCGCGCCGACGCCGGCTGCATACAGCCCCAGCGCCCGCACCGGTCCATGCGCCGCCAGCAGCAGGCCGGACAGCAGACCGGACAGCGCCGGGAAAAACTGGGTTGTAATCGCGTAGCTGGCCATCACGCGGCCGCGAAACGCCTCGGCGCTGACGTCCTGCAGCGACGCCGCCAGGAACGCCACCGCCGAGCCCGCCAGCACGCACGCGCCGACGAACACCGCCACGGCGAGCGGCACCGTCACCACCTGCGCCAGCACGCCGCACAGCAGCGCGCTCGCCACCACGCCCGCCAGTAGCGCGCGCCCGGGATGCGCGAGGCGCTTGAGGCTGAGCGCGATCAGCCCGCCGGCAATCAGCGACGGCGCCGCCAGCCCGAGGAACATGCCGCGATCGCCGGGATCGAGGTGCAGCGCCGCGTCCAGGTAGCGCGGCAGGATGACCTGGATCGGCCCCATCAGCAGGTGCGCCACCGCCGAGGCGACAAGCAGCTGCAGCACGATCGGCGTCTGGCCGATGTACTGCCAGCCCTGGCGGATGGACCCCGCCGCCGTGGCACCCGGCGCGCGCTGCGCCGGCGGCAGGCCGATCATGCACAGCAGGCTCGCGACGATCAGCGCGACGGCGACGAGGAACACCGTGACCCATGGAAAATGCTGGCGAACCTGACCGACGAGCAGCGGTGCGCCGCCAAAGCCGACGGTCGTCAGCACGTTGAACAGGATCGCCGCGCTGCGCAGCCGCCCGGCCGGCGCGAGGTTGGGCAGGTATGCGAGGCGCGCCGGCGCGGCGAAGCTCCAGGCCAGCCCGGCGAACAGCGCCGCCAGCATCGCCCACGCCAGCGCCTCGCGCCGCAGCCACGGCACCCACGCGGTGAACGCAAGGGTCAGCGCCGCCAGCACCAGCCCGCCGTGACCGCCGCGCACGACGCGCAGCGGGTTGACGCGATCGCACAGCGCGCCGCCTTGCCAGCCAAACACGATCGGCAGGCCAAAACACACAAGCAGCAGCGCGCCCGACCACGCCGGCGCCTGCAGGACCTCTTGCGTCCACTGCACAAGGCCAAAATTGATCATGTGCCCGCCGAGAAACGCCAGCAGACAGCCAAACAGGTAGCGCGCCAGCTGCGGACTCATCGTGGCTCCTCGGCCCAGGGTGGGGTGACGCGGATCAGCGTCGGCTGGCCGCCCTCGATCTGCCAGGCCGGAAAGGCGCCGTTGGCGGTGAAGACCGCGCCGCTGGGGGTGATGTCGATGTCGCGGGTGAAGCTCATGCGCTGCGGCAACGGGAAGACGCTCCAACTGCCGGTGGCGATGTCCAGCGCGTTCAGCGTGTCCGAGGCGGTGCCGGTGACCCAGACGATGCCGCGGCGGCGGTCGACGTTGAGCGCGTAAGGCGTGTCGCTGCCGGCGGGCAAGGTCGGCAGGTCGTAGCGGGTGAAGGCGCCGGTGGCGGGCGTGTAGCGCAGGATGGCCGAGGCGGCGAACGCCGTGATCCAGACATTGCCGGCGGCGTCACTGCGCAGGCGCCGCGGACCGAGCGCCGGGAAAGCGATGCAGGTCGGCGCCAGCGAGACCGGGTCGATGCGCACAAGATCGTTGGCGTGCAGCCGCGCGACCCAGACAACGCCGTCGGGCGTGAAGTCGATGCCATACGGCAGCGGCGTGCCAGAAGCCTGCGCGTCGATCGGCAGCGCCGCCAGCGGCAGCCCCAGCGTCGCCAGCTTGAACAGCAGCGGCACAAGCCGCACGGTGAACGCCTCGCCCAGCGAGCGCGTCGGCAAATCGATGAAATGCTGCGCCCCGGTCGCGCGATCGAGCATCCCGACCTGGTTGGACAGCGCCAGCGTGAACCAGACGCGGTCCTGCGCGTCGACGCGGACCGTGTGCGGGTACAGCCCGTCCTGTAGGTGGTGCACCGTGAACGCCTTGGTGCGCGGGTCGAATTCCACCAAGCGCCGCTGCACCGACGGCGTCAGGAACACGTGGCCATCCTTGGCGCTCACCGCCAGCGAGTGCAGCGCCAGGTAGCTGTCATGCTTGGGAAAAGTCGCCAGCCGTGCCGCGAACAGCCCGCCCAGCGTGTCATCGCGCTCGCGCGGCAGCTTGTAGACCGTGAATTGGCCGGTGCGCGGGTCCAGCTCGTACAGCCGGTCCTGCAGGTTGTCGCCGAGGTACACGAGACCGTTGGGATGCACGAGCATGTCGTGCATCTGGCTCATCGCGTCGCCCAGCGGCCATTCATCGATGTGCGCCGTCGCCAGCGCGTCCTGCCACGGCAGCGGCGCCGCCAGCCGCTCCGGGTGCGCCGCCAGCGCCGCATAGCCGGCGATCAGCGCGTCCGGCAGCAGCGCCTGCACCGCGCTCGCCAGCCGCGCGCCATAGCCCACCATCCGCCGCGTCGTCGCCTGCCACTGCGCCGCCGTGTGCGGGGCGCGGATGAACGGCGCGCCTTGCTGGTGGCAAAACCCGCACTGCATCCGGAACTGCGCCGTCTGTTCCGCCGTGCCGACCGGCACCGCCGCCGCCCACACGTTCGCCGGCTTGGCCGCCGCCAGCGCCTGCGGGTCGGTCTCGGCGGCCAGTACCAGCGTCGGCGTCGCCGACGGCGCGACGCCCGTCAGGTGCTGGTCGGCAAAGCCGGGACGGCGCACGCGCAGCTGCACGGGCGCCGGCAGATCGGCAAAATGCGCCACGCCTTGCGCGTCGGTAAACGCCGTCTGCCAGCGATCGCCGGCCTGCCGCACGCCGGGCTGCGCGTAGCCGTTGTCCCGCCGATCGACCGGCGCCGGCATCTGCGGCGTCACCGTCACCATCGCCAGCGGCAGCGGCTGCCCGTCCGCGCGCTGCACCCGCACGTCGAGCGCCTGCGCCGGCCACGCCAGCATCAGCAGCCACAGCGCGCGCTTCATGGCGCCCGGCGCAAGTGCGGCTGTGCGACAAGCAGCGCGGCGAACGCCTCCGCCGACGAATACTGCGGCGTGTAGGCGAAATCCCGCTTCAGCCGCGTGTTGGCAAGCACCGGGCGGTACTGCAAAAAGCCAACTTGTTCAGGGCCATACGGCACAACACCCAGCGGATGCAGCACCGCCAGCAGCCCGCGCAGCAGCCACGCCGGCAGCGGCAGGTACGGCTTGTCCAGCTGCGCGGCGATCTCCCGCATCGGCAGCGCGCCGTCGCCCGCCAGGTTGAACACGCCGGTTGTCTGCTGCGCCACGCCTTGCGCCAGGATTCGCACGACGTCCTCGTCCCAGATGAACACGAACGGGCTGTCGCTGCCGACGACGCCCAGCACCCGCGGCTTGGCAAACAGCGCGGTGATCTGGTTGGCCACCGCGCGGCCGAGGATCGTCCCCGGCCGCAGGATCAGCAGCTTGAGCGCCGGGTGCGCCTCGCGCGTCGCCGCCAGCAGCGCTTCAATCTGCCGTTTGTGGTCGGAATAGGCGAATTCCGGATTGCCGCGGATCGGCGTGTCCTCATCCAGCCACGGCGGGTTGTCGGCGTGGTAGCCGTACGAGGCGCCGCTCGTCGTCACCGTCAGGTGCTGCACGCCGTGCGCCACGCACAGCGCCACGAGCTGTTCGGTGGCGCCGACGTCGATGGCGCGCATCTCGGCGCGGCTCATCCCCGGCGGCGGCGTGACGATGGACGCGAGGTGGACAACCGCCGTCGGCTGGAACGACGCGAAAAGCTGCGCCAGCGCCGGCGTGTCGCGCAGGTCGAGCTGCACAAAACCAGGCTGCGGCGTCGCCGGCGGGCGGATGTCGACGCCGCACACGTGCGCATCCGGCTGTTGCGCCAACACCGGCACCAGCGCGCTGCCGATGAAGCCGGCGGCGCCCGTCACGAGAATTCTCGGCATTTTCAGGCCTTTGCAGCCACGAGCCCGCCCGCACGCCCCTCTGCGCGCGGCCACGCCCTCCCGCGGGCGACTGTGCGCTCGCGGGCGCAGCCGGTCAAGCGGCCGGCCGCGCGGCTACGGCGAACACCCGATAGCCCGTCCAAAAAGCCAGCACGGTGGATAATCTGAAGCGAAAATGCTGACTTCTGGACCGCACCGCGCGCAGCGCGATCACGCTCAGCACCGCCGTCGCCGTCAGGAACGCGAACGGCAGCGCCACAACCGCCAGCGGCGACAAGCCGGGCGGCGAAGGCAACCCAGCCGGCGCGCGCGCAGTGCTACTGGTAGGTGTGGAACACGGGCAGCACTTCCGCGGCGGGCCGGCAGATCGACGACGGCAAGCCGGTGTTGCGGCGCGTGCGTCCGGCGACGGCCTTGAAGATCGGGCCGCTCTCAGCCTCGTCGCAGGCCAGGCAGGCGTTGAGGCCGCCGTCGGGCGTGTTGTACGGCGCCGTCAACTCGGCCATGCAGATGTCCAAGCACGCCGCGCGGGTGTTCTGCGTGTTGAAATACCAGATCTCGGCGCACGGCAAGTCGAAGCCCAGCTGCTGTAAGCACGCGATGCTGCTGGCCTTGTCGGCGATGAAGCCGCACTGGCGCACCGGGTCGGTCAGGTCCGGCTCGCGCATGTAGACGGCGAGGTCGACCAGCGGCGAGCACACGCCGCACGCGTCGTAGTGCGTGAGGGTGGCGCCGGCGGCTTTGGCCGCGTCGGCATCGGCAAAAGTCTGCAGGCTGTACGACTGCGAACCCGCTGGTCCACGCACGAAGGCACAGACCTGTCCCGGCTGCGTGAGGTGCTCGCCTGGCCGCTGGTACGGGTCGATCAGCACCTCATCTGGCGGGTTGAGCAGCTTCCAGCTGGCGATTTCGTCGACCTGCACCTTTGTATAAATCGGCGGCACGAACTGCCGACCACCGCAATCCACGCGCGGCTGGCATTGCGCCACCGTCAAGCCAGTCTTGGCGTTGGGCAGGCCGAACAGCACGGTACACGGCCCATCGGTGATGGCGGCGGCCCGCGCCAGCGCAGCGTCCTGGGCGTCCGCGCAGCCCAGCACGGGCAGCACGGCCAAAACAATCCAAGCACGGCTAACGGTCTGCTCTGCCATCTACGCTCCTCGTTCCCGCCCACGGCAGCCTAGCGGCAGGCGCCGCCATGGTCAACGCACGCGACCGCGCTGGTCACGGGCCGTAGTACGTGCTGTACACGTTTGCCACCGCGGCCTGGCCATCCGGCGTCAGGTGCGGGCCGCCCAGCAGGAACACGTCGCAGCTGGGCGCCTGGAACTTCGGCGCCGCCGTCACGAGCCCGGGATACTTTGCCACGACCTCCTCCACCGCTGCGTCGATGTACGGCTGCACAACCGTCTCGTCGTTCACCGCCGTCGCACAGTTCACGTTGCCTGGCGCGCGCAGCATGGTCAGCAGCTCGATGCGCCGCAGCTTCGGGTACTTCACCTGCAAGTTCTGCACAACGGCCGTGAACGCGGCGGTCCACTCCGCTTGCGTCGTGAACGTCCAGTTGCAGCCAACGAACAGCACGCGGTCGGGATCGCCCGAGTCCGTCGTGCATGGCGAGGCCAGCGGCGTCGCCCAGACGGTGTTTGTCGGGTCCGCCCACAAGTCGACGTAGGCGTGCGACAGCGTCATGGCCTGCCAGCGGCCGTCGTCGACGTGCGCCTCAAAGCCGCCGCTGAACCACTCGCCGGTGACGGAGACGCCCATGACCTGGCTGCAGGTGTACGCCGTGGCCGCAGCGGTGTCACCGTCGCCACCACCATCCGCTGTCGACGCCGTTGCGCCGGTGCAACCTGCCAGCGCCAAGGTCCATCCCAGCCATGCCATCTTTGCCGTCGTCATCGCCAATGCTCCGCCGCGCCCGCGCGGCTGCGGTCGAGTATCCGTGCCGCCCGGTGCAGCGTCAACGGACGCTTGACGCCGTTCAGGGCCACGCCCAGACTCGCGGCCGCGGGCAGTTCGCGTGCGTCGCGGTCTTGCAGCCGCCCGTTTGCCACCGACTCCAGCGCAGGAACGTCATGACAAGTCACTTGAATTTCCGGCGGCGGCGTCTCGCGGGAGCGCTCGTGTGCACGGTGCTTGTCGCCTGCAGCCCCGCGGTCGTGGCACCGTCAGCAGATGCGGAAATCGACGCTGTCGACGATGTGCCGGACGCGGCGGATGCGACGCCGACGGCGCTGCCGCACCCGCGGCTGATGTACGCAGCCGCCGACAAGGCCGTCGTGGTGGCGCGGCAAAATCAGCCGCCGTTTGCGGCGATTTGGCAGCGGCTGCGCGATCAGGCGGCGGGCCTGCCGGCGGCGCCGACGCCGGGGACCTGGGATTCCGGGCTGTGGGCGCAGTACGCCTCGGCGGCGCAGGCGAACGCGGTGCTGGCATGGGCGCTGAATGAC
>CAIPXZ010000284.1 GCA_903869075.1 uncultured Myxococcales bacterium | reverse complement strand
CTCTTGCGCTCGGCGCTGAACGCCGCGACACCCAGTTGGCCATCCGCCAGCCGCACCGCCGCCAGCCGGCCGATCAGCCCCGACGTCGACGTCACAGGCGTCGTCAGCGCCTCACACTGACCGGACGCGGGATTACACGCAAAGCCCGACGGGCAGAGCCCCGCCTCGCAAGTCACGGCTTCTTTGCTGCAGCCGGCCACGAGCCATGCAAGCGCCGCGAGCGGCAGGAGAAGTTGAAGCGGTCGCGGCAGGCGCAGGCTCATGACAACAGGATGATGCCGCCCCGGCCGCGGCGCAAGTTGCGCGTGGCGATGCGTGTTCAGAGTGGCGCGGCGGCTAAACCGTGTTAGTATCCGCGCATTGCCACGGGTGTTCAGAAGCCGCAGAAACGGCACTGCCTGTGGCTGGATCGGCCCTCGGTTCGGAGTTGCGATGTCGGAACAAAATCGCGCCATTTTGCGTCGGATTCCGCTGTTCAGGGAGTTTGACGACGCGGCCTGCGACGCGGTGATCGCGGTCCTGCGGGTGCGGCAATTTGGTACCGGTGAGACGGTGTTCGCCCAGGGCGACCGCGGCGACACCATGGTGATCGTCTCGGGCGGCCACCTGCGCGTTGAGCTCGACGACGCCAACGGCATCCGCACGGTCGTCGGCTCGATCGGCGCCGGCGAAGTCGTTGGCGAGATGGCGGTGCTCGACCCGGCGCCGCGCGCCTGCACGGTCACGGCGTCCAGCGACACGATCGTCTATGAGCTGAACCGCGCCGGCTTGCTGCAGCTGCGCAAGACTTGCCCGGCGGCAAGCGCGACAATCATCAGCGCGGTGATCAGCGACGTGACGCGGCGCTTGCGGCAAATCAACAAGCAAATCGACACCTTGCTCAATCCCAAGGCGAGCGGCGTGTTCAAGGCCGTTCCGGCGCCGGGCACGAAGCCGCCGACCGAGAACAGCGAGACCGTCTCCATGCTGTCCCGGCTGTGGGGCCGCCTGACCGGGGATTGACCGCGCTGCAACCCAGACCTGTGGAGTCCGCGATGTCCGAGCAAATTGACCTCCGCGCCCTGCCCGCTCTGGCGGACTATCCGTCCAGTGAGCTGAAATTGCTGGCGTCTGCCGCGCCGGCGCGCGCCTATGCCAAGGGCGATGTGCTGTGCCGTGAGGGCACGATCGGCCAGTCGTGCTTCCTGCTGGCGACCGGTTCGGTCAACGTGACGAAGCGCACCGAGGAAGGCGACAAAGTGCTGGCAACGCTGCGCGCCGGGCAGATTGTCGGCCAGCTGGCGTTGGTGGACCGCTCGCCGCGCTCGGCGTCGGTGGTGGCGGAAGAGGCGGTTGTGGCGCTGGAGCTGACGCGCGACGTGTTCGAGAAGCTGCTGCGGGCGTCGAGCCCGGTGGCGCTGCGCTTCCAGGAGCAGATCGCCATCGCCGGCGTGCGCCAGCTGCGCATGGCGAACCAGCGGCTGACGACGATCTTGAGCGGCAATAAAGGTCGCGCGCAGACGCCCGTGGCGGCGGCTCCCGGCTCACGCCCGGCGCTGATGCGCGTGCAGGCGGCGATCGATGACTGGGACGTGAAGCTGGAAGATACCCAGAATCTCGCTGACTTGGACCGCGTGACATTCGTCCGCCCCGAGAGCCAGGTGACGGTCGCGAACAAGCTGCCGCGCTGAAAAGGCGACGTCCGCCGCGCGCATCTGCTAGACTCCCCGCCCCGCGCGAACTGACGCGCCACCGCAGTGCTGCGCCATGGCCAACGCCCCAGAATTGACGCCCCCCACGACGGACGCCCACGGCGTTGGTCCAGGACCGCATCCGGACATCCGGCCGTTTCACGTCGGGCCAGTGGCAGTGACCCGGCCGTTCGTGCTCGCGCCGATGTCTGGCGTGACGGACAGCGCGTTCCGGCGGATGTGCGGCATGGCGTCGACCGACACCGTTGGCCTGTATGTGACTGAATTTATTTCGATTGAAGGCCTGACGCGCGCCAACATGAAGTCGGCGGCGCGCCTCGCTTTTGACGCCACGGTCGAGCGGCCGCTGTCGGTGCAAATTTTTGGCGGCGAGGTCGAGCGCATGGCCAACGCCGCGCAGATCGCCGAGGAAGCCGGCGCGCAAATCGTCGACATCAACTGCGGTTGTCCGGCGCCCAAGGTCGTCAAGCGCGGTGGCGGCGCGGAGCTGATGCGGCAGTGCGACACGCTGGCGCGGCTCGTCGAGCGCACTGTGAACGCGGTGAAGGTGCCGGTGACGGTGAAGATCCGCAGCGGCTGGGGCGCGGACTCGATCAACGCCGTGCAAGTTGCGAAAATGTGTGAGGAAGCCGGCGCGCAGGCGATCGCCGTTCACGGCCGCACGCGGCTGCAGCTCTACACCGGCGAGGCGGATTGGGGCGTCGTCGCGGACGTGGCGGCCAACGTCAAGGTGCCGGTTGTCGGTTCGGGCGACGTCACGACGGCGGAAGAGGCGATTTGGCGGATGCGCACGCCCGGCGTGGCGGGGGTGATGATCGGCCGCGCGGCGATCATGAACCCATGGATTTTTGGGCAGATCGATGACCTGGTGCACGGCCGACCGCAGCGCGTTGTCGACGGTGCCGAGCGGCTGCGGGTGCTGCGGGCGTTCACGGACATGGCGGCGGAGCGCATCCCGGCGCACGCGATCCCGGGACGGCTCAAGCAGGTGCTGGCGCGGATGACAAAAGGCATGGAATTCGGCTCGTTGCTGCGCGAGCGCGCGATGCGAGCGCAGACGACCGAGGCGATGTTCGACTGGATTGAGCGGTTTTTCGTCGCCGCTGATGCCGGTGAGCTCGAAAGTTGGGCGGCCGAGGCGCGTTTTGACCCGGCGCCGGTGAGCGTCGCGGCTTGAGGCGGCCCGGCTACGGCCGACCCATCGCGTGGTAGGCGAAGCCCGCCGCGCGCATCCCTGCGGGATCAAAGGCATTACGGCCATCGAACACGAGCCGACACGCGGTCGCCGCCGCCAGCTCAGTCGGAGCGATGCCGCGCAGCTCACGCCACTCGGTGACGAGCAGGATCGCGTCAGCGTCCGCCACGGCTTCCTGCCAATTGGCGGCATAGGTAATCGAATCGCCCAGTTCCACGTGCGCCGTCTCGTGCGCCACCGGGTCGTAGCCGATGACAACCGCGCCATCGCGCGTCAGCGTGCGGGCGATCACCAGCGCGGGCGCCTCGCGCATGTCGTCGGTGTCCGGCTTGAACGCCAAGCCCAGCAGCGCGATGCGCTTGCCCGCCAGCTGCGCGCCAAAAGCCTCCTGGACCTTGCGCGCCAGCACCGACTTCTGCTGGTCGTTGACCGACTCCACCGCCGAGAGAATCTCCATGGCGAAGCCGTTCTGCCGGCCCGTCATCATCAACGCCTTGACATCCTTAGGGAAACACGATCCGCCGTAGCCGATGCCGGCGTTCAGGAACGCCATGCCGATGCGGCTGTCGGTGCCGATGCCGCGCTTGACCTCGGTGACGTCGGCGCCGACCTTCTCACACAAGTTCGCGACTTCATTCATGAATGAGATGCGCGTAGCCAGCATCGCGTTGGCCGCGTACTTGGTCATCTCCGCCGAGCGGATGTCCATGAACAGGATCTGCTCCGCGCGCTCGACGAACGGCAGGTACAACTCGTGCAGCACGCCGCGGGCGCGCTCGGTGGCGGTGCCGATGACGACGCGGTCCGGCTTGAGAAAATCATCCAACGCCGCGCCTTCCTTGAGGAATTCCGGGTTGGAAGCGACATCAAAGCCGTGCTTGGCGTGCTCAGCGAGGATCGCGTGGACCTTGGCGTTGGTGCCAATCGGCACTGTCGACTTGGTCACGACGACGGTGTAGTCCGTCAGCGCGTCGGCGATCGCCCGCGCCACTTGCAGCACACGCGAGAGGTCCGCCGAGCCATCCTCCTGCGGCGGCGTGCCGACGGCGATGAACACCGCGGCGGCGCCGGCGACGGCTTCGGCGGTCGAGGTCGTGAACGTCAGCCGGCCGTGCGCGACGTTGTTCAGCACCAGCTCATCCAACCCGGGCTCAAAAATCGGGATCTCGCCGTTGCGCAACCGCGCGACTTTTTGGACGTCGATGTCCACGCAGGTGACGTGATTGCCGCTGTGGGCAAAGCACGCACCGGCGACAAGACCGACATAACCAGTTCCGATAACAGCGATTTTCATGACGACTCACAGCCAGTTGGGACGCGCAGCGCGCCCGGGAAAGGGGCCGCAGTGTACGGTTTGCCGCGCCGCGGGGTCAACCATTTCCGCGGCAATGTCACCTGCCGAATGCGGGCCAGTCGCGCCCCCGCCGGAGCTCTGGAGGAATTCCGTATTTTCAGTAAGTTAGGCGAGCAGATCCGCCGCCCGACGCGTTGACGAACCGCGCCATTCACCGTACACTGCGGCCCCCTTCAGCCGGCAGCCCCGGAGTCCTTACATGGCCAACAGCGATACCCCTGACAGCATTGACGACCTGACCCCGCCGCCGCCCAGCGACGGCAACGGCGGCGGCGACAACAACGCGGGCAACATTGCCACGATCCACATCGAAGACGAGATGCGCTCGTCGTACGTCGATTACGCCATGAGCGTGATCGTCGGCCGCGCGCTGCCCGACGTGCGCGACGGCCTGAAGCCCGTGCACCGCCGCGTGCTGTTCACGATGTACGAATTGAAGAATAACTGGAACTTGGCTTACAAGAAATCGGCGCGCGTCGTCGGTGACTGCATCGGCAAGTACCATCCGCACGGCGATCAGTCGGTCTACGACACCATCGTGCGCATGGCCCAGCCGTTCGCGCTGCGCTATCTGCTCGTCGATGGTCAGGGCAATTTCGGCTCCGTCGACGGCGATCCGGCCGCGGCGATGCGTTACACCGAAGTGCGCATGAGCAAGCTCGCGCATGAGCTGCTTGCCGATTTGGATAAAGAAACCGTCGACTTCCAGCCGAACTACGACGGCCACGACCACGAGCCGACGGTGCTGCCGACGCGCGTGCCGAACCTGCTTGTCAATGGCTCGGGCGGTATTGCCGTCGGCATGGCGACGAACATTCCGCCGCACAACCTCGTGGAAATCATCAACGCGACGATCGCGCTCATCGACGACCCGTTCGTCGACGTCCGCGGGCTGATGCTGCACGTCCAGGGTCCGGATTTCCCGACGGGCGGCACGATCTATGGCCGGCAGGGCATCGTCGACGCGTACGCGACCGGCCGCGGCAAGCTCAAAGTGCGCGCCAAGACGCACATCGAGACTGAAAAGAAGGGCGGGCGCGAGTCGATCATCGTCGATGAACTGCCGTACCAGGTGAACAAGGCGCGGCTGATCGAGCACATCGCCGAGCTCGTGCGCGACAAAAAGATCGAGGGAATCAGTGACTTGCGGGACGAGTCCGACCGCACCGGCATGCGCATGGTGATCGAGCTCAAACGCGACGCCATCGCCCAGGTCGTGCTGAACCACCTCTTCCACCAGACGGCGCTGCAATCCGGCTTTGGCATCATCAACCTGGCGATCGTCGCGGGCCAGCCGCAGGTGCTGACGCTCAAGGAGATGCTCGAGCACTTCATCGATCACCGCCGCGAGGTCGTGACCCGCCGCTGCCTGTTCCTGCTCAAGCAGGCGGAAGCCCGCGCGCACATCCTCCAGGGCTTGCTGATCGCGCTGGACCACCTGGACGAGGTGATTGAAATCATCCGCTCCAGCCCGGATCCGACCACGGCGCGCGAGCGGCTGTGCAATCGGTTTGCGCTGAGTGAGCTGCAGTCGCAGGCGATCCTGGACATGCGGCTGCAGCGCCTCACCGGCTTGGAGCGCGACAAGATCCGCGCCGAGTTCGACGAGCTGATGAAGCAGATCGCGTGGCTGAAGTCCGTTCTCGAGAGCGACGACGTGCTGATGGGCGTGATCAAGGGCGAGCTGATCGCGATCCGCGACGAATACGGCGACGGGCGCCGCACGGACATCGTCGACGACCACGCGTCGCTGTCGATGGAAGACCTGATCGCCGACGAGGACATGGTCGTGACCATCTCCCGCACCGGCTACATCAAGCGCACGCCGCTGTCCGCCTACCGCGCCCAGCGCCGCGGCGGCCGCGGCAAGTCTGGCATGTCGACAAAGGAAGAGGACTTCGTCATCGACCTGTTCGTCGCCAGCGCCCACCAGGACCTGTTGATTTTCACGAGCTTGGGCAAGGTCTACGGCCTGAAGGTATACGACGTCCCGGCGGGCGCGGCGAGCACGCGCGGCAAGCCGATCGTCAACCTGATCCCGGTCGAGGCCAAGGAAGACGTCAAAGCCGTTGTGCCGATTCGCGAATTCGTCGAAGACGCCTACATGCTGCTGGCGACCAAGTTCGGCACCGTCAAGAAGACCGACCTGATGCAGTACGCCAAGATCCGCGCGACCGGCATCATCGCCATCGTCCTGGACGAGGGCGACGACCTGATCGACGCCAAGGTGCTGCACGACACCGACAACGTGGTGCTGGGCACCCGCGACGGCATGTCGATCCACTTCCACTCCACCGACGTGCGGCCGATGGGCCGGGCGACGCGCGGCGTGCGCGGTATCTTGCTCAACGGCAAGGATTCGGTCGTCAGCCTGGCGGTCGTGCCGGGCACGGGCGAGGAAGTGCTGGACGAGGAAGTGCCGGACGTCGAGGCGCCGGAGACCGAGGACACCGAGGGTGAGACCGGCTACAAGGGCCTGGCGCTGCTGACGGTCTGCGAAAACGGCTACGGCAAGGCGACGCCGCCGAGCGCGTACCGGATGCAGAACCGCGGCGGCCGCGGCGTCATCTCGATCAAGACAACGGCGCGCAACGGCAAGGTCGTCGGCGTCCGGGCGATCGAGCCCGACGGCGAAGTCATCCTCGTCACCGACGGCGGCACGCTGCTGCGGATCCTCGCCACCGAGATCCGCGTCATCGGCCGCAACACCCAGGGCGTCAAGCTGATCAACCTGGGCGACGGCGAAAAGGTCATGAGCTTCGAGCACTTTACCGAGCGCGACGTCGGCGACGACAAAGGCTGAGCCAGCGGCATGACCGGGGACGCGACGCGGCTACAGCGTTTGGTGAGCTGGTGCCTCGCGCGGCCGGTGCGCAACGGCATCCTTTTCGCGACGCTGCTTTGCCTGCCGATGGTGTTCTCCGGCTGGATGCTGGATGACTGGATCCACCGCGCGGCGATCCTCGGCCGCATCCCGTTCCACCATCCATCGCCAACGTCGCTTTTCAACTTCGGCAACGGCGTCAAAGCCGACGTGATGCAGCGCACCGCGTTCGGCTACGGCTGGTGGACGCTGCCGGATCTGCGCCTGAATTTCTTCCGGCCGCTGTCGGCGCTGACGCACATGTTCGACGAGCTCGTGCTGGGTCCGCACGCCTGGCTGCACCACCTGCACAGTTTCGCGTGGCAAGCGGCGGGCATTGGCGTGGCGGCGGCGCTGCTGCGGCGGCTGTTGGCGCCCCGGACCGCGGCGCTGGCGACGCTGCTGTACGCGGTCGATGACGGCCACTGGACCGCGACGTGCTGGCTGTCCAACCGCAACGCGTGGGTGTCGATGGTCCCGGCGATGCTCGGTTTTTGGGCCTGGCTGCGCGCCGAGGACGAGGACTGGCTGCCCGGCAAGATCGCCGCGCCGCTGCTTTTTGCCATCGGCCTGTGCGGCGGCGAGACAGCGCTGGGCGTCGCGGCGATCTGGGTGACCGTGGCGCTGGGCCGCAAGCCGCAGCTGCGGACGCTGCTGCATCTGGCGCCGCTGGGCGTGGTGCTTGCCGCCTGGGCGGCGTATTACAAGACCCACGGCTATGGCGCGACGGCGTCGGGCGCCTACCTGGACCCGGCGAGCGAGCCGCTGCGCTTTCTGGCCGAGGCGGCGCACCGCGTGCCGACGCTGGCCGGCGTGCTGTTTTCGGCGCTGCCGGCGGAGCTGTCGGTGACCTCGGCGGCCGTGGCGTGGCCGATGGCGCTGGCCGGCGTGACCGCGGTCGCGGTGTTGATTGTGGCGCTGCGCCGGCTACCGCTGGCTGCCGCCGATGCCAAAGCCTGGCCGGCGCTGGCGGTGGGCGGGTGCCTCGCGCTGTTCCCGCCAGCGGCGACCTGGCCGTCGCAGCGCACGCTGCTGGCGACGAGCCTGGTGTCGGCGGCGCTGCTGGCGATGCTGATTCTCGGCCTGGGCGATTTGCTGGCCACGCAGCCGGGTCTGCGGCTGGCGCGCTGGGGCCGCGGCGTCGTCGTCGGTGTGCACCTCGTGCTGCTGCCGGTGGCGACTTTTGCCGTCAGCTGCCTGATTGCGGCGCAGGCGCCGGTGATGGCGCGGCTCGCCGCGTCGCCGGTGCTGACGGGTCTGGGCGGCAAGCACGTCGTGCTGCTCGCGGCGCCGGACCCGGTGCTGAGCTTCTACCTGCCGGCGCTGATGGCGTCTTCCGGCCTGGCGCTGCCGGCGCAGTTCAACACGCTGGCGGTGTCGGTGGACGACGTCGCGGTCACGCGCACCGGGCCAAACCGCATCCGCCTGGAAGCACAATTGCCCAAGGAATGCCCGCCGTTGGCCGCCAAGTCCGGCGGCTGCTACGGCGCGCCGCTGCTTTCCACCCAGCCGGAGCAGCTGATCATGGACCCGGCGCGAATGCCCAAGGCGGGCGACGTTCTCGAGGTGCCGCACCTGCGCGTGCACGTGGAAAAAGCCAGCGCAGCGGGCGTGTCGCAGGTCGAATTCGAGTTCGAGGCGCCGCTGGAACAGCAGCTGTTTCTCGGCTGGCACATGGGTGCGCTGCAGGTCGTGCCGCCGCCCGTGCCGGAGCGCACGGTCATCCACCATGAAATCGGCGTGATGGGCATCTGACGGTCAGTCCGCCGCGG
>CAIPXZ010000283.1 GCA_903869075.1 uncultured Myxococcales bacterium | reverse complement strand
GATCGCCCGCCGCGCCCGCCAGCGCCGCCAGCGCCAGCATCTTGGCCGGCTGCACAACCGCCAGCGCCGGCACAAAGTCCGCCGGCCGCGTCAGCAGCACGGCCAGAAACGCCAGCAGCAGGTGAAACGGCGAGCGGAACAGCCAGAACAGCAGCAGCGCCGCCGCCACGAGCGCCACCGGCGCCAGCGGGTGCACGACGACGATCGCGACAGCGCCCGCCGCCGCGACCGTCAGCAGCAGCAGCCCCTTGCCCGCCGTGCGCAGGGCGTCGCCCAGCTGGAAGCTCAAGGCGCCTCTTCCAGACCCAGCGGCAGCGAGCCAATCACCGGCGCGCCGACGATCTGCTCCGCTTCCTGCGGAAAACGCACGCGGCGCTCGAAGATCTCCGCGCCGAGAATCAGCCCAATCGCCAGCACGATGCCGGCAAACACGCCCGCCACGGCCGCCAGCGGCGGCGGCAGCGCCGGCTTGCGCTCCGGCAGGGTCGGCGCCTCGAGCACCCACACTTGGCTCTGTTCGTCGTTCAGCGTCAGCGCGCGCGTCACAAGCGCGTCCTCGTAGCGCTCCAACAGCCGCTGGTACGCCTTTTCCTTTGTCTCATGGTCGCGCATCAGCCGGTCCAGCAGCGGCTCCTGCTGGCCGTATGCCGAGACATCGCTCTCCGACTTCGCCACGCGCTCCTGCAGCGCCCGCACTTTTTCCTCGAGCGTCTCCTGATCCGCAATGATTTTCTTGTATTGCTGGATCTCACCGGCCATCAGCGGCGACGCCTCCTGGTTCGCGCCCGGCGGCATCGCCGGCTGCGCCAGCGTCGGCGTGTCGCGCGCGATGCGCTCCAGCTGACCGGCATTCACCCGCCGCGGCTTGCGCCGCTCCGCCGTCAGCCGCTGCTCGATCTCCGCCACGCTCGCGCGCGCGCCCGCCAGCCGCGGGTGGTCGTCCGAGAACGACGCGCGCATCCGCTCCAGCTCCTCGCGCGCCTTGACGAGCCGCTGCTCCAGCAGCTCCGTGCCCGGGTCGTACGTCTCCAGCCGCTGTTCCATCAACGCGCGCTTGCGCTTGATCGCCGACAAGTCCGTCTCCGCGTCCGTCAAATTGCCCAGCACCACGCCGTGGGTCGACAGCTGCGCGCGGTACAAATCCGGCAGCGAGGCGGCGTTGGCGCGCTTGAAAGTCTTGATTTTCTCTTCCAAATCATCCAGTTCGCCCTTGATCCGCGCCGCCTGTTTGGCCAGGAAATCCACGCTGTCATCCAGCGCCTGCTTTTGCGGCCGCAGCATCTCCTCCACGAGCTTGGCCATCAGCGTCTGCAGCGCCTGGTACACGCTGTTGGCCTGCGGCCCCTTGACGTCGATCTGCACGACGCCGCCGCCCAGGCCACTGATCGTAATTTGCTTGGCAAATTCGCGGACTTTCATGTCCGCTTCGCCGGAATTCATCGTTTTGGTGATGTCGCCGGTCTTGCGCAGCACCGTCTCGAGCGTCTCGCGCGCCATCAGCACGCTCTGGATCACCGGCAGACGGTTCTTCACCGTCCATTCCACTTGCATATCCTTGAGATACGGGTTGACCGTCACGCCTTCCTGCATCATCAGCCGCGCGCGGCTGCGCACGTCCGGCACAAGCACTTTGTCGGCGATGACCGCGATGATCGGACAGATCACCATCATCACGCCAATCCAGCGCCAACGCAGGCGAATCGCCTCCAGCAGCGTGGTGATGGGCGAGACCGAAGTAGGCGAAAACTGCTGCATCCGCGACTCCTAGAGGCTCACGCCGCTCAGCCACTTGTTGAGCCACGCCGGGATCCAGCGGTTGACCCGCTGCGTGCGCTGGAAGAGCCGCGCGCCGACCGACGGCAAGCCCTTTTCATTCCAGACGATGCCCAGCGGCACGATGCCGGCTTCCCGCAGCCAGTGCGTCGCCGCGTTCAGCTCGTCGCGCATCGTCTGCCGGGCGTTGACGACCAGCAGCGAGCCGTCGATCTGGGCCAGCCAAGCCTGTGAAATCACGAGAATCGCCGTGCCGTCCTGCACCGGCGGCCCGTCAATGAGCAGCAGGTGCTCGGGCAGAACGTGGCGCGCCGGGTCATCGGCGACGACCGACAACGAGGCGATGCGCACTTTGCCCGGCGCCAAGTGCTCGAAATGCGAGCGCAAATCGTTCAGCAGCGTCGTTCGCCCGGCGCCGTGCTCGGCGGAAGTCACAAGCACGCACTTCTTGTCGCCGAGCGCGTTCAGCAAGCTCGCCGCCAACTGCCGCCGCCGGCGGTGCATGGCGATCCATTCGGGGTGCAACGTGTGCTGCGCCATCGGCTATTTCCCCTGCTCCGGCGTCAGCGGCTTGACCGGGCTCGCCGGCAGCGGCATCGCCGACTCGGGCGGCTCCAGCGTCATCGCCACGTCGCCATCGACGAAGAACTGCCAGATTTTTGTCGGCCCCAACCACCGCGAATTTCCATTTGGATCCGTCACTTGCAGCTCATGCACGCCGGGATCGACGCGCAGTGTCAGGTTGTCGCCATACGCCAGCTCGCGGACCTTGCCGCCGTCCAGCTGGAGCCGCGCCAGCCGCGACGTGAAGTCGTCGTGGCGCACGGTCAGCGCCGGGCCACAGCCCACCAGCGCGCAACAAGCCAACCAGAACAAGCACTTCACGAACACCTCACAGCGTAATCAGCAGCTTGATCGCCGCGGCCAGCAGCGCGGCGTTGGAAAGTCCGGCCAGCGCCTGGCGCCACATGGCGTCGTCGCGGGTGCCGACCCAGACGAGATCGCCCGGCGCGACCATCACCCGGCCGACGGCGCCGCCATTTTCAAGGAAGCGCTGGACGTCATACTGCGCCGCAAACGACGCGCGGCCGTTGCTGTGCACGACGTGGACTTCGGCCAGCTGCGCATGGTCGGCCGGACCGCCGGCGCGCGCAATCAGGTCGACAAGCCGCACCGGACCCGTCACCGGCAGCTGGCCCGGATTGCGGATGTAGCCAAAAACGTGGACGACGGCGTCGGTCGCGGGCATCCCAGCCAGACCGCCGGCTTGGGTTGCCAGATCCGCCGCCGCGGGCACGAACACTTCATCGCCCGCCTGCAGCCGCGGCAACGGCTTGGCGTCCCGCGCGAGCAGCCAGCCGTGCACGTCCAGCACCTGCGCCACGCCCTCGCGCGTCAGCCGCACGCGCTGCAGGTCCGCGCCCTGGTCCATGCCGCCGGCCAGCTGGATCGCCTGCCACGGGTCTGCGTCCTCCCGCACCGGCAGCGGCCCCGGCTTCATCACGCGCCCGGTAACGAGGACAGCGATCCGCCGCGCCTCGACAACAACCGAGATCGCCCCCGACGCGTGAACGAACTTCGCCAGCCGCTTGCGGATCAGCGCCGCCGCGACGCTCTCGCTCAATCCGGCGACGCGCACGCGGCCGTACAGCCCCAGCGCGACTTCACCATTTTCATCCACGTCACCGCGAATTTCGCGCAGCACGGTGCCCTCGGTGCCATCCTCCTTGGCCTCCGGCACCACCACGAGCAGCTTGTCGCCCGCCTGCATATGCCGCTCCGCCGCGCTGGCGAACTGCGGCAGCAGCAGCAGGCAGGTCATCCAAAGGGCGCAGATACCGACGTGCCTCATGTTCCCCCGCGCGACCGGCCGTGCCCACAACGCACCGGCCACCAACTGCGACATTAGCAACAACCGTGCCAAGGCCCGTAAGTGCCTACTAACCAAGGCGAAAGCACCAAGCCGTCCGCCCGCACGACAGCGT
>CAIPXZ010000282.1 GCA_903869075.1 uncultured Myxococcales bacterium | reverse complement strand
TGTGCGGAGTTTTTGCATCAAGCAGCGGCGGCGCGGGCGGACGGTGCGGCGGGCGGACACGTCGCTGGACGATCCGCAGTCGGCGGCGGCGGCGCAGCTGGCCGATGACCAGCCGCGACCGGACGCGAACCTGGCCGACCGCGAGCTGGGCGAGGCGATCGAGCACGCTGTCGGCAGCCTGGCGCCGATGTACCGCGAGGTGCTGATCCTGCGCGACATGGAGGGGCTGTCGGCACCGGAAGTCGCCGAATTGCTGGGACTGGGTCTGGAGGCCGTGAAGAGCCGGCTGCATCGGGCGCGGCTGGCGGTGCGTGAACAGCTCGCGCCGGTGCTGGCAACGCCAACGGATCCGGATAGTTCGCCAAGCACTTGCCCGGACGTGCTGGTCAACTACAGCCGCCATCTGGAAGGCGACATCCGGCCTGAGACGTGCGCGGCGATGGAGGCGCACCTCGCGCAGTGCCCGCGGTGTCAGGGCAAATGCGACTCGCTGCGGCGGACGCTTGTGCTGTGCAAGACTTCGCCGGGCCCGGCGGTGTCGCCGTCGACGCAACAGTTGGTGCGGGTGGCGCTGCAGCGGGCGCTGGCGCGACAGTAGCCGCGTTCAGGGCACCGTTGGCGCCGCGTGGCCGACGCACGCCGGGTGCAGCAGCTCCGGGCGGTACTCAAAATGCATCGTGTCGTAGTGGTCCCAGCGCCCGCCCCAGATGAAGCCGTGGCGCTCGAACGCCGCCACGACCTCGGGCGCCATGCGGTTGTGCCAGATCCGCCGTCCCTGGGCGTCCGCCGTATCCCACTGCCAGTAGTCGCTCGCCGCCACGCCGACGTCGATGGCGATTCCGTACGCGTGTGCGCTCTGCCGCTGCGTGCCGTGGATGCGCCGCCACACAAAAGCGCCGGCGGTGTGCCTTGCCGCGCCGACAACGTCCGCCGGCAGCCGCGCCAGGTCATCGCGCACCGCCGCCAGCTGTTGCGGCAGACCGAACTGGCCCTGGATGCGGACGATCGTGCCATCCAGCCAGCGCAGCGGTTGCAGCTTGCGCCGCACCGCTTGCGGCGTTTGCCCGTAGAGCTTGGCCAAGAACGCGGCGTTGCGGATGCGTCCCGGCTCGACGTCGGTGCCTGGCGGCTGCAGCGGCGCGAACGGCGTGTAGACCTGCGCCATCTGCGCCGCCAGATCGCCGTATTCCAGCTGCGCCTGGTGCGTCGCGCCGGCGCTGCCGTCGTGCAGCGGCATATGGGAGCCATCACACCAGACGAGATCAATCGCGGTGGCGGCACACAACGCCCCCGGATAGCTGGCCAGCAGGCACTGCAGCGCCGGCGGTGGCGTTTGCGCCTGCGTCCGCGCTGGCAGGACCAGCAGCAAAGCGACCACGAGCGGGCGAAATGGCAGCGGTGAACGGCGGGGCATCGGCTGGCCTCACCACGTCTTGAGCTGATCGCGGCTGAACGTCCACTCGGGCGTGCGCAGCGGGCCGCGAAAGTCGCCGCGGTACCACGGGCTCAGGTTCGCATCGTCCGGATTGCGCAGCACCTGAATCTCCTGCGCCGGCATATAGCTCTGTGCCAGCAAAAATGCCTTCTGGCCCGTGGAATTCTGCGCCACATCCACGACGATCACCGCGTGGCCCGGCGCGCCGCCTTTGACAAACACGTCGCCAATGGCCAGTTCCGCCAGCGGCTTGGCCGTGAGGCTGCGATCCAGCGACAGCGTCCCGGCATACGTGAACACGAAGTCGAGGTAGCGGCGAAAGTTTGCGTAGTTTGCGGACGGTGCCGCCGCCTTGTGCCACTGGGTGTGCTCGCCATGCACGGCGACGCGCTCGCCGGCTCGCCAGCGCGGCCAGTCGACGACAAAACCGTTGGTCAAGGCGAAGCGGATGCGGTCGAAGGCCTTTTGCGCAAAGAAATACTCGGCGCGCAGGCGGATGATCGCGTCCGCGCATTGCTGCAAATCGCGCTTGCCGACGTCCATGGCGATGACGGCGACGTACGCGCTGTCCGGCTTGACGCGGCCATCGAACGTGTGGACGCGGCTGCCGGGCGGCTGCAGCGGCAGATCGCGCAGGTACTGGCCAAAAGACCTCGCGGCGACGGGCGTACGCGCGTAGCCCGGCGGCGGCACAAACCGCTGTTGCAGCGTATCCGCGGCCGCCGGCGTGGCCAGCAGCAGGCACAACGCCAGCCACGCGGGCGCCAGCGTCGGCAGCAGCCACTGGCGCGGCGGTTGGCGGTTCATCTGCGGCTGGACCTGCATGGCGATCTCCCGGTGACGCGCCTGCGGCGGCGGACGCACAGCCTTGGACGCGCGGCGCGGCGTCCCGATCTGCGGCAGGTGGGCGCCGGTCAGAAACCGTGCCTTGCGATCGCCGCCAGCTTACGCCACGCTCGTGGCGATTCACACTGCGCAAGGGGCGCATGCACGCCACCGGCTCGCGCAACCGACTCACTGCCCACCAGCTGGACCTCTATCCCGGCGACAGCCTGTTCGCGCGGCTGGGCCGCTGCGTCTGTGGCGTCGGCGTGCTGCCGCGCAAGGAGCTGCACGAGGCGTGGGAAGTGGCGCGGCGGGTGCGGCGGCGGTTCCGCGGCGGCCGGGTCGTCGACTTGTGCTGTGGCCACGGCCTGTTGGCGCAGGTCATGTTGCTGCTGGACGAGACGTCGCCCGAGGCGCTGGCCGTTGATCTGCGGCTCAGCGGCAACCACCTGCGGCTGGCGGACGCTTTGGCGCAGACCTGGCCCAAGCTGGCGGGGCGCGTGACGTTCGCGACGATGCGCTTGCAGGACGTCGAGCTGCGGCCGGATGACGTTGTCGTGTCGGCACACGCGTGTGGCAGCTTGACGGATGACATCCTCCAGCAAGCGCAGGCCGTGGGCGCGCGCGTGGCGGTGCTGCCGTGCTGCCAAGCGCTGCGGCAGCGCGGCGATCTGGACGGCTGGCTGGACGGCAGCCTGGCCGTGGACGTCGAGCGCG
>CAIPXZ010000281.1 GCA_903869075.1 uncultured Myxococcales bacterium | reverse complement strand
CTGTGTCGTGCTGCATCTCAACGCCTGGGCCCGTCACGATCCGGCCCGCCGGCTGCTTCTCGAGCACGCCGATCCCGCGCTCACGGCAGAACCGCGTCAGCGTCGCGTAGGGCACGTTCACGCCGTGAAGCGATGTCAGCTCCTCCCACACACGCACCATGTTGCCTTGGCATTTCCCATGCAGCTGCCGCAGGCTCTCAACAAAGGGTTCCAGCCGGTGCGGCGGCGCGCTGCGCCGCGCCACTTCCGCCCGGCCGCTCGCGATCACCTCCCGCACCGCGTTGCGCCCCAGCCTCAAATCCCTCGCGATCTTCCGGCTGCCGTGACCCTGCTTTCGCAGCGTCAAGACCGCCATGCGCATTTCCTGGCTCAGCATATCCTTCCTCCCTGTTCCGTTTTCGCGCGGCTTTCAATGCCGCCACCGTCTCGTCCAACAAGCCCATCGTTTCGACGCGCGTTCCCACGCCGGCCACAGTTTCGTCCGCGAGATTTCTCCGGCGTCGTAGCCGAGTACCGGCGGCAAGCCCCGCGTCAGCCCCAGCGCCACGTTTCCCACCAAATCCAACTGCTTGAGCGCGCGGTTCTCCGCCTCGCTGAGCGTCGGGTCCTGCGGCCCCGCCGCCGACGCCGCCAAGACCTTCAGAAATCTCCCCGGGTCCTCCAAAATACGCGCCCGGACTTCCGCACCGCTCTTCGAAAAATGTTCGCACACCAAAGCCACCTGACGGCTGCTCAAGTTCGCCGCGATTATCTTCTCAGCCAATCGCTCGCAGGTCCCGCCGTTTGCGCGCGCAAACGGCAGCAGATATCGCGTCGCCGCGTACGCACCGATCTTCCCCGACCGCACTCCCTCCAACACCGCTTCCGGCAGTATCTCAACCAGACCCAGACGACCGCTCACCCAACTCTTGCTGCGCCCGATCGAAACCGCCGTCTTTCCGAGATCCCACTTACCGACTCGATGCAATTCGTAAACGAGCCAGCCCTCCTCGACGGCGTTGTAGCTCGGCCCGCTTCCCGACCGGTATACCGCTGCCAGCGCCTCCGCCGGCGGCATCTCCAAGACCACGGCCTTCGCCACGTCGCGCCTCAAGCGCCTCAGCGCGCGCACCCGCTTGTGACCGTCCACCACGATCCAACGGCCATCGCCCTCGGCGATCACGCTGATCGCGTCCTGCTGGCCGTGCTCCTCGAGCGACGCCATCAACTGCGCCTCGCGCCTTCGGTCCCTCACGCGCAGACCGTCATAGCGAACGTCCAGCGCCGCCACATTCAGCTCGATGACCTTCATGCTCCGACATTATCGCCCAGGACTTTCCCCGCGTCTATAAAGTCCTGTCTTACGACGGTTTTCGCTGTTTCCTTGACGGAGAGACAGGTCAATGCTCCTGTCTTACGGTCACTCGCTCGCCTGCGCCTGATACGCGCAACTTCGCGCGCACGATATTCAGGATGTTCCACACGGTAGCTGCGCATGTACACTCGCCAGCCTTTCCGCTTGCGCGCGCGCCATTCCTTGCTCCACCGCGGATCGCGTCGTCGCCACGCTCGGTCCAGCAGTCGTTTCAACTTGCGGCGGCAATCAAATGATCCGCATATCTGCTGAATCTTGGCCCTGGGAATGTAGGGCTCGAACCATTCTCGGCAGAAGATGCATCGCTTTTTGGGCATCGGGCCGCCTCCGACTGCACGACGAGGGTAGCCCGTTTCTGTTGAGCCGCTATGAAAGGAACGGCCGCAACAACGGCAACGACGCCGACCGGAGTGTCGGCGTCGGGGTTTTCATCCCGCCTGCGGAGGGCTGAAAACCTTTAACAACGGAGGGGGGCGTGGCGG
>CAIPXZ010000280.1 GCA_903869075.1 uncultured Myxococcales bacterium | reverse complement strand
TGGACTTGGCGTCTTTTCGGTGTGTCCGACCACGTATTCGAGCGTCGATGGTACGAAGTAGCGGCCGCTCTCGCGACCGCCACCCCTTCACGCCGTGCACAGCGCGCGACACTCACACTCCTTGCACTGCCACCCGCGCGAATGCCAAAACGCCCCCGCGCGGATCGCCTTCAGCACTTGACACACCACGCTGACAGCCTCGACCTGCGCCTTTTCCGTCCGCACGAGATCGTGTACCAACATCTTCGCCACCCGCGTCTTGGTCAGCACCTGAAGCCGCACCAAGTCCGCGCCCGTCACGGCCGCGTACAAGCTGACTTGCAGGTCGTACTCCAACTGGTCCGCCGACCACGCGCGTGCCGCCGTCTTGTGCTCTAACACCACCAGCTTGCCGGCGTCCTCCACGACGGCATCCAGATAGCCAACCAACTGTTCCTCCAGAATCTCGCCCGTTTCTGGCGTTACTACATCACAGGCAAACGCGCTTTCCACCGAGAACACTCGGTCCGGCGGTTTCACGTCGCGCAAGAACGCTTCCACCAACTTGACGCCTTCATCTTTCAGATCGCCAGCCGTCTGCCCCTCATCGACCAGCACCACGGGCTCTTTGCCCATTTCCTCATCAAACGCATCGCTGAACGCCGCCAGCACGCCTTCCGCGACCGGCACCTTGCCGTTGCGGATGCTGCTGTAGTAGCTCGCCAGCGCTTCGTGCACCGCACTGCCAAGCACCAGATTGGGGCTGCGGTGCTCCGCCTCTGCGCCCAGGACGTACCGCCAGAAGTACCGGCGATTATGCGCTTGAACACATAATCGCCGTTGTGCGCAGTCAGCACTTATGCGCACGCCGTTCCGGATCCCCCCGGATCTTCATGTTTGTAGGCGCGCGTGCTGCGCATAATCCGCGTGCTACGTTGAGCTGACGCCCATGTCGTCAGGGCGTTCGGAGGTCAGGCCATGGACCCGATTGGCGCGCCTGCCGTCGTCGACAAGGCGCTGGAGGGCTTGGTCGTTCAGGTCCTCCAGCACCTGACGGACCTGAAGTACACGGCTTCGACACGGGTGAATTTTCTGCGTGCGTACAGGCGCTTTCTTCGCTTCGTGCGTGAGCGCGCTGGCGACGACGCGTCTCTGCCGTTGCTTAGCCAGCGTTACTTGGCTGCGTGCAAGCGTCACGGCGACCGCGAGTACCGCAAGCGAAGCGGTCAGGAGATCACCGGTCACGCGATGCGGGTGCTGATTGAGTTCAGCCTTCAGGGTCGTTTTCGGTTCCGCACCAGGAGTGTTGCCCCGCTGGACGTGTCGCCGGCTTTGGAGGCCACGCTTGCCGATTATCTGCAGTTTTGTGAGGACTATCAGCACCATGCGCGCGGCACCTTGATAACGCGCTCGCGTGACCTTCGGACATTTTTCCAGTGAGGCCGTTGAATATCCCCGCCTGCAGGTTAGTGAATTCGCTCAGCGCGACATCCTCGCCGGCCAGTGCCACGCCGGCTTCTGCCGCGTCCGCCAAATCCCCGCCGCCGGCGCCACGCGTTTGACCTCGGCCCGCTTGTCGGTGCCCAGCACGCGCCCGGACGCGCCCGCAGGCCGCCGCGCCCGCGCCAGCGCCAGCACCCGCCGGATGTTGTGCACCGCGCAGTGAATCGCGTGCTCCGCGCGCACGTTCGCCAGCCCAAACCGCCGGAATCGTGTCTCGCCCTGGATGCCCTTGAGCTCTGCAAACACCGGCTCGACCATCCCCTGGCGCCGCCTGTACTGCCTGCGCGCGCCGGGCTGCTGCATAACCTGATGTAACACCTCGCGAATCTCATCCTCCGGCGCACGATTCACGCTGCGCCATTCGCCTTCCTTGATGCACTGCGCTCGCAGCGGACACCCCTCACAGCTCACCGACCGGTACTGGACGAATCCCTGCCGCTGCCGCAATCGCTTCAGGACGCGGCCTTGAGGGCAAGTGTAGCTATCTGTTTTCTCATGGTATTTGAATTGCGACTTGTGAATCCGCTTGCTGTCCGGCGTCCAGTCCCCGTCCGCGTCGTGTGCGCGGCCTTGAGGGCACAGGAAATTGAGGTCGCGCGCGACAGCCTCGTTCAGCACGCTCGCCACGTTGTAACCCGCGTCCGCCAGGACGATTTCCGGCTTTTGCCCCGTCACCCGCTCGCTCTGGTCCAGCAATTCCGGCACTTGCACCGCTTCATTGGACGGATGCACGGTTTGTCCCGTAATCACGCGGTCTTTGGTCACCACAATCGATGGCTTGTATGACGGCGCGTAGCCCCCGCGCTTCTGCGGCTGGTTCACCGCCTCGGGGTCGTGCTCCGGCACCACGGTCGGGCTATTGCGCTTTTGCTGGTTCGAGCGCCCCGCGTCGCGCTCCGTCGCGATCTCCGCGGTTCGCTTGGCTTTTTTCGCCTCGCTGTCGAGCTTCGCCGCCGTGGCCTTCTCCGCCGGCGTTTGACGCGGCGCCGCATCCGCCTGCTCGCGTGCGCGCGTCGCCTTGTGCTGCGCCGCCTCCACACTCAGTCGGCAATGCGCGCTCGCCGCCGACTGCACCACGGTGCCGTCCAGACCCAGCTTGCTCGCGTCGCTCTGCAGCGCCAGCACGACGCGAGCGGTGATGTCCTCAAAGAAATGGCTGGTCCACAGATCCTTGTGCCGATTGAAGAAATTGCAAAACGAGCTGTAATCCGGAATCAGCCCGCCGGTCAGCCACCAGCAGCGCATGTCGGCAGCGGCGAGATCCTCCAGGTCGCGCAGGCTCGTGCGCCCGAGCAGGTGCCCGAGCACGACGACGCTGCCCATCAGCGCCGGGTGGTACGCCGGCCGCCCCTCGGTGCTGTACTGCGCGTAAAACGGCGTCCAGTCGAGCGCGCGCATCAGCCGGCGAATCGTGAAAACCCAAGAAAAACCGCCGAGTTTCAGCAGGACGTCAATGCGCTGCGGCCCGACAAACAGGCCGAGCGGGTCCGCGTCCTTGAACCGCGGCGCGTCCGCCGGAGCCTCGCGTTTGACGCCAATCTCACGCTCCGTCGCGCCCGCCAGCGTCAGCTGCCGCTGTGGCGACAGGCCCAAGGATTTCGTCGCCCGCCGGATGCCTTTTTGTCCCATCGATCGCCTCCAACGTGATGATACTACGTTGGATCCGGGTGTCGATCGGTTTGCGCGGGTTTGTGGGTTTTTCAACGGCCTCCAGTACTTGCGCACCAAGAGCATCGCGGATATCGATGGCATCGACATCGGCGTCCTTTCCGACTTCATCGCCACCAGAAATCCGGCGCAGACGACGCTTTTGTGCTGCCAAATCGGGTCACTGCGTTCGTTCCTCCGGTACTTGGTAGTGCGCGGCCGCGTTTCGGCAGCACTGGTCGAGGAGACGCGCGCGTTCACGGTTCAGCGGCCCAATCCATTACCTGCCGTCTGGAGCCGGGAAGACGTGCTGACACTGCTCTCCGCGGTCGACCGTGGTTCTCCTGTCGGAAAGCGTGACTACGCGATCTTGATGCTGGCAGCGAAACTCGGAATGCGTGCCGGCGACATCCGGAAGCTCCGCTTGGAAGACATTCTCTGGGATGAGTGCCGCATCGACATCGTTCAGGAAAAGACAAGCGAGCCGCTCAGCTTGCCGCTACCCGAAGACGTGGGCGAAGCGATTATCGAGTATTTGCGTCACGGCCGACCGGTCAGCCACCGTCGCGAGATATTCTTACGTGGCCATGCGCCGTATGACCCATTCACGATCGGCAGCGGGCTTTCCGCAATCATCACCCGGTACCGCCAGCAGGCGGGGCTGCTGCTGGCCACACGTGTGACGCGGTGCGGGATGCATTCCCTGCGCCACTCGCTCGCCAGTCGGCTCATGGAAGCGGCCACGCCCCTGCCGGTGATCTCGGCCATCCTCGGACACAGGCGGCTGGAGTCGACGGCGACCTACATCCGTATCGATTTCGAGTCGTTGCGCGACGTGGCGCTCGGGCTGGAGGAGGTGACCGATGCATGCCCATGAGGTGACCTACGATTTCCACTCGCCGTTGGCGCGCTGGATGGTCATGTTTCTAGAAGAAAAACGGTCGCTCGGCTGTCACTACGTCTCAGAGCGCGCGGTCATGGCGCGGCTGGACCGCCACTTGTGCGCCGTCGGGCTGGATGCGGCTCACCTGCCGCGCGAAATGATTGAGCCGTGGACCGCGGCAGCACCACACGAACGGCCGGCGAGCCAGGCCAAGCGCGCGACGATTGCCCGCCAGTTTGCGCGGTTCCTGACCCGTCACGACATCTTGGCCTGGTATTGCCGGAATCCTCACGCAAGCCGCACTGACCAGTATGTGCCATTCATTTTCACTCACGAGCAGGTCCGTGCCGTCATCTCGGCCGCCGACCATCTTCGGCCGGACGGACACGCTCCGTTGCGCCATGTGGTCATGCCCGAGATCTTTCGCCTGCTGTACAGCACTGGTGTACGTATCAGCGAAGCACTTGCGCTGCATGTCGCCGACGTCGATTTCGACCGCGGCGCCATCACCGTTTTCGACAGCAAGTTTCACCGGACACGCCTCGTGCCGCTCGGTGCCGAGATGCTGGCCCGTCTCAAGAGGTTCGCCACGGCGCTTGGCACGCGGAAGCCCGACGCCGCCTTCTTTCCCGCGCCGGACGGTCTCGTCTACTCCAGGTACGCTGTTTACACGATCTTTCGCGGATTGCTGCGCAAGGCGGGAATTTCACACGGAGGTCGCGGCAGCGGCCCGCGCATTCATGACCTGCGCCACACGTTCGCTGTGCACCGTCTCGCCGCGTGGTACCGCCAGGGCGTCGACATCGGCGCCAAACTGCCATACCTCGCGGCGTACATGGGGCATAAACACGTCACGGGCACTGCGCGCTACCTGCGCCTGACGCCAGAGATTTTCCCTGACGTGGTCGTCTTGTTAGAGCGCTTCGTTGGGAACGCCGTGCCGCGCCTGGTGACGCCATGAAACCGACCGATTTTGCCGCTGCCTTGACCGGGTTCTTGGCAGAGTACCTGCCGTCGCAGCGAAACGTCAGCCCAAACACCATCAAGGCGTACCGCGATGCGTTCATGCTGTTCCTGCGCTACTGCCGCGACGAGCGCGGGCTCCCACCAGAGCGCCTGACTCTGGACCACTGCGACGCCGACCTCGTCCTCGGCTTCCTCAAGCATCTGGAAACCGACCGGGCTTGTGGAAGCGCGACGCGAAACCACAGGCTGGCCGTGCTGCACGCGTTCTTCCGCTACTTGGAGATCGAGGACCCGGCCCGTATCCTGAAGTATCAGCAAATCCTCGCGATTCCATCGCAGCGCTACGCCAAGCCCAGCGTCGGCTACCTCTCGGTCGAGGACCTCGCGGCGGTGCTCGCGCAGCCAGACCTTTCGACGGTTGCCGGGCGACGCGACGCCGTGCTGCTCAGTTTGATGTACGACACCGGCGCGCGCGTTCAAGAGCTGATTGACCTGTGCGTGCGCGACGTGCGGCTCGATTCGCCGGCGCAGGTGCAAATCATGGGCAAGGGTCGCAAAGCCCGTGTCGTCCCTCTGATCCACGCGACGGTGGCGCTGTTGAACGCATACGTCCGCGAGCACGACCTTCAGCGCATCGAGCATCAGGACGACCCGATGTTCTGGAACAAGCAGCACCAGCCGCTCTCCCGCTCCGGCGTCCGCCAGATTCTGGCCCGGTACGTGGAGCGCGCGCGGCGGGGGACGCCCTCGCTGCCCGGAGGCATCTCCCCGCACACGCTCCGCCACACCAAGGCCATGCACCTGTTGCAGTCGGGCAATCCGCTGACGACGATTCAGGCCATCCTCGGCCACGCCGACCTGCGCACCAGCGAAATCTACGCGCAAGCCGACATGAACATGAAGCGCCAGGCGCTGGAGCGCGCCGGTTCGACCGGCATCACCATCGAGGCAAGATCGTGGCAGCACGACAAGAGCCTCATGGAGTGGCTGCACGGCCTGTGACGCGTGCGGTTATGCGCACGACCGCCAAGGCGATTCCCTTTGGATCAGGAGCTTGCGCGGGTTGGTCCGCATAAGTGCTGACTGCGCACAATTTTTCGGACACATCTGGAAGCACTTGATTTGGCTCACCGACACGTGCAGGTCCGTCCTGGGCGCACTACGCAAAAACTCCATTGCGACCTCCGGTTACGCCGCTTCCTGCTGAAGCTGTTTGATGAACTCGGACGCCTGCTTGACGCTCAAGAAGTTGGCCGCGGTGCCGTGCCGCTCACGTGCCAGCGCGTCCACTTCGCCTTTCGCCATGCCGCGTTCACGCGCCAACCGGGCGATGAACTCGGCCTGCTTGCGCGTCAGACGGTTGTTTGGCGGCACATCGGGCTCGTCGCCGTCGTGCACGGGCGGCACCAGCCGCGGCGCGCTGGGCGTCACGGGCGGTTCTTCCGCGCCGTAAAGCTGCAGCGCCACGCCCATCAGCGTCGCCGCCTTCTTGAGCGCGTCCGTGGCAGCGCTTTTCAGGTCGTCAGCCAGGCTGACGATCTTGCCGTCGCGGGTCTTGGTCGCTTCCGACCCGCCAAACGCCTGTTTCACCACCTCCCCCGCGCGCAGCTCGCCCAGCACGATGACCTCGCCGTCGAGGATCTCGCGCTCCAGTACGCGGAAGCTCCAGTCGCCCGCCAGCGCGTCGTTGAGGCGCTGCACGACGCTGTGCGCCTCAACGTAGCTGATGCTTTGGCCGTTGCGGCCGGGACGCGACTTGATGTCGCCAAATGGCCGCGTCAGCAGCCGCATCTTCTCGCTGTCCATCTCTCACCTCCCAAAGAGCGCGGGTTGGCGCCGGGACTTCCGACCCGCGCCCACGCCAACAGTTCACGTATCACCAGTGATTTTGTTCAGACCACCTTGCTGCGCGCGGATATTCCGCAGCCACATCGTCGCGAACGAGTGCAGCTCACGGTACTGGCGCGGGCGCCAGCCCGTGGGCTTGTCGTTGCAGTCCAGCTCGATCGCGACGGTGTAATGACCGGTCGCGAGCTGCAGCGTCACCGGCAGCCAGCCCGCGGTCGTCTTCAGAAACACGCCATCCGGGTCACACACAAGGTCGCCGTTCTGCTTGAAGTAGTGCGCGACACTGAACGTCGCCTGGCTCAGCCGGTCCACGTGAACAGCCATGTAGCTGCCGTTGTCGATCTTGCGCGTGCCGCCGATTTCCAGATCCGCCGTGAGCGCGTCGAGAACGTCGCCCGTGTTCTTTGCCAAAGGTTTCATGTCGCTCCTTCACGGCAAGCCCGGGACGGCCGACTTGACCGCCCCGGGCTCCCGCCATCACGCCTGCGCGTGCGCTACACCCACGCCGCCCGCGTCCCGCCCAGCCACATCACGATTGCGATGCAGAGTTCGAGGATTTGGGCGACCTGGACGAGGACTTGGAAAATCCACGCCATTGGCACCTCCGGTCAGATGATGATTCCGTTGCGAAAATCTATGGTCATCTCTTCCCGGGTGGGCCGGTCGCTGGCGTAATTCGCCACTTGAGCTGCAATGAAGGCAGCCAAACCGCTTGCGCAGTACATCGTGGCGCGCGCCGTGCAAGGTGCCCGGTACGCTTCGCTGCTGGGGTGCAGCGTTTCTTCGTACCAGCTTCCAAAGGCGCCCACGCACATGACCTTGCCGACCTCGGCGCCCATGCGCGCATCGACGTAGAGCGTTGGCGGTGGATGAAGCTGCCCCCAAAGCGCGATCCGGATGTCCATGCTATCGACGCAGCAGATGGTCACCTCAGTCGCGCCGTCGCCCTGAAAGCGTTCCTGCACGACCTTGATGTCCACGCCCGTCATCTCCAGCACGAGCGCCTTCAGCGCCTGCACTTTCGGCCGCCCCAGATCCGCCAAGCGGTACCACTGGTTTGGGAGGTTGTGCGATTCGACGCTGTCGTCGTCCCACACTGTGATCTTCTCTGCGCCGCACTTCGCCAACGCCAGCACTGTGAAGCTGCCCACCGCGCCCGCGCCGATGACCGTGATGGGCGTGCGCGCGAGCCGCGGCACGTCCAGTACATCCAGTTGCCGGTGAAAGTTCATCGCTACCTCCAGTCTGCCAAATCGTCGTCAAAATCCGGCCAGCCGCCCTGATGCGACTGGCCCTGCTGCTGCGGCGAGTTGCGCCGCGTACCCGCCCGCCAGTCGGGCATGAGCATCGGCGCCATCTCCACCACGTGCGCGTTGAAGAGCGCCTCGCACTCGCCGCGCAGGTTCTGGTCGGGCAGGCGAATCTCCAGCGGCAGGTCGTCGAACGTCAGCCGAAACGGCTGCCACACGTCGATCCGCGCTTTCCACTCGCGCTTCTTGTTGACCACGATGCTGATGAGGCACAGGTCGTTGGCGAGGCCTTCGATGCACGCTTCATCCTGCTGGCTCCAGAACACGCCCAGACGGCCGTGGCTGTGAATCCACGCGCGCACGCGTTCGGGCTGCTGGTGCGTGACGAGGAACTTCGCCAGCGCGTCCTGGTCGATCTCCGTGCTCGCCGAAGTGCAGATCTGGCCAAAGAGCTGCACGCCGCCGACAACCAAGTCGTCCGTCACGGTCGCCAAGCACGAGAACTCGCCTGCGGCCAGGTCGGTCCAGTGCCAAATGCGCTCCATCGCGTCGGCGTCAATGCGAACCCGCAGGTTCTGTTTCACTTTCATGCTGCCTCCAAAAGCGACAAAGCCCCGCGAACACTCCACGGTGGAATGTTCGCGAGGCCGTCGGCTGTGGCGCCGACGCTAATCGTCGTCGCTGTTGTAGTCCGGATCCCAGGTCTCGATGTGCCGGTAGGCGTCGCGCTCGTTGTAGCTGTGAAGGAACTCCCAGATGACCGCGACGAGCGCCGCGTACTGGCCTTCGCCCAGCAGCTTGCCGATCCCCGGACCGAGATTGCCCCAGCACGGTACGCCGTCGCTGCTGACGTGCGGGTGAGGGTAGGAAAAACCGCCGTCCGACCAGATGTGCACCTTGTCCGCCGTGATGGTCAGCGTGTAGGTGCCCATTTGGTAATCCGTGCTGTCGTGCTCCAACGTGAGCGGCTCCAGCACGATGGACAGCTTGCCGTAGTCGACTTCCACGCTGACCACCGGCGACGGCATCATCTTCACCAGCGCCGCAAACTCTTCCTGCGCCTTCTGTTCCTGCGCCGGGCGAGTCGTCGCTTCAAGCGCGACAATCTGCTCACGCAGCTCGCCGTTCTTGCGCACCAGGCCGGAGAGCTGGCTGGTGATGCGGTTGGCCTCGTACTCGTTGTCGCGGATCGCGTTTTTCCAGTTGCGGACCATGCCGTCGACCGACGACACCATCCACGACGAGAACTCCGACTTTTCGCGCTGCCAGTCGTAGCTCTGGATATACGCCGCCGCCAAAGGCAGCGCCGCGTTCAAGACCGTTTCCAGCACGCGACCGGGTTGGATGTCCTCCGGTTGCTCGAAGAGCCTTTCCAGATCGAACGCCAGACGGATCCGCCGACCTTCCACGGATGCGACCACGAACGTCTCATCGCCGACCGCGATTTCCACCGGCTCGCCGGTGTGGGGACGGCCATTCACGAGATCGACGACCGCAACGCCATCCTTGTACGGGAAGCGGCATTCGGTCGCGGTGCCCGCGATGGGACCGAGCAGCTCAATCTCGCGGCGAAACGGCGCCGGGTCCGAATAGCGCGCTGACCAGCGCTGGTAGCGGATGGTCAAGCCGAGTTTTGCCTGCCAATCCAGCAGGTACGCGGCCATCGTTTGGTGACAGTGGTGCATGGTGCCTCCCCGCCAGCCGAGCCGCACCGGACGCACCGGATGCGGCCCAGCGGGCGATTGTGTTGCGGGAATCGCTTACTTGCTGCCGCCCTCGACCTTGGGGAC
>CAIPXZ010000279.1 GCA_903869075.1 uncultured Myxococcales bacterium | reverse complement strand
CGCAGTCGTCGACGAGGCCTTTCAGGACATCGACAAGTCCGTCGCCGCTGGCGAATTGGCAGGCTACACCGCGGGCAACAAGTTCGCCACGACGGCGACACACGGATCGATGTGCGCGGAGACCGTCGCCGACGTCGCGCCCGCCGCGCCGCTCGTGCTCTACTCGGTCGCCAGCCTGAGCGCGATGCAGTCGTTCGCCAAGGACGTCACAACCAAGGGCAACCCCAACCACATCCGCGTCGTCAGCCACTCCGTCGGCTGGTTTGGCCAGAGTTTTGGCCGCGGCACCGGCCCGCTGTGCGCCGTGACCGACCAAGCCCGCAGCGCCGACATCGTCTGGGTCAACGCCGCGGGCAACAACGGCGGTGGCAGCTTTTACCAGGGCGTCTGGACGGACGCCGACAAGGACGGCAGCCACGACATCCAGCCGGGGCAAAAGCTCCTTGAATTCCAAGCTCATTCGTATGGCACGATCCAGATGGTCGTGGACTGGGATGACTACGACGCGCGCAAGATCGACCTCAACGCCAAGCTGTGGCGCAAGGACGGCGACGCGTGGACGCTGGAGACGGCGTCGAGCCTGAAGCAGGGCAAGAACGTCCCGAGCGCGGAGTGGCTTGTGGTGCAGCAGCCGCAGGAGGCGGTGTACGGCATCGAGATTACGTCCGCGGCGCCCGTGCCGGCGGGGCTGCGGCTGCGGGTCGTGAGCACGGGCACCGGCGCGGGCTCGTTGTCGGCGTGGACGGACAACGGCAACGTGTACGACCCGGCGTGCTGCAAGGGCGTGCTCGCCGTCGGCGCGCTGCGCTGGAGCGACTACGACAAGGGCCCGCAGGAGGACTTCAGCTCGTACGGTCCGACGGTCGACGGCCGCCAGAAGCCCGAGGTCGTCGCGCCCGATGGCACCACCACGAGCTTTGGCGACTTCTACGGCACCTCCGCCGCCTGTCCGCACACCGCCGGCGTCGCCGCGCTTTTGCGCACCGCGCTGCCGGACCTCAGCGCGGCCGCCATCGTGCAGCAGATCATCGACCGCGCCACACCAATGGGCGACGGCGGCTTGCCCGACGACACCTACGGCTGGGGCCGCGTCGAGGTCACCGGCGCCGAGCTCGGCTGGCAATGCACACAGACCGTCGGCGAAGCCCAGGACGCGACCTGCGCCACCGCCTGCGGCAGCGTCGGCACCACAACCTGCGGCGCCACCTGCCGCTGGAACGCCTGCACCGCGCCGACCGAGAGCTGCAACGGCAAGGACGACGACTGCAACGACGCCACCGACGAGACCTTCACCTGCGCGCTCGGCAGCAGCGCGACCTGCACGACCGACAGCGGCGCCGCGGGCGTCCACAGCTGCTCGGCGATTTGCGCGTGGAATCCGTGTGTTGTGATGGCTGACGCCATCGGCGGAGCGGACAGCGGCGGCGACGTCAGCGTCGACCCGGCGCCGAGCGGCGTGAAGGATGGCGGCTGCCGCGCCGGCGCCAGCGGCAGCAGCGGCTGGCTGGCGATCCTCGCGGGCGCGTGCGCGCTCGTGCGCCGCCGCCGCGTCGGCTAAGCGCTCGCCAGCGGCGCGGCGATCTCCGGCAGTTGCGGGTGCTCCGCGCCGTCCTCACCGCCGGTCTGGCCCGCCAGCGCCGTCACGCCGGTTGTCTGGTTGCGCCACGCCGCCTCGATGTCCGGCATCGACCGGCACGCCTGCTCGTACCCCGCGGCGGCAATCTCCTTGCCGCGCGCCACGTCGTAGACGTTGTAGCCGCGCACATCCAGATCAAAAACATAGTCGGCAAGCTGCGCGCGGTCGCGCCCGGACTGCGACATCAGCAGGAAAATGGAGCGCATCACCTCGTCCAGACGGTTCAGCCCCAGCCGCGAAAGCGCCGCGGACGGGCCAGTCGTGGGCGGCGGCGCGAACGGAAAATCCGGAATGATATTGGAGGCGATGATGAAGTGCGCGCCGGCCTGCCACATCACCGACGCCGGCACGTTGTTGTGCATGCCGCCGTCCACCACGCGCTGGCCGCCGACCGTCAGCGCCGGATACGCGCCCGGCAGGCACGACGCCGAGCGCACGCCATGGCCGACCGTGCCGTGCGCGCGCACGACTTCACGGCCGGTATTGATGTCCACGCCCACCGGATAGAACGGGATTTCCGTTTCCGACATCATGACTTGTCGACCGAGCTTGAAGTGCGTCTCCCACTCGAACGGCTTGGTCGAGACAAAGCCGGAGAGCAGCGTCGGGATCAGCGTCCAGCGTTCCGCCACAAGCCGCTCGAGCGCCTCGCGCCGCCCCGCCGCGTACAGCGCCGCCACCAGCGAGCCAAAGGACACGCCGGCGATGTAGTCGATCGGGATCTTCGCCTCCTCCAGCGCGCGGATCAGCCCGACGTGGGCAAAGCCGAGCGCGCCGCCGCCGCCCAGCGCCAGCCCGACGGTCTTACCCAGCAGCGCGCGCGCCAGCCGCCGGCACGCGCGGCCGAGGATCGTCGCGTCCGTGCTCAGCAGGTTGAGATCGCCGGTCGCCGTGAAGCGCTGCAGCGTCGCACTGTCCGCCGGCACGCGCACCGAACGCCCGGCTGACTCCAGCGCCAGCACGCCGCCGTCCAGGCGGATCGCGTCGATGCGGTATTGATGACGCAGCGCCGCTTGGTCATGCGTGCCATCGGACGCGCCGCGCACGAACACAACCGACTCCGCCTGCTGCAACACGTGCGATGACTCCGGACCTTCGCTGCGCGCGCCGACCAAGATCCAGCCGTCCGCCGGCATCTCCAGCTGCAGCGCCTGCACGATAGCCAGCGCGTGCTCAGGCGAATCCGGCGCCAGCGCCCGCAGCGGCCACGTCGCGCCCGGCGGCGGCAGCAGCTCCATGCACGGCACCTGGCCGATCTGGATCGCCTGCGATCCCAGGCTCAGCCGCCGCATCGTCTCCAGGCCGTCGAGGTCCAGCAGCGTCACCCGCGCCTGCGACCAGCGCCGCGGCGTCGTGTGCGGCTGGCCCTGTTCGCGCAGCAGGCCGGCGGCCAGCCCCCAGGCCAGCGTCGTCGTGCCCATGCCGGCGCGGATGCCGTGGATCGACACGAGCGTCGCCTTGCGCTGCTGTTTGGGCCCCACCGACACGCCCGACACTGCGAGCTCCTGGTACAGCTGGCGGTACAGCGTCGGGTTGCGGGTCACCAGGCCGACGAAAGCGTTCGCCGGCACCGACAGCAGCTCCACCGCGTCCAGCGCGTCGACGTCCGCGGTGCGCGGCACTTCCAGCAGCGCGGCGGCGTGGCCGAACATCCAGCCGGGGCCCTTGGAGGCGATGGTCTCGCGCTTGGGGTACTCGCCGCCCATGACGCCTACGCGGCCGCGGACGACGACGTAGACGTCCGTCGTGCGGTCGCCCTTGCGGACAACCGAGCTGCCGGCGCTGACCCGCACCAGCCGCCCAGCTTCGATGAAGCGCTGCATGTCGTCGCGCCCCAGCAGCCGCAGGAACGGATGGCGCAGCAGCAGGTCCTTGATGAGCCCTGTGTGGTCGCGCAGCAGCACCAGGTTGTCGATGTACTGGCGAAACACCGGGATCTGCTCGATGGCGCGCTGGAAGCCCTCGGCCGTCAGGTGCAGCGACAGCAGCGGGCTGACGGCGCGTACAGTCGCGTTGGCGGGCGCACCTGTGCGCAGCGACCGCTCGCCGTAGACGTGCCCCGGCGCCATCCGCGCGAGCACTGTCTCACCGGCCTCCGCCCGGCCCGAGAGCTTGGTCAGCAGCGTGCTGGCTTGCGGGGGATCCACGGCGATGACCTGCGCCTCGCCCTCGACAATCAGCTCAAAGCCCTTGGCCTTTTCACCAGCGTGGACGAGCACTTCCGACTGGCCGTAGCGCTTCCAGCTCATCAGTTCCAGCAGCAGCTCCTGCTCGGCAACGTCAAGATGCGTGAGGAAAGTCGATTCGAACAGCCAGGCAAAGTCCGCTTCTAACTGCTTGCGATTCAAAGGAAAATCCACGCGTTGCGCCATCCGTTGCTCCGAGGGAAAGATGTGCGATGATGCAGCGCCGGCGTGACATCCGCAAGGACGAAGTGGTATCGTCGGCCGGCGGAATTGTGGCGGAAACCTCCGCCGGGGCTGGGAATGTCGCGAGCGAGCTCGGCAGACATTGTGCGGTTCGTGCCCAACGTGACGGCGAGCCGCGCGGCGCGCATGACCGAATCAATGGACCACGCAGAGGCCGATGCCCTGCGCGGAGCCGTGTTTTTTGCCGACATTTCAGGCTTTTCGCGGATGACCGAGCAGCTCGTCAGCCGCGCGGATGGCGCCGAGAAGATCGGCCAGTACCTGAACCAGTATTTGGGCCGGCTCGTCGATGAGATCGAGGCGCACGGCGGCGATGTCCTGAAATTTGCTGGTGATGCCGTCATTGCGCTGTGGCCGGTGGCGGTGGACGCTGCCGACCCACAGCGGGCGTTGGCGACCGCGACCCAGTCGGCGGCGGCGTGCGCGCTGCGGGCGCAGAAGGCGCTGGCGGGCTTCCAGGCCGGCGAGACGACGCTGTCGATGCGTATTTGCATCAGCGCCGGCGAGGTGCGCCTGCTGCACGTCGGCGGCGTGCTCAACCGCTGGGAAACGGTGCCGTGCGGGCGGCCGGTGACCGAAATGGCGGAGCTCAAGCCGCTGACGCCCATCGGCGCGGTGGTCGTCAGCCAGCGGGCTTGGGAACTGCTGGCCGGGCGGTTCAGTGGCAAGCCGGCGCAGCGCAACGCGGACAACCGCCAGACTGTGCTCGACGCCGAGGTGTCGCTGCTGGAGTCCTGGACCAACGTGACGTCCGAACCGGGGGATCATGGGCCGATGCGGCTGCGCTGGTCCGACGACCTGCCGCCAGCGCAGGCGCTGGAGCGGCTGCCGGTTTCCCCGGACGCGGAGGAGCTGCTGCGCGCGTGGGTGCCGGGCGTGATGTTGTCGAGCATCGCCAACGGCTTGTCGGAATGGCTGTCGGAACTCCGCAGGATTTCAGTAGTTTTTGCCCAGCTGCCCGGCGCGACGTCCGAGGACGCCGACCTCGAGCGCGTGCAGAACCTCGTCGCGGCGCTGCAGCGCTCGGTCTACCGCTTCGACGGCGGCATTGACAAGATCAGCGTCGACGAAAAAGGCGCTGTTTTAATTGCGGCTTTTGGCCTGCCGCCGCTGTCGCACGAGGACGACCCGGTGCGTTCGCTCCACGCGGCGATGGCCATGCGCAAGGCGATGTCGGATCTCGGCGTGTCGGCGTCGATCGGCGTGGCGACTGGCCAGGTGTTCTGCGGCACCGTCGGCACGCAAATGCGCTGTGAATACACGGTTATCGGCCACACGGTGAACCTCTCGGCGCGGCTCATGGAAGCCAGCGATGGCCGGCTGCTGTGCGACGACGCGACCGCCAAGTTGGCGACCGCGCAGATGGAGCTGCTGCCGGTGGCGACGATGGAGATCCGCGGTCGCTCGGATTCGGTGCAAGTCTGGACGCCGTCTGGGCTTTTGCGCGCCGCGGTGCGGGCCAAGACCGCGCTCGTTGGCCGGCAGTCGGAGCGCGACGCGCTGTCGCGGGCGATCCAGTCGATTGTCCGCGCGCACCAGTCGGCGTGCGTCGTCGTCGAGGGCGAAGCCGGCATCGGCAAGTCGCGGCTGTTGAACGAGCTGGAGAACCAGGCCGAGACGCTCGGTATGCGGATGCTGCGCGGCGCCGGTGACGCCGTCGATCGCAACGCCCCGTACCATCCATGGCGCGCTGTTTTTGCCGAAGTTTTCGGCATCTCGCCGGTGGACAGCCTCCATGAGCGCGCGCTCAAGGTCAACACCGCGATCGCCTACCTGCCCGCTGAGCTGCGCGCGCTGGCGCCGCTGCTGGAAGCGGTCATGGCCCTGGACCTCGGTCCGGACCCGGGGCTCGACGGCTTCACCGGCGAGGCGCGGCTGGCGCAGACCCACAGGCTGCTGACGGCGCTGCTGCAGCGGTTGGTGGACGAGGGCCACGTTGGGCTGATTCTCGAGGATTGCCACTGGTTTGACTCGGCGTCGTGGGCGCTGTTGCGTGCCGTGCGGCTGTCGGTCAAGCCGCTGCTTGTGGTGGTGGCGACGCGGACGATGGAGCGGCCGCCGCCGGAATTCGAGGCGCTGATCGCCGATCCGGCCGTCAGCCGGCTGCGGCTGGGGCCGATGGGCCGCGACGACTGCGGGCAGCTGGCGGCGCAACGGCTCGGCGTGCGGACGGTGCCGGCGGAGATCATCGACTTCATCCACCAGCGTGCCGGCGGCAACGCGCTGTACGTCGAAGAATTGGCGGCGGTGCTGCACGAGACGGGCAGCATCACGGTGCAAGGCGACGAGGCGCGGCTCGCGGTGCCGTTCGAGCAGCTGGCGCGCACGCGGCTGCCGGCGACGGTGGAAGGGCTGATTGTCAGCCGTCTGGACGCGCTCGAGTCGACGCAGCAGATGGCGCTGAAGGTGGCGAGCGTCGTCGGGCGGCTGTTCCCGCTGGACGTCGTGACTGACGTGTTCCCGCTGGAAGAGCGCAAGAACGACGTCGCCGGGCTGATGCCGCAGCTCGTGGCGCAGGACCTGCTGCGCGTGGCGGATCAGCCGCTGCACTTCCTGTTCAAGCACATGCTGACCCAGGAGGCGATCTACGGGCTGATGCTGTTTGGCCAGCGCCGCGGGCTGCATCGCGCGGTGGCGGAATGGTATGAGCGGACGCACTCGGAGGACCTGTCGCACCTGCTGCCGGTGCTGGCGCACCACTGGCAACGCGCCGAGGAGTGGTCGCGGGCGCTCGCGTGCCTGGAGCAGGCGGCGGAGCAGAACCTGGACCGCTACGCCAACCGCGAGACGGTCGACCTGCTCAGCCAGGCGCTGGTGCTGGACCGCGACCATCCGGGCCACTCGGTGCCGATGCGGCGGATGCACTGGTTTCGCCACTTGGCGGAAGCCTGGTTCCGGCTGGGCGACCTGGCGAACGCCAAACGCTTTGGTCAGGACGCGCTGAAAGTGCTGGGCCGCAGCGTGCCGAATTCGCTGTTGGCGACGGTGCCGTCGCTGCTGGGCCAGGTCGGGCTGCGCATCTTGCAGCGCTGGTTTCCGCACCGGTTTGCCGTGACCGACGCCGAGGCAAAGGACCAGCGGCTGTGGGCGACGCGCGTGCTGAATCGGCTGACGGAGATCCATATTTACGGTGAAAATGCCGTGGGTTGTCTGGACTCCGGCCTGCGCGAACTAAACACGGTGGAGCCGGTCGGGCCGACGGCGGAGCTGGGCAAAGCCTACGCGGTGATGGCGGTGGTGCTGGGTACGGTGCCGCCGCTCAAGGGCCTCGCGCACGCGTGGGCGAGGCGCGCGGTGGAAGTGACGCAGGCGGCGCCGCATCCGGGCGCGGCGATGAGCTACGTGCTGTCGCGCTGCGGCATTGTCGATTTGTACGAGGCCAACTGGCCGGACGCTGAGGACAAGCTGCGCCGCGCCGCCGAAGTGGGGCGCGTCTCGGGCGACCGGCGGCTGCGCGACGAGGCGATGGGCGTGCTGGGGATCACGCTGTTTTTCCACAGTCGTTTCAATGAGTCCCGCGGGCAGTTTGAGTCGCTCAAGACGTCCTCGCACTTTTCCAACAACGTGCAAATCCAGGCGTGGAGCCGGTTTGGCCTGGCGGCGTTCCACCTGCGCGCTGGCGATCCCGAGCAGGCGCGGGCGCAGCTGGAAGAGGTCGAGGACTGGGTGCAAACGGCGGCGAGCGCGTCCGAGGTGCTGTGGTCGCACGGCATGCTGGCGCTCGCGTGGTTCCGCCTGGGTGAGCTGCAGCGCGCCGAAGCACTGGCGGATACGCTGCTGCCGTACATCCAAAAACTGCCAGTGGCGTATTGGGTGCAGCACAGCCTGGCGGCGCTGTGCGAGGTCTACCTGCTGATGTGGGAGCAGGCGGTGGGAGACGCGGAGCGCTGCAAGATCCTGCAACGCAAGGCGAATACCGCTTGCACGGCGATGCGCCGGTTCAGCTGGTCGTTCGCCTTTGGCCGGCCGCACGCGCAGCTCTGGGATGGGCTGCTGGCGCAGCAGTCGGGGCGCCCGCGCGCCGCACAGCAGCATTGGCAGCGGTGCATTGCCGTGGCTGAAGCGCAAGCCATGCCGTGGGAAGCCGCGCTGGCGCGACGCGAGCACGCCCGCAGCCTGGCGCCGACCGCTCCGGCGCGGGCGGCACTGCTGGACACGGCGATCGCCGAGCTGCGCGCGCTGGGCGCGACCTGGGATCTCCACCGCGCTGAACGGAGCAAATTGCCGTGAACCTCGATGTGCTGCGCTGCCCGGACTGCCGTGGCCAGCTGAATCCCCGCGCCACCACGCTGATTTGTGCCAACTGCGGCGCCGCCTGGCCGCTGCGCGAGGCGATACCGGTCATGTACCGCGAGCCGTGGGTCAAAGGCCCTGACAAGCTGCTGCGCTATTTTTACGACGGCGTGCCGCGGCTGCACGATCCGCTCGTGCGCTACGGCCTGCCGCTGTGGCAAGTGGGCGGAACGGAAGATGAAATTCGCCAAGGCTACCTGCGCCGGCTGCGCCTCGATGCGCTCCAACCCAGCGCTGAGCCGCCGCGGTTCCTGGAGGTGAGCGTCGGTTCGGGCGCCAGCATCGGCCTTGTGCGCAACGCCGCGGCGGCGGTGCCGGATATGGAGTACTGGGGCTTTGACCTGTCGTGGGGCATGATGTCGCTGGCCCGCGAGCGGATCCGCAAGTCGCTGCAGCGGCCGGTGTCCTGGGTGCAAGGCGACGCCCACGCGCTGCCGTTTGCCGACGACACTTTTGACCGCGTGCTGCACGTCGGCGGCATCGGCGGCTTTCGCGACCCGGCGCTGGCGCTGGCGGAGATGTGCCGCGTGGCCAAGCCGGGCGCGCCGATCGTCGTCGTCGATGAGCAGTTGGACCCCAATCGGCCCAACGGCTGGTGGCCGCGCATGTGGTTTCGCGCCGTGACGTTTTACGACGACCGCCCGCACTGCCCGACCGAGGCGCTGCCGCCCGGCGTCACGGACGTGCTGGAAGAGCAGCTGAGCCGGTTCTACTACGGTCTGTCGTTCCGCGCGCCGGCTTGAACGCTGCGCCTAGCCGCGGAATTTGGCGACGAGCGCCGGCAGCAGCGTCATCGACTGCACCGCGGTCCCGCCGGCATCCGCCGCGGTTGCCAGCGCCGTCAGCGTCAACGTCAGCGTGTTATTGCCTTCGGTCAGCACATCGATGCCGCCGTACAGCGCCGCCAGCAGGACGATCTCGGCGACCTCGTCGACCTCCACGCCTTCCATCAGCGCCCAGTACGCGTGCACGGCCACGGCAAACGCCGGCCGCCGCCCGCCGCAGAACAGCGCCAGCAGGCAGCGCTCGCGGTTGGCCGGCGCCAGCGTCGGCGGCGCGTCGTTGTAGAACTGTGTGCCAGCAAATGCCGTCAGCCCCGCAGCCGGCGGGTACGGGCTGGCGACGATGTTCGTGGCGACCATGTCCATCACCGTCCGGCTGTAACCGGCGCGCAACGTGGCGAGCTGCGCCGGCGTCAACAAGGTGCGAATGTCCTGGCTCATGATTTCTCCCCGGTTTTGCCCGCGCCAGCGCGGTTGGTGTCCCATTCATCGTACAAGAGGCAATTCAGCAGGCTCTGCGATTGGCCGCCGGTAAAGTCGATCGTCGCGCCGTTGAACCAGTGCGCTTCCGGCCGCAGCAGCAGCGTCACAAACCGCCCGACTTCGGGCGTCGTCAGCATCCGCCCCGCGGGGATCGCCTGCGCCACAACATCGCAAAATCGCTGCCATTTCTCGGGCGTAAACGCCTTCTTGACCGCCAGCGTGTCCACCGTGCCGTAGTTCAGCAGGTTGACGCGGTAGCCCAGCGGCCCCATCTCCCACGCCAGGTGCTTGACGTAGACCTGCAACGCCGCCTTGGCCGCTGTAATCAGGGCGAAATTGTGGATCATCGAGTCGGAAATCGGGTTGGTCAGCCCCAGCAGCTGCCCACCCGGCGCCAGCAGGTCGCGGGCGATGAGCGCCTGCGCCCACCACGCGAAGGAATTCGCCATGGAATCCATGGTCTTGTGGAAATTCTGCTGGATGAACGGCCGGAACGGGCCCTCGCCGTAGCCCGGCAGGAACATCCCCAGCGAGGCGTTGGCGATCGCGTGCACGCACAGGCGCACGCTGCGCGGACCGGCGACCTGCAGCAGCAGATCCGCGGCGTGCTCGACGCCGGCGTGCGTGCCGACATCGCCGACAAAATGCGCGGACTTGCGGCCCAGCGCCGCGACGTGGGCGTCGACCGCCGCCGCTTGTTCCGGCCAATGGCCGCGGTGGGCGCCAAAAATGTTCAGCCCGGGATCGGCGGCGACCGCCTTGGCGATCTCAAAGCCGGAACCGGACGTCACGCCAAGGATGACGGCCCACTCGCCTCCGGGCACAGGGGCGTCGGCCGGGCGCAGCGCGGCAGTGGGTTGCGCAGTTTGCTTCAAGCACGCCTCCGGCGGGTCACATCGTCGAGAATTGCCTGTACTTCAGCCTGAATGCGCTGGTGGACCAGTGTCAGGATCGGTCGGCCTGCGGGGTTCGCGAGGGCATCTTGCCACGACATCGGGCTTCCCGCCAGTTCGGCGGTCTCCTCGACGAGCGCGCGGACGTCGATCGCCTCGCCCACGCGCTGGTGGATGCGCGTCGGAAACGGCGGCGAAAGCGGGAAGAGCCCGAGCGGTCCCAGCGCCAGCCAGAACGGCAGCCGCGCCGGGACGTGCAGGCGCTTGCCCCAAATTTCGCCATTGTTCAGGCTCAGATACAGCTCATCCACGCCCGACGCGCCCACCGGCACAATCGGCAGTCCATAGCGCAGCGCCAGCTTCAGGTAGCCCGTGCGCTTGCCCCACGCCACGCGGTAGGCATCGCCGCGCCGGCAGCCTTCATGCGTGCCGCCGGGCGCCACCACGATGTGCTCGCCGCGCGCCACCGCCGCCGCCAGATCCGGGCCATCGGCGGTGACAAAACCGAGCTCGTTGATGAACTTGGCCATCGGCCCCAGCGCCAGCCCGCCGTGGATGATGCCGTGCGGCAGGTAGCCGAGACGGCGATGCAACTCCGCGGTCAGGATGCACAAATCCCAGGCGTACGGCCGGCCGTGATAGCCGACGATCAGGCACGCCTTGCCCTGCAGCAGCGGATCGAGGTGCTCGACGTCGTAGCGGGTCCAGCGGGCGACGCCGTTCCAGGCGGAAAGCCAAGTGCTCAGCGCGGGTTGGGCGCGCCAGGTCGCGAAATCAAGCATGACGGTTCACCCGACGCGGTAGAGGAGCGCGCCGTAGGAAAGGCCCGAGCCGACGCCGATGAGCAAGATGGTCTGGCCCGGGTGGACCCGGCCCGAATGCAGCAGGCGATCGAGGCCGACGGCGGTGGACGCGGCGCCGATGTTGCCGGTCTCGGCGACGACGGGGATGAGCTTGGCGTGGTCGAGGCCGAAGTGGTCGGCGATCTGCCCGAGCATCGCGCCGTTGGGCTGGTGCGGCACGATCCAGTCGACGCCGCTCCAGTCCAGACCGGTCTCGGCAAAGATGGCGGCGGCGACCTGGCCCAAGCCGGCCATCGCGATCTCCGTGATATCCTTGTTGGATTTGTTGAAGCGGATGTCCTCCCGCTGGCCGGTCAGCGCACCGTGGCGCATGTGCACGGTGTCGCGCAAGCTGCCGCGGTTGCCAAAGGCGCTGGCGAGTACGGCGGCGCTGCCGGGTGCGGCGGCGGTGACGATGGCGGCGCCGGCAGCGTCGCCAAAGACGACGTACGGCCGCGGATCGCTGGGATCGATGTGCCGTGACGGCATTTCGGAAGCGACGACGGCGACAGGACCCATGCCGGTGGCGACGCAGCGGGCGGCGACGTCGAGGCCGGAAAGGAAGCCGACACAGGCGTTGTTCAGGTCAAAGCAGTCGGCGGTGCCGTCGATGCCGAGCAGGTCGAGCACGGCGTTGGCGGTGGCGGGCAGGGTGTAGTCGCCGCCGGTGGAGCAGGCAAAGATGACGCGGCGCAGCGCCGATGCCGGCATGTCGGCAGCAGCGAGCGCTTTGGCAATGGCGGCGGCAGCTTGGCTGGCAGTGCTGTCGTCGGGTCCAGCAAACCAGCGGGAGTGGATGCCGGTGCGCGTCTCGACGTCCGCGACGCTGCGGTCCGGCATAGCGACGGCAGCGAGCGCAGCCGTCGTGCGCGGCGTCCCCGGAAAGTGCGTTGCGGTGGCCAGAATGCGGGCTGGAAGCATGAGCGGAGGGTGCCATGCGCCGCGGTGGTTGTCCACGCACGGCGCATGGCGGGGTCCCGCTAGTTGATGACGTTTGCGACCTTGGCCGTCGGCGTGTTCGTGATGGCGAAGTCCGTCGAGTTCGCGTTCGTGTCCGCGCCGTCCACCTTGCGCGCGACGGTCTGGGAAGTCGTCGGATTCGTCGCAACCGCCGTGCCTTCGACGTAGCCACCGCCCGTACCCCAACCCACTTCATCCTGGTACGTGTTGGCCGGATCGCGCACCGCCACCGAGTCATTGGTGTTGAGGTTGTTTGTCACGCCCCAGTTCGCATCCAGCGTCACGCCGGTAGCCAGCACGGCGTTGCTGCTACCGACGAGCAAGAACTTCTGCGTGGTAATCGGGAAGTTGCCAAACGTAATCATCGTCACGTTGCCGCCGCCGCCGCTGTTGTGGCGAACGAAATAGCCGGTGATGTTGTAGGTCACCGCCGTCTGGTTCCACGGCACGTACAGCTCGATCCACTCGTCCGACGTGCTGCCCGTGCCGGCAACGCGCACTTCGTTGATCTTCAAGCCGGTGATGGTCACCGTCGTGGTGCCGGATTGGGTCACGCCACCGACGGTCAAGCTGGCGGTGATGGTCGGCGCCGTCGCGTTCGTGCCGGTCGCGTTCGTGTAGCTGACTGCGGTGACCAAGCCCTTGGTCGTGGTGTTGTTGATCGTCAAGTACGTGCCCGCACCCGTCGATGCAGTCCAGCCCGCGCTTGTCGTGACGACGGATGTCGAAGCATCCGACCAGGTCGCGGTCGCAATCAGCTGCAGCGTGTTGATCGTGTTGCCCGTCGAGTAGAGCGGAATGATCGGCGCCGCCGAACCCGACGCCGTCGAGATCGCGATGCTGCTCAACGTCACGCACAAGGCCGTGGTCGTGTTGCACTTGCCGGTCGAGCACTGCGCGTCGGCGGTGCAAGGCTGGCCCTGACCGCAGTTCGTGTTCGTGCCGAGGCACTTGCCGGCCGCGTTGCACGTCGTGGCGGTGGTGCAGGCAATGCCGTCGTCGCAGGTCGTGCCGGTCGCGACCGCGGTGTGCGTGCAAGCGCCCGTGGCGGCCGTGCAGGCGTCGGCCGTGCACGGGTTCGCGTCGTCGCACGAGTTGGACAGGATTGTGCAAGAGCCCGTGCCGCTGCAGTGGCTCGTCGCCAGCGTGCAGGGCAGGCCGTCGGTGCAGGACACCGACGACAGGGCGTTGGTGTGCTGGCAACCGCTGGCGCTCGAGCCGCTCACGCACGTGTCGGTCGCCGTGCAGACGTTGCCGTCGTTGCAGAGCGCGTCGTTGCCCGTGAAGACGCAGCCCGTCGCGCCGCTGCAGGTGTCGGTCGTGCACGTCGTGTTGTCGTTGCACGCCGAGTTGACCGCCGTGAAGACGCAGCCCGTCGCGGCGTTGCAGGTGTCCGTTGTGCAGGCAATGCCGTCGTTGCACGCGCTGTTGACCGCGGTGTGCGTGCAGCCGGTCGCCGGGCTGCAGGCGTCGGTCGTGCAGGCAATGGCGTCGTTGCAATTCGCGGCCGTGCCGGAACAGGTGCCGCTGGTGCAGACGTCGGTCAACGTGCACGCGCTGTTGTCGTTGCAGCTCGTGCCATTGGTCTTGTTGGGGTTGCTGCAGGCGCCGGTCGCGGGCGCGCAGGTGCCGACGTCGTGG
>CAIPXZ010000278.1 GCA_903869075.1 uncultured Myxococcales bacterium | reverse complement strand
TGTGCCGCCGCCGGCTGCGTGCGTCGCGGCGCCGGACCAGGCGGAATTCGACCACCTCGGCTTTCGCGTGCCGTTCGTGATGATCTCGCCGTACGCCCGGCAAAAGTACGTGTCGCACGCGCTGCACAGCCACTCGTCGCTGCTGCGCTTCATCGAGACGCTCTACGACCTGCCGGCGTTCTCGGCGCGGGACGCCAACGCGGACGCGCTGCTGGACCTGTTTGATTTCAATTGCGCGCCGCTCAAGACCCCGCCGACGGCTCCAGCGCCGGGCACAGGCGGCTGCAAGCTCTAACCTGCTGGCCCTTCTTCAACACCTGATTCTCGCAGTCAGACCTGTTGCAGTACGGACAGGAGCCACGAGTGTGTCCCCTGGTGACTCGCCGCGGTTGGCGACGGCTTGATCCCGTAGTTCGGTCACCGTACGGAGCCGCTACGGCGGCGGCGGTGGCGGCGCGGCGGGCGGTGGCGGTGTCAGCACGGGCTGCGCGGCGGCAGGCGGCGGCGCGGCGGGCGGTGGCGGTGTCAGCACGGGCGGCGCGACAGCCGGCAGGACCACGACGTGGACCCGCAGCGGCATCGTCTCGCCATCGCCGACGATGCAGTTCGCCTCACCGGCGGCATTGCCGCGCAGCACGAGCGCCATCGACGCGTCACCCGAACTCTCCAGGGACGGCACCAGCACGCGCGGGCTGTCGCACTGCCAGCGCAGGCGCAGGCCGACGTCCATGCTCGTGACCTCGCCGGCGTGCAGGACGACAGCGGGCGCGGGCGGCTGGATCGGCACCGCGTCTGGCACTTCACCGATGTAACCTGGCACAACTGCTGGATAAATAACCCACGGCACGCCGTACGGCCAGATGTAGCCGGGGTAGCCGAAGCCAACGCCCACGCCCCACCATGGCGCCCAGCCCCAGTGCCCGCCGCTGAACGGTCGGTAGCCGCGGCCGCCGCCGGACCAGCCGCGGAACCCACCGCTGCCGCCGCGGAAGCCGCCACCGCCACCGCCGCGACCGCGCGCGGACGCCGTGACGGGCGTGAAGGCCATGCCGAGAGCCAAGATGATCATGCCGATGCGGAGCGACTTCATGACGCCTCCTCGCGGCGCATGCACGCCGCATTCCTGCAACGTAGCAACTTGCCATTCTATTCGCCAGTCCACGGCAAAGGTGGTTACTTGCATGTCCCCAAGCAACGCGCCGGCTGTCCGCAAAGGACTGGTATGGCTGGTGTGAAGTTATGTGAAACCTGAGCTGCTGCTTTGGCTTCGCGTTGCATCGCCGCCGTGGCAATCTGTACCGTAGCCGCGGTTTTTTTTGCGGAACAATTACAATCTGGAGGAATCATGCGTCGTCTGCAACGCCTTCGCTTGGCGTTTTTGCTGAATTCATTTCTTTTGCCTACTTTCGCCGCACCGCTGGTCTTTGCCGACCCGCCGCCGCCGGCTGCTGCGCCCGTGCCCGACGCGGTCCGCGGCAAGTCCGTGTTCCTCACGAACTGCATGACCTGCCACGGCGCCAAAGGTGACGGCAAAGGCCCGGCAGCCGCCGCGCTCGACCCCAAGCCGGCCAATTTCACCGACCCGGCGGTTCAGGCGCGCGTCTCAGACAAGGAGATGGACACGGCGATCCGCAAGGGCGGCGCGGCCGTCGGCAAGTCCGCGGCGATGCCGGCGTGGGGCGGGACGCTCAAGGAAAACGACATTAGGTCCGTGCAGTTGTTTATCCGCTCGCTCGCCAAGTAGTGGCCTCCCATCCAACCTATTCCCATCCAACCATGAGGATCATGATGACGCAGAAAGTTACTCAATTCCTGTTTTCGCGGCGTGGCGCAGCGTCGCTCGTCGCAGCGCTCGCCGTGCTGTTCGCCGGTGAGCTGATCGGCCTCTGGCAGCCCGATCCGTGCCCCGCGCGCGCGTCGCTCGCGCCCGCGGAATTCCCGCCGCAGTCGCCGCTCGCCGGCATGGGCAATGCCCAAGCGCTGCCGATCTTTGCTCGACAGTTCAACCTGACTTGCACCACATGTCACATCGCGTTCCCCCAACTGAACGCGTTTGGTCGCAAGTTCAAAGAGCTCGGCTATCGCATGCCGGACGCGCCCGACCCCGAAGCGCAGCACCAGCACAAGGTTTCAGAAAATCTGACATTTCTCGACAACTTCCCGATTGCCGGCCACGTCCAGAGCGTGTTTTTTGAGAAAGAGACAGGCAACGCCGCAACTTTTGCGCCGCTGACGGAAATCACGCTGCACGTCGCCGGCGCTGTGTTCGAGAAGGGCTCGGCGTTCCTGGAGCTGGGCGGTGACCTTGGCAGCGGCTTTGCCGTCAGCGGCACCGGGCGCATCGGCTACCACATCTCGCCGTACCTCAACATTACTGCGGGCCAGGGCGACGTCTTCATGGTCGACCCGTACAACACGCTGAACAGCCACATTTTGCAGACCGAGGATCCGGGCGGCGTCGATCACCGCGTCGTCAACGTCTATGGCCGCTGGGAAAAGCTCTACTATTCCGCGGGTTTCTCCGCCGGTCCGACCGGCCAGATCTCGACCGAGTACCTCGGCACCTTGCGCTTGGCCTACGACATCAGCGACGACCTTTCCGTCGGCGCGTTCGGCATCCTCGGCTCGCAGTTGCTGCCGGAGACCGACGACAACTCCGGCATCAAAGGCGATCGCCTGCGCGCCGGCGTGGACGTGAACTACCTGCTGGGCACCAAGCTGAGCCTGCAGGCGCTGGGCGCGCTGGAAAAGACGACGATCGCCGGCCAGGCGCAGACGCGCTACGACGGCTGGTTCCAGGCGTATTACACGTTCATTTACGAGGATCGGCCGATCTTTGTGCCACTTGTGCGCGCCGAGCTGACGCAGACGCCCGATACCGGCGATAACGTCGTGCGGCTGCTCGGCAATGTCTCTACCTATGTCGCCGCCAACGCGCGCGTTGGCCTCGAGTACGCGCAGGAAGTCGTCTCGCCCACCGGCCGCGACGCGATCTCGCGCTTCCGCGCCTTCGGCGTCATTTTGTTCTGATGTCGAGCGGTTACGGACACCACGGCGGCGGCACGACGCCCGTCAGCGGCGCGTTCGGCGTCACGTAGCACGGCGTGATGCACAGCCCGCAGCCGTTCGGGTCCCACATCTTGCCGCCAGGCTGGCACGGGTTGCCAGTCTGGCGGCAGAGCGTGAAGGGCTCCGCTGTGCCGCCCGCCAGCGCATTCGGCCAGTTCAGCTTGCCGACGTACCACATGTCCCACATCGCCATCTTGACGCCGCTGATGTGCAGCGTCAGCGCGCCAAAAAGATACAAGTTTACGGTGGCATACGACACGCCAAAGCCGTGATCGTGCCAGTAATGCGCGCCGACGGCATACGCCTGCGGGTCGCCCGCCGCGCCCTCGGGCTGTGTGAGGTTGAGGTTCTCCGGTCCGGCGCCGTCGGTATCGTCCAGATCCAGCGTCGGGTCGTCGGCATAGCTTGTCGCCGATCCCCACGCTGGCGAATTGTTGAACCAGAAGCAATCAAACGGGTTGTTGAACCACGGATCGGCCACGCCGTCGCAGTCCACGTCCGGACCAATTGCCAGCGGATGGGCAAAATGCAGGTCCATGTCCGCGCCCGCCGCCGGTCCGGTGTCGTTCTGGTCGGGATCCGCCGGGGTGTTCCACAGCAGCTCGACGTGCACCGCGTTGTCGGGCACCACCAGCGCGTGGACGCACGCCGGCGCGCACGCGCTCACGCCCGTGGCGTCGGTCACGGTCAGGCAAAAGTCGTAGACGCCGGCGGTGTCGGGCAGGAAAATCGGATTCGCAAAAGTGTCGCTGGGTTGGAACGGCATGGCGCTGCCGGCGGGCTGGCTCGTCGTCCATTTGTACTTGACGACCGGCTTGTTGGCGTCCGGTGCGCAGTTCGTCACGCCGTACGAGCTGCTGCCGTGCAAGTGCAAAGTCGTCTGCGGCACGACCGCGTCGCCTTCCAGGACCGTGATCACCGGCACCGGCGCGTTGGGACAGCTGGGATTGCAGCCACCGCTGGTGATCCACGCCGCGTCGGCGCCACCGTCCGCAGTGGCTGCTGCGTCCGGACCATCGGCGAGCGGCGGGCACGTCGCCGGCCAAGCGTCCGGACCCGGCGGCAGCTCGTAGGTCCAGACGTCCGGCGGTGGCAGGTCGGGCAGGGCGGTGTCGGCGACGTCGGGCACGTCCGGCGGCGCGGGAATGTCAGGAATATCAGGCGTATCGGCGACGTCGGACACATCCGCGACATCGGCCACATCGGCGATCGCCGGCACGTCGGCCACGTCCGCTGTGTCCGGCGGCGCGATCTGCGCATCGCCCGCCGCGGTCTCCGCTGTCGCATCCGCCAGCTGCACCGGCACGTCCGGGTCGCTGCACGCCGCCAGCAGCGCCAGCAGCCCGATTGTCCACGCCCGCTTGGCCATCTCCGCCCCCGTCGTCACCAGCCTGCGCCGCCGCGGTTGACGGGTCAAGCGCCGTCGGGAATAACCATGCCGCGCCGCGACTTTCACACGAGGCGATCATCCGCTGATGTTCAGGAGTCTCCGATGCGCTCTTCCCTGATTCTGCTGGCTTTTCTCGCGGCGTGCTCGACGATCGGGCCGCTGGACCTGCGCGACACGCCGACTTTTGCGCTGAGCGAAGTCCGCGGCGACACGCTTGGCGAGCGCATCCAGCGCGGCGAATCCTTCGTCGTCCGCGTCAAGCAGGGCGACCAGGTGCCGGTCAAAGTCAGCCTGGAGCTGCCCGGCGTGACGTTCCAGCCCGGCCAAAACGTCGTGCGCTTTGACCGCGACGTGTTCGTCCACTACAGCGCCGCCGGCGTGCATGTCAGCCCCGATGGCCAGACCTGGGCGCAGATGGGCGATTTCAAAGGCATGGCGCGGCTCTTCGGCCTCGGCCACGGCGGCACGTTCCAGGTCGGCGTCGGCGTGACCAAGGATGACGGTCCGATCGTGTCCATCCAGGCGACCGCCAAGTAGCCCCGCCGCCGTCAGGAAATTGCCAGTCGGCAGCGCCGACCCTACGCTACGCGGCGGCGCCAACCGCGCCGGGAGAGGCTCATGAGCAACGGTCACCACCACCCGTGCATCTGTGAGACGGCGCACCCGCGGCGCCACATCGTGCTGACCGGCGGGCCAGGCGCCGGCAAGACAGCGGTGCTGGAGCTGGCGCGCAAGTATTTCTGCAAGCATGTCCATGTGTTGCCAGAGTCGGCCAGCCTGCTGTTCGGCGGCGGCTTTCCGCGCTCGCCCACCGACGTCGGTCGCATGGCCTCGCAGCGGGCGATTTTCTACGTGCAGCGCGAACTGGAACGCGCCATCGATGACGAGCCGGAGCCGGCGATCACGCTCTGCGACCGCGGCACGCTCGACGGCATCGCGTACTGGCCGCACGACAAAGACTCGTTTTTACAAGCAGTTGGCACGACCCAGGCCGAGCAGCTCGCGCGCTACGACGTCGTCATCCACCTGCGCACGCCGATGGTCGGGTTTGACCACTCCAACCCGCTGCGCATCGAGAGCGCGGCGCAGGCCATCGAGCTGGACCGGCGCATCGAGGAGGCGTGGTCGGGCCATCCGCGGCGAATTTTTGTTGAAGCTTCAACGGATTTTCTGGACAAGGCGATGCGCACGCTGCAGGTGCTGCGGGCGGAACTGCCGCCGTGCTGTGGCGCGCAGATGCCGCACTTTCGGCCGCTGGCGTCAGCTGGCCAGTGACCGCGCCAGCTGCACCCGCTGTAAGCCCGGCGAGCCCCACAAGCTGTCGAGCGTCCAGGCGTCGCGGTACAGACGTTCCACCGTGAATTCGCGGGTATAGCCGTAGCCGCCATGCAGCTGGATCGCCCGATCGGCGACCCGCGTCGCCGTCTCGGTCGCCGTCAGCCGCGCCATCGCCAGCTGGGCGTCGGCGTTCTTGGTGTGGTCCATCGCCCACGCGGCGCGGTGCAGCAGCAGGCGCGCGGCGTCGATTTCCACAGCTGAATTCGCAACTTGCCACTGAATCGGCTGGAAAGTCGCGATCGGCTTGCCGAACTGCACGCGGTCGTTGGCATAGCGCCCCGCCAGCCGCAGCGCCTCGCGCGCCACTCCGAGCGCGATCGCCGCCACGCCCAGCCGCGCCAGCCGTTGCGCCGCCGCCACCGCCGTCTGCGCCTGCCCAGCCACGCCGAACAGCCCGCTCGCGCTCAGTCGCACGTTGTCGAACACGATGTCGGCGATGCCGGCTGAGCGCAGCCCCAGCGGCTCCGACGTCCGCTGTCGCGACACGCCGGCGTGCGAGAACATGACGCCAAAAGCGCTCAGTCCCTCGGCGGATTGCGCTGTGACAATCGCCACATCGGCCACGCCCGCGGCGAACACGTTGCGCTTGACGCCGTTCAGCACCCAGCCATCGCCGTCGCGCACCGCCCGCAGCGTCACCGTGTCGGCGTCGCGATGCAGCGCGTCCTCGCCGTGCGCCCACACACAAGGCGCCCCGCCGCCGGCCATGTAGGTCAGCCAGCCGCGATGTTCCGGAAGCAAATCAACGGCTTGCATGTGACCGATCGACAGCGCCACGTGCTGCAGCACAACCAGCGCCAAGCCGGCATCGGCCGCCGCCAGCTCTTCCAGCGCCAGCGCCAGCGCCACGCGGTCCAGACCCAGACCGCCATCGGCTTCCGCCACCGTCAGGCCAAAAACGCCCAATTCCGCAAGCTGTTTGATCACTTCCGGCGCCGTCGTTCCCGCCACATCGCGCGCGCCTGCGCCGGCTTTGAGCGTGCCTTCGGCGAACTTGCGCACGCCGCCCTGGATCATCGCCTGCTGTTCATTGGCCAAAAACTGCATGGAAAACCTACGCTTGTTCGGCAATCAGGTTCACGCCGCGCTCGGCCAGGATGGCGCGCACGCGGCTTGTGATGGACTCGAGCGACGCGCCGGGCGTGAAGACGTCCGCGACGCCCAGCGCCTTCAGGCTGACGATGTCAGCGTCGGGGATGATGCCGCCGACGAACACCGCGATATCACTGGCATCTTTGGCGGCGAGCAGCGCCAACACCTTGGGCACCAGCGTGTTGTGGGCGCCGGACAGGATTGAAATGCCAATCAAATCGACGTCTTCCTGAATCGCCGCATTGACGAGCATGTCCGGCGTCTGGTGCAGCCCGGTGTAGATGACCTCAAAGCCGGCATCGCGCAGCGCGCGGGCCACGACCTTGGCGCCGCGATCGTGACCGTCCAGGCCAATCTTGCCCACGAGCACCCGGCCGCGCCGCGCTTGATTCGTCTCTGCCATCTGCCGCTCCTTCTAGCTGACGCTCGCCGCCAAGTGGCGCGCGATCACCAACCGCTGAATTTCACTGGTGCCTTCGTAAATCCGGCTCACCCGCACGTCCCGCAGCAGCCGCGCCGCCGGCGAGTGCCGGTCCAGCGCCGCGCCCTGGCTCAGCGCCACCGCTTGTTGCGCGGCAAAATTGCCGGCCTCAGTGGCGAAGACCTTGGCCATCGCCGCTTCTTTGGTCATTTTCTTGCCGGCATCGCGCAGGGACGCCGCGCGCAGCACCAGCAGCCACGCCGCGTCCAGCCGCGTCGCCACGTCCGCCACGCGGAACTGCGCACCCTGGTCGGTGCCCAGCGTGCGATCGCCTTTCTTGCGCGCCTCAACGGCCTGCGCGATCACGTTCAGCGCGGCCTCGCCCATGCCCACCGCCTGCGCGCCGATGCCGCAGCGGCCGCCGTCCAGCGCCACCATCGCCACCTCGAAGCCGATGCCCTCGGCGCCCAGGCGGTTGGCATCGGGCACGAAGACGTCCGAAAACGCCAAGGAAACCGTGGAGCTGCCGAGCAGGCCCATCTTCTCCTCGTGGCGGCCGACGCTGAAGCCGGGCATCGACGGCTCGACGAGGAAGGTTGAGATGCCGCGCGCGCCCGCCGCCGGGTCGGTCTTGGCCATGACGAGGATGACGCCAGCGACGTCGCCGCTTGTAATCCACAGCTTTTCGCCGTTCAGCCGGTAGCCGCCGTCGACCTTCTCCGCGCGCGTGCGCAGGCTCGCCGCGTCCGAGCCCGCCGCCGGTTCCGACAGTGCGAACGAGCCCGCCAGCCAGGTGCCGCTGCACAGCTTGGGCAAGAACCGCGCGTGCTGCTCAGCGTTGCCAAAGCGCAGGATCATGTCGGCGACCATGTTTGTCACCGCGACCGTCACCGCCGTCGATGGGCAGTTGCGCGCCAGCGCGCGGATCGCGTGCACGGCCGCGACGTTCGAGCCCGCCAAGCCGCCGAATTCCGTCGGGATCTTCACGCCAAGCAGCCCCGTCGGCCCCAACTCGGCGATGCTGCGCGCCGGAAACTCGCCGTGGTCTGCCGCCGCCGCGTGCTTGGCCAGCACGTCGGTCCCGGTGCGCTCCGCCAGCTCGACGATCCGCTGTTCTTGTTTGCTCAGGCTGAGTTCCATGACTTACGCCCCCGCCTGCGCCAGTTCCGTCAGGGTCTCGCGGGCGATGACAAGCCGCTGGATCTCGGAAGTGCCCTCGTAGATCTCGGTGATGCGCGCGTCGCGCAAGTGCCGTTCGGCGTTGTATTCCTTGACGTAACCGTAGCCGCCGTGGATTTGTAGCGCCTTGGTGCAGACGCGCGCCGCCATCTCGCTGGCGTACAGCTTGGCCATCGCCGAGAGCTTGCCGAACTTTTCCTTGTTGTCCTTGGCGATCGCCGAGCGCCAAATCAGCAGCCGCGCCGCGTCGATCTCGGTCGCCATATCCGCCAGCATCTCCTGGATCGCGCCGAAGTCGCCGATGTACTTGCCAAAAGCCTGGCGCTCGCGCGAATAAATCAGCGCCTCGTCAAACGCCGACCGCGCGATGCCCAGCGCCTGCGCCGCGATGCCGATGCGCCCGCCGTCCAGCGTGCTCATCGCCACCTTGAAGCCGTCGCCCTCGTTGCCAAGGCGATTCGCTACTGGAATCCGCACGTTCTCGAACACCAGGCTGGTCGTCGAGCTGCCCTTGATGCCGAGCTTGTCCTCGACCTTGCCGATGCCGTACGGCGTCTCGCGGCGGTCGACGATGAAGGCGCTGATGCCCTTGTGGCGCTCGCTCGGGTCAGAATGCGCAATCAAAACGCAGATGTCCGCTTCCTTGCCGTTGGTGATCCAGTTTTTCGTGCCGTTCAGGACGTAGAACTCGCCGTCGCGGATGGCGGTCGTGCGCATGCCGGCGGCGTCGGAGCCGGAGCCGGGCTCGGAGAGCGCGAAGCAGCCGAGCACTTTGCCCTCGGCCAGCGGCTTGAGGAACTGCTTTTTCTGCGCGTCATTGCCGAACTTGCCGATCGGGTCGCAAACCAGTGAGTTGTTGACCGACATGATGACGCCGGTGGAAGCGCAGCCGG
>CAIPXZ010000277.1 GCA_903869075.1 uncultured Myxococcales bacterium | reverse complement strand
CGTCTAACAGGCACAGTCCGTGCCAACTCGCCGCGCGGCTTTACCGTTTAGACACGTCAACTTGGCCGTGCGACCCCGTTGCGGCGCCTGCCGCGGCGGCACACATGCGCCACACTCTGCCAAGCGCCGTGCCAATCTGGCAAATCTGCCGGCTGGGGACGCACCAAGTCAGCCACGCGCTTTGTTTCCGGCGGTCAGTGCGGCGCGCCGTGTACCCACTCGCGCGCCACGGCCAGCTGGGCGATCTGCACCGCGTTGGTCGCCGCGCCTTTGCGCAGGTTGTCCGCCACGACCCACAGCGCCAGGCCGTTGGCCACGCTGAAATCGGCGCGGATGCGACCGACGAACACGTCATCTTTCTCGGCGCAGTCCATCGGCATCGGGTAGCGCTTTTCCGCCGGATCGTCCACCACCGTCACGCCCGGCGCCGCCTCCAGCAGCGCGCGCGCCTGCGCCGGCGTGATCGGCCGCGCGAACTCCAGAGCGATCGACTCGGAATGGCCGGCGAAAACCGGCACGCGCACGCACGTCGGGCACACGCGCAGCTCCGGCTCGCCGAGGATTTTGCGCGTCTCGGCGACGAGCTTCCACTCCTCGTCGGTGTAGCCGTTCTCCAGGAACGTGCCGATGTGCGGCACCGTGTTGAAGGCGATGCGGGCGTTGTGCACCGTGACGTCAAACGGCCGCTGATTCAGCAGCGAAATCGTCTGGTTGGACAGCTCGTCGATGCCCTTCTTGCCCGCGCCCGACACCGACTGGTACGTCGAGACGACGATGCGCGTGATCTGCGCCGCGTCGTGCAGCGGCTTGAGCGCAACGACCATCTGGATGGTCGAGCAATTCGGGTTGGAAACCAAGCCCTTGTGCGTCGCCAGCGCCTCCGGATTGACCTCCGGCACAACCAACGGCACGTCCGGATCCATGCGGAACGCCGAGGAATTGTCGATGCACAGCGCGCCGCGCCGCACCGCCTCGGGCAGCAGCGCCCGCGACACGCTTGAGCCCGCCGAAGCCAGCACGATGTCCACGCCGTCGAACGCCGCCGGTTCCGCCAGCCGCACCTTGAGCTTGCGGTTGCCGAACTCGACCTCCTCGCCGACCGAACGCGCGGAAGCGAGCGCAATCACTTCACTTGCCGGGAATCGCTGCTCATCGAGCACCGCCAGCATTTCGCGACCCACGGCACCGGTCGCGCCCAAAACGGCGACTTTGTAACGACGCGTCATCACACCCTCATTGAACCTGAATGGGTTGCACAGCTGGCCATGGCGGCTTTCAGACCCCGTTCACTGGGTCGGCAGCGGCGGCGGAAAATCGGGCGGCGGCGGTGGCGGCGGCGGCGTGGTGCGCGGCGGCTGCCAGTCGGCGGGGTGCATGCGAATCAGCACCGTCGTGATGTTGTCGTGGCCACCGCGCAGCTTGGCAGCTTCAACCAACCGGTAGCACGCGGCTTCCGCGGTCGGCGCCGCGAACATGATGTCGCGAATGTCCGGGTCACGCACCAGATCGGTCAGGCCATCGCTCGCCAGCAGGAACTGGTCGCCCGGCCGCGCGCTGGCCACCGTGATGTCGGCGACGACGGACTCCTGCAAGCCAAGCGCGCGCACAATCACGTTGCGGTACGGGAAGTTCTCGATCTCGTCCGGCTGCAGCAGGTTCATCCGGATGTATTCGTTCAGCAGCGAATGATCTTCGGTCAGCTGCGTCAGCTTGTGGCCGCGCAGCCGGTACACGCGGCTATCGCCGACGTTGGCCACGTACACGCGGTTGCCGACAAAGCTCGTCGCCACCAGCGTCGTACCCATGTCGCGCAGCTGTTCGTGCGTCTGCGCCATGGTGAAGACGGTCAGGTTGGCGCGCTCCGCGGCTTTGCGCAGGCGCAGGCTGTGGGCGCTCCGGTCCAAGCCGGTCTCGCCCTTGCGCTTGAGGCGGCGCCAGTAACGCTTGATGCGCGCGGTGAACTCGGGGTTTTCGTAGAAGTCGCGCAGCGCCTCGACGGTGTACGCCGACGCCACTTCACCCGCGCTATGGCCGCCCATGCCGTCGGCGACGACGTACAGGCTCTCGTCGTCCAACAGCAAAAGCGCGTCTTCATTGCCGTCGCGAACAAGACCGACGTCGGTCAGGCCAAAGACCTCGCGCACCATCGCTTCGCGCACTGGGCGCGGCAACGCTGGCGCGGCGGCGTCCGGGGTCGTGGGCTCTGTTGGCGCTGCCTTTCTGGGCATCACATCCTGCTTCGCGGGTTCCAGCGGCGGCGCTCGCCGTCTGGGCTTGCTTGCAGCGAAGCTAGCTTGAGCGGCGAAGTGTGTCAAACGGCGAACTGTCTCACCGCGAAGTTACGGGCGAAGCCGATCCATCAGCCGGGCAAACGGAATCGTCTCACGGACGTGCGGCAGCCCGCAGACCCACGCGACAGTGCGCTCCAGACCCAGGCCAAAACCACCGTGCGGGACCGAGCCGTATTTGCGCAGATCCAGATACCAATCAAAGGCTTCCACCGGCAGCTCGTGCTTGTTGATCGCCGCCAACAGCGTGTCGTGATCGTCCTCGCGCTGGCCGCCGCCGATGACCTCGCCGTAGCCTTCCGGCGCCAGCATGTCCACGCACAGCGCGCGATCCGGCCGGGCCGGGTCGCGCTTCATGTAAAACGCTTTGACTTCGGCCGGGTAGCGATTGACGAAGATCGGCGTGGCGAACTGCTGCGTCAAGATCGTCTCGTCGTCCGCGCCGAGATCGTCGCCGTACGGCATGTCGCTGCCGAGCTTGTGCAGCATCGCCACCGCGTCGGCGTAGTCGATGCGCGGAAACGGCGCCTGGATGAGCGCCAGCGCCTCGCGCCGCGGCTTCAGCTGCTTTTGCTCCTCTACCTCGCTGCGGATGGCGTCGATCGTGTCCAGCTCCGCGCCGCAATCGCGCAGCACGTCGGCGGCGATTGTCGTGACAAGCCCTTCCGCCAAATCCATCACGCCGTCGAGATCGAGGTACGCCGCCTCGGGCTCGACCATCCAGAACTCGGTCAGGTGGCGCCGGGTCTTGGATTTCTCGGCGCGGAACGTCGGACCAAACGTGTAGACTTTGCCGAACGCCATGGCGTTGGCCTCGTTGTACAACTGCCCGGACTGGCTCAGGTAAGCCTTTTGGCCGTGGTATTCGGTCTCGAAAAGCGTTGACGTCCCTTCACACGCCGCCGGCGTGAAAATCGGCGTGTCCAGCAGCAGGTAGCCGTTGCTGTCGAAGAAATCGCGGATGGACTTTACGATGCGCGCGCGCACCCGCAGGATCGCGTGCTGGCGGCGCGAGCGCAGCCACAAGTGCCGGTGATCCATCAGGAAAGCTACGCCGTGTTCTTTGGGCGAGATCGGATAATCGGCCGCCGCTTCCTTGACCACGGTCAAGCCATCGGCGGCGAGTTCGTAGCCGATCGGCGCGCGCTCATCGCGGCGGACGGTGCCGGAGACGAGGATCGACGTCTCCTGGCTCAGGTGATCGGCCAAGGTGAAGGTCGCTTCATCGACGTCGCCCTTGAACATGACGGCTTGAATAATGCCCGTGCCATCGCGGACTTGCAGAAAGTGGAGCTTGCCTTTGGAGCGGCGGCCATACAACCAGCCGCGGATCTGCACGCGCTGGCCGTCAAACGGCGCGATCGTCGCGACGGTGGCGATGGGCAGGTCGGGCAGGGCGATGGGCAGGTGGGGACTGGACATGAAATCCTCGGGTTGGCGCACATGCGCCGAGCTGCCGGGCGTGGGCGGACGCCGCCGCGCCGGGGCCGTGAAATGACACGGCCGCCCGAAACGCGCAAGGCGCCTCGAACGGCCATGTCAAAAACGCGAACTTGGACGATGCCGAAGTTTCAGCGACTTGCGCTTACTTCTTGTCGACCTTCGCCTTCAGGCCGAGGCCAACCTTGAAGAACGGCATGCTCTTCTCGCCGACCTTGACCGGCTTGCCGGTCTTGGGGTTGCGGCCCGTGTACGCCGGGTACTTGCGCACGGTGAAGTTGCCGAAGTTGCGGATTTCAATGCGATCGCCCTTCTTGAGCGCATCGACCATGAGGTCGAAAATCGAATTGACAACGATGCTCGCCTTGTCCTTGGTCAAGGAACCTTTGGCGGCGACGGCTTCGATCAGGTCGGACTTGGTCATGACTTATGCCTCTTGTTACTGCCTGGACGGCGTTATGGGCCTGCGTGTGTTGCTGCGTTGCGTGCTTTTGACGACAGGGCCGCGCGGCAAATAGGCTTTCCTCAGAGCGTTCTTTCCAAGGCTGCTGTCCACGCAATTCTGCGTAGAACACCAGCGCTGTCTTTTGGCAATGGAGTGACCTATTCGCGAGCGGCCTGGCACAGGCCTGGGTGAGAAAACTGGTTCGGAGCGCAAGCCACCGCGACCAATGCGGGGTGCGACAGCGCGGCGGAATCTAGCCGACTTCCCATGCGTGGTCAAGAGCTTAGTGCAATTGGACCTGCGGATTCTTCAGACAGCCGTTGCCGCTCTCAGTTGCAAGGCGCCAGGACCTGCGGATAGGCCGGATAGTACGGGGTCAGCAAAACGCCCTTGGCGTCCGCGCCCTTGCACGGAGCGAAGGCATTCTTGTGCCAGGTGACTTCCGTCACGCACCACATGTCGCCCACCACCATCGACGGCCCGGTCACGTCGTACGCCGGCGTCGCGTTCGCGTCCAGGTACACGCGCACGCGCGGCACGGACGGCCCCATGCTGCCGTATTGCTTGCCGGTCGCCGGATCGATCGGGATCTTGCCGGTCTTGGCATCGGTCGGCTTGTCGAACCAGTAGCGCACGCCAACGGCGTAGGTGAGGCCCGTCTCCGGTGTGTTGATGCTCGTGTTCTCCGGACCCCAACCGTCGGTGTCATCCAGATCATTGATGGCGCTGTTAACGCTCGGATCAGCGCCCCAGTTTGTGATCGGGTTGTTGACGAAGCAGTCGCACAAGTTCGCCCACGGGTCCGGCACGCCATTCTTGTCTGAATCCGGCATGTTGGCCTTGATCGCGTTGGGATGCGCCAAGTGCAGATCCATGTCCGTCCCCAACGTGTCCGTCGGATCCTTGTCGCCCGCCGTCGTCCACGTCAGCTCCACGTGCAGCTTGTCATCGGGCACCACGACGAGGTTGACGACCTTCGCCTGGCAGCCCGGCGCGCCGGCGCTGTCCACGGTATCGAGCTGGATCGTGTACGTCCCCGCGACATTTGTCTGCAAATGCACGACCTTACCGGTTTTGGCCGGCGTGAACGACGCGTACGATCCCTGCGGCTGTGCCGCCAGCGTCCACGTCCACGACCCGACCGTCTGCCCCGGCGCCGCCGTCGAGCACGAGCCATCCAGCTCGATCGACGACTTCGGCACCGTGCTGTTGCCGATCAGCTGGTTGTTCACCTTCATCGTAAAGCACGCCGAGCCACAGCTCACCGCCACGCCTTTCGCCGTCACCGGCACGGTCTTCGTCCCCGCGTCGCTATCGACCTGCAACATCCCCGTCGCCGTCACACCGGCGCCCGGCGGCGCGTACTCGACCTGCACCTGGCACGATCCCTTAGGCTGCAGCACCCACGGCGCGGCGGTCGACGGCAGCACCGTGCCGCACAGCCCGCCCGGCGCCGACACCGCCAGACCCGGGCTGGCGTTGGCCTGCAGCGCCGTGCCCGTCACGTTGATCGGGTCCAGCCCGCAGTTGGTCAGCGTCACCTGCTGCGTGCCTTTTTGCCCCAAGCCCACCGACCCGAGGTCGACCGCCGTCGGCGCCAGCTGCAAACACGGTCCCGTCGAATTGGCCGTGATCGTCACCTTCGTCGTCGCCGCCGCTGGATCGTTGCTGGTGATCAACAGCGTCGCGCCCTGCTTGAGCGTCGCCTTGTCGGCGTCCAGCGACACCATCAGCACAAGGCTTGCGCCGGCTTCCACCGCCAGCCCCTGCGGGAATTTCTGCGGGGTGCCGACCACGAGCGTCTGGCTGGCAAACGCCACCGAGCCGTACCAAGTTCCGGTCAGATCGATTTCATAAATCAGCAGTTGCGCCGTGCCGACGTTGTTGCAGTTCAGCGGCAGCGGCTGCGGCGCCGCGCCTTCCGCGACGATGCCAAAGTCCACCGGCGATGGCGTGCACGAAAGCGTCGGCGTGCCAAACGAGGTGTCGACGTAGATATCCCGCGTCGCGTTCGCGTACGTCACATCACCGGTCAAGTGCAAGGACAGCTTCAGATGCCGCGCCTTGGCCGACGGCGGACGCGTGTAGCGAATCGTCAGCGGCTGGGCGATCTGCACGCCGCCCGAGGGCGTGCAGGCGGCGTCAAAGCCCTGCGGCACCAGCACCGGGAACGCCGCGATCGCGCAGTCCTGGCCATCCGGTCCAAGGCATTGAAACTGCTTGGAAGTCACGGTCGCGCCGGTGTCATCGGTCTCGACAACGTCCACGCCGGTGATGCTGATCGGCTTGGCGAGCGTCGGGTCGGCGGCGTTCGCCAGCGTGAACTGCAGATCCTTTGTCTTGCCCGCGGTCAGCGCCGAGACGTCCAGCAGGTACGGCGTCGCCTTGGCGTCCAGCTTTTGCGGATCGCGCAGATCGAGCTTGCCGGTGCGGTCCAACTGGTCGTTTTGATTGCACGTTCCCGACGCGTCCGTCGCCGCACTGTCCGACCCGCACGCCGATGCCACGAGCGCGAGCGCACACGCCACCGCCAAAACTTGCCACTTGTTCATGCTGAACCCCCAAGACCACGCGCTATCACCCGGACGACGGACCGCCGGGCCTACTGACAATTCGGCGGCGGCGAGGCGCCAAAGCTGGACGGCTTGTACGCCGGAGTCACTTTACCGTTGGCGCCCGCGTTGGGGAAATCGGTGAGCACCTTGTTGGCATAATCGATGCGCTTGACCCACCAGAGGTCGCACTCGTGCAGCAGCTGGACAAACGTGTTGACCAGCGCGCCGTCGATGTAAATGTTGACCGTCGCTGTCGAGTCGCCATAGCCGTGCGCGTCCCAATAGTGAACGCCGACGCGGTATTGGACGCTCTCCGGCGCCGCCATGTTCAAGTTCTCCGGACCCCAACCGTCGGTATCATCCAGCGCGAGGAACGGGTCGTCGTCCGGCAGCTGGGCGTTGCCCCAGAACGGCTGCGGGTTGTACCAGAAGCAGTCAAACGGGTTGTTGAACCACGGATCCGGCGTGCCATCCGCGTCGCCATCGACCTGGCAGGCGCACGCCTTGGTGCCGCACATCTTCAGCGGATTCGTGCAGATGTTGGCCTTCTCGGCGTCCGGATGCGCAAAATGCAGGTCCAGATCCGAGCCGTCGTTGTCGGTCTTGTTGGTGTCCAGCGGCGTGTCCCAGAGCAGCTCGACGTGCAGCCCGGCGTCGGGCTTGACAAGCACCGTGAAGTCGACCGGACCGCAGCCATCTTTGCCGTCGCTGTCCTTGACCGTCAGCTCAAAAGTGTATTCGCCGACGACGTTCAGCTGGATCTGCGCGCCGTTCGGCGTCGTCGTCGAGGTGCCGTACGACACCTTGGACGCCGTGTCCGACGGCGAAAAGCTGTAACCAACCGCGCCCTTGGGCTGCTTCTTCACCGTCCACTTGTACGTCAGCGTCTTGCCCGGTGGCGCCAGCGAGCCGCTACCGTCCAGGTGAATCACCGACTGCGGCGGCACTTCCTCGCCCTCCAGGCAGTCGATGATCGGCGTCGCGCACGCCGCCGACACGCCGGTGCAGTCCAGCTCGATCGACTTCTGCGGCGTCAGCGTGTTGTCGGTGAACGTCAGGTTCGCCTTGAACGCGTCGGTCTGCGCCGCCGGCGGCGTGCAGGTGATCGGCACGGTCACGGACTGGTTCTTTTTGACGGTGATCGGCAGCGGTCCGGCCGGCGCCGGCCCCAGCAAAATCGTCGCCGGATCCATCACATACGCCGTGTCGGTGTCATTGGCGAGGGCAAAGTTGTTCAGCAGCAGATCCTCGGTGCCGCAGTTCGTCAGCTTCACCGTCTTGACCGCCGCCTGGCCGACGAGCACCGCGCCCCAGTTCAGCACCTTGTCGGGCACCATCGTGATGCACGCCACCGTCTGGTTGGCCTCCAGCGTCACGTTCGTCTGCGGCGACTGGCCGTCGTTCGAGGCAAAAACCAAGTTCGCGCCGTGACCGACCGAGTCCAAGCCGTGGAACGTCACGACCAGCGACTTCGCCGCGCCCGGCTGCAGCACCCACGGCGTCGGCAGCGTCTGCATCGTCGCTTTGCCGTCGAATTTCTCGCCGGTGTCGGTCTGCAGGCTGAAGAACGTCGGCGCCACCGCCGCCAGCGTCAGCGACGAGATCGTCAGGTCGCCATCGCCCACGTTGCTGATTGTGACGGTGCGCGTCGCGTCCTGGTTCAACGGCACGGTGCCAAAGTTGAGGTCCATGGGGTCGACAGCGATCTTCGGCGAGCCCACTTTGGCGCTCAGCTTGACTACAAACGGCGTCACCTTGGCCTGCTGGCCCGGCTGCGTCACTGTGTCGATGTGGTTGATCGTCAGCGTCGCGTTGCGCTGGCCGTTGTCCGTCGGCTTGTGGTAAACAATGCGAATCGTCAGTGATGTTGCGTGTTTGGCGCTGGCGCACGTCTCGTCAAAGCTCGGGTCGTTGGGGATCAGCGTCGGCCAGGCGACGTTTTGGCACGGCACCCAGTTGGGCACGCCCGCGCCGGTGCCGTCGTCCGCCTCGCACGCGAAAGCGGGCGTTGCCGCGTCCTTGCCGCCGACGGGCAAGGCGTAATCAAACTTCACGGAGTCAATGGCAATTTCCAGCGCGCTGACGCCGCCGGCGATGTTGCTGAGCACGATGTCGCTGTTCGACGTCGTGGTGGTCGCCACCGCCACGGTGTCGTCGGACTTGATCTGCTTGGAGCTGGACGCGAGCGCGGCGGCGAATTGGCCGACGCGGTCCGCGCTCAAGCTGCCCGTCGCGGCGGGGCAGTTGTTGCTGGGGCCGATGCTGGCGTCAGCGCCGCCGCTGGACTTGCCGCCGCAGGCGACGGCCATCACGGCGCTGGCCAGCAGCACGCTCGATCGAAAGCTCAGGTTGCAGCGCACGTTCATCGGTTCTCAGCAGTTGCCCGGGCGCGGAGCTTGGCCTCGGCCGTGCGGCGGCAGGCGCCCGCGCCGTTACGGGAGGTTCTTGCAGTTGGTCGGCGTGGCGCCGCCGGTCGTGGCCGCAAAAGTTGGGTTGACGTAGCACGGCGTGATGCACCATTCGCCCTTGGGCTGCCACATTTTGGCCGAGCCG
>CAIPXZ010000276.1 GCA_903869075.1 uncultured Myxococcales bacterium | reverse complement strand
CTGGCGTACGACGACGCGCTGCTGGCCAAGCTGGAGCGCGTGGCCAACGTCAAGGCGGTGGCGCCGCGCATCGGCTTTGGCGCGATGGTCTCCACAGGCGACACGACGACGTTTGCGATGATTACGGCGTTTGACCCCGCGCGCGACGTGAAAGTCTGCCCGCTGCGCTACGAGCGCCTGTCCGATGGCGCGCTGCCGGGGCCCAAGCATCCCGACGGCTTGGTGCTGTCGGCGGAGCTGGCGCGGCGCATCGGCGCGAAGGTCCAGCCCGGCGATGTCGGGCGCGTGGCGGTGCTGACCAACGATCACGACGGCAGCCTGAACGCCGTGGACACGCGGCTGATCGGCCTGAACGGTCTGCCGCGCTCGCCCGGGCTGGAGACGCGGCTGGGGCTGATGGCGCTGGCGCACGCCCAGGAGCTGCTGCGGATGCCGGGGCGCGCGACCGAGATCGCCGTGGCGGTGGACGATCTGACCCAGCTTGAGGAGACGCGGACGGCGCTGCTGGCGACGCTGGGCAAGGGTTTCGAGGTGTCGACCTGGCCGGAGCTGGCGCGGCCGGTGGCGGATGCGACGGCGCTGCAGGATGAAATCCTCAAGCTTATCACGGCGATCCTGCTGGTGGTGGCGCTCGTCGGCGTCATCAACACGATGCTGATGAGCGTGCTGGAGCGGACGCGCGAGATCGGCGTGATGATGGCGCTGGGGATGCGGCGGCAGGCGATCGTGCTGCTGTTTGTGATGGAGGCGGCGGTCATCAACCTCGCTGCGGCGGTGCCGGGGCTGCTGGCGGCGTTTGGCGTGCTGGCGATCCTCGAGAAAGCCGACGTGCACTTCCAGGCGCCGGGTGGCGGCGTGCTGCACATCCACCCGGTGGTGCTGGCGCGGGACATCGAAGTCGTGATTTCGGTCGTGGTGCTGGGCGCGCTGGCGGCGTCGATCCTGCCGGCGCTGCGGGCGGCCAAGCTGCGGCCGGTGGAAGCGCTGGCGAACCAATGAACGCGGGGGCCTGATTTGACCGTACTTTGGCGAACTTTCACGCTGGCTGCCCGCAACCTGACGCGCAATGGCCGGCGCACGGGCGTGACGCTGCTGGGGCTGATGCTCGGCGTGGCGGCGGCGCTTGTGTTGCAGGCGTTCGTCGCGGGCATTTTCTCGCTGCTGGGCGGCATCGTCGTGCAGGGCCGCACGGGCGCGGTTCAGGTGCACCGGGCAGGGCACCTGACGGCGGATCAGGACGCGCTGAAGTTCACGCTGCCCCTGGATGAGGCGCTGATGGCGCGCATCGGCAAGGTCGCGGGCGTGCGCGCAGTGGCGCCGCGGCTGAGCTTTGAGGCGACGATCGGCAACGGCAACCAGAGCACGCTGGCGCTTGTCTCGGCGGTGGACCCGGCGCGCGAAGGCGCTGTGTGTCCGGCGCGGTATGCCAATGAAATCGGCCGGCCCGTGACAAAGGACGACGTGGGCGTGGCGGTGCTGGGGCTACGGCTGGCCGATGGCCTGCGCGCGAAAGACGGCGATGAGCTGCAGCTGCTGGCGTCGGGTGTGAGCGGCCAGCCGAACCTGCTGGACGTCAAAATGATTGGCAAAATCCCGGCGGCGACCGAGATCGACGCGCGGCGGCTGGTGATTACCACGCTGAGCCACGCGCAGACGCTGCTGCAGATGCCGGGGCGGGTGACCGAGTACGCGGTGGGCGTAGAGCGCGACGACCAGGCGGACGAGGTGCGCGATCGGCTGCAGGCGACGCTGGGGCCGGACTACCAGGTCGTGGCGTGGCTGGACTTGCTGCCGCAGATCCGCTCGGTGCGGCTGCTGCTGCGGTCGGTGCTGAAGGTCGTCGTCGGCGTGCTGATGCTGCTGCTTGTGACGGCGGTGGCAAATACGATGCTGATGAGCGTGCTGGAACGGACGCGCGAGATCGGCACGATGCTGGCGCTGGGCATGAAGCGCGAGGCGATCGGCCGGTTGCTGCTTGTGGAGGCGAGCGTGCTGGGCGCGCTGGGGACACTGCTGGGCATGGTGCTGGGGCTGGCGATCGTCCACGTTTTGTTCACCCACGGCGTGACTTTCCGGCCGCCGGGCGCGGACGTGCCGGCGACGATGCACCCGGACGTCGACGCGCTGTCAGTTGCGGTCACGGTGGCGATCGCCTTTCTTGGTACGGCGCTGGCCGGCGTGGGACCGGCGGCGCGGGCGAGCAAGCTGAGCCCGGCGGAGTGCCTGCGGGCGACGTGACGGCGACGGAGGTTTGGCGATGAACAAGATCTTGATTTGTGTGGCGATTTTGGGCACTGCCTGCGGCAATTCAAGCAACAGCAGCGGCGTGACCGCCGACGTGCAGCCGGGCGACGTGCAGGTTGACGACAGCGACGCCGTCAGCGACGGCAGCGACGCGACCATGCCGTGCACCGGCGCCGTCGAACCCCTGTGCTGCGCCGACTTCACGCACATGCCCGTCCAAGCCGGGTGCATCAACGGCACTTTCGTGTGCCCGATGGGCTCCTCCCAAGAGGCGGCCTTACCGTGCGGAAGCACAGACGTCACAGACGTACCACCGCCGCCCGACGTCCCCGACACCGCCGACACCGGCGGTTGCCCCAGCGACCAGGGCGGCGCGTGCTGCTGCGCCGGCGACGTCGCCGCCAACCTGACGTGCAGCGCCGGCACGTGGACTTGTCCAAAAGGTTACGGGATGTTCTACGGCGACCAGTGCAACGGCTCCAAGTGCGGCGGGCCGTGCTCGCTGCCCTGCGCCCCCGACGCCGGACCGACCGACACCGGCCCCACCGACACCGGTCCGCAAGCCGACGGCAGCGCCGACCCGCACGTCACGCTCTGCACGAGCACCGGCGGCAGCGTGGTCACGGCGAAGTGCTGCTCGGCGTCCAGCGACTTTCCCGACACCTGCGGCGTTGGCGGCTGCAGCTGCGCGCCGGCGTACCTGAAGGACATCCAGAAGTGCGAGTGCGGCGCTGGCAAGTGTTTTTCGGCCGGGACGGGGTGTCACTGAGCGAGCCGCGGGCCCGTTTTGTGTGACATTTTGCGGCGACGCGCGGCAAATATCGTCGAGCCGCGAATACGAGGGTGCCCACCCGGTGCGAGGGCGGGATGCGGCCCGAGGCCCGTCAGCTAATCGCGCGCTCCGTCGTCGCGCGGGGCCGTTTCCAGCCACTCCACAAGCGCCCCCGCAGTCGACTTCGGGTGGGCAAACCGCACCGGCAGCCCTTCCGCGCCGATCGTCGGCGCCTGGCCCAGCAGCGCCAACCCGTGCGCGCTCGCGTGCGCGGTCGCCTGCACGATGTCCGCGACTTCCAGGCACACGTGGTGCAGCCCGCCGCCGCGCTTGTCGAGGAACGCCTGGATCTCGCTGTTGTCGCCCAGCGGCGCCAGCAGCTCGATCATCGTCTCGCCGCAAGGCAAGACCGCGATCTTCAAGCCTTTTTCCGGCATCTCGACGTACTTCGCCACCTTCAGCCCCAGCCCGTCGCGCCACACCGCCAGGCCTTCTTCCAGCGATTTCACGGCGATGCCCAGATGATTGATGCGTTTCGGTTCTTGCGTCATGCTACGGCCTCCGGTCCGCAGCCCTTCGTGTCACGCGAAGCGCCGCGGGTCAAGCGCCCGGGCAAGCGTAAGCGCGCAGAGTGCGCCCTGAGCCGTTTGAAGCACGGCGCCGTCCGTCCCAGCGCGCGTACTGTTAGACGTGAGCGTTCCGAAACCAAAAAACCTTGATCCGCGCTCGCTCCCCGTCCGCGCACCAGCCAGGTCCCTCGCGCTCCATGATCGAATTCCGCAACATCTACAAGTCCTTCGGCAGCAAGCACGTCCTGCGCAACGTCTCGCTGACGGTCGAGTCCGGGCAGATCCTGTTCATCGTCGGCATCTCCGGCGCCGGCAAGTCCGTGTTGGTCAAGCACTTGGTCGGGCTCATGCGCCCCGACGGCGGCCAGGTCATCCTCGACGGCCAGGACATCACCAACCTCGAGGAAAAGGCCTTTTATCCCGTACGCATGCGCTGCGCGATGGTGTTCCAGCATTCGACGCTTTTTGACTCGATGTCGCTGGTGGAGAACGTCATGCTGCCGCTGCGCAAGCACAAAGGCATGGAGGGCGCGGCGTGTCGGGCGCTGGCCATGGAATTCCTCAAACGCGTGCAGATGGACCACATGGCGGAGAAATTTCCGTCGGACATCGGCGACGGCTTGCGCAAACGCGTGGCCATCGCCCGGGCGCTGACGCTGTCGCCGGAGTTCGTGATTTTTGACGAGCCGACGACGGGGCTGGACCCGCTGGCGGCGGCGAACGTCGACCAGCTCATCCGCCAGCTGAGCGACGAGCAGGGCGTGACCTCGATCGTCGTCAGCCACGATCTGCGGTCGATCTTCACCGTGGCCGACCGTATCGCCATGATTTATCAAGGGGAAATTCGCCTCGACGGCACGCCCAAGACGTTCCGCGAGGTCGACGATCCGATTGTTCAGCAGTTCATCCGTGGACTTGCCGAAGGTCCGATGGTGTTGTAGACCGTACGCCCGAGTTGTCGTCAGGAGCCGCGTGAAAGAGAAGTCCATCGAGGTCAAGGTCGGCGCGCTGGTGCTCGTGTGCTGCGCGCTGCTCGTCGGATTCATCTTTGTCCTCGGGGACATGGGCGGCTCCGGCGGCTTCACCGTCAACGTCGATTACGAGACTGCCAGCGACATCAAGCCCGGCGCGCCGGTGAAGATCGCCGGCGTCAATGCCGGCAAAGTGAAGGCCATCGAGTACTGGGGCGGCAAAAAAGACCCCGCCTCGGGCCGCCGCGTGATCGTCCGCGTGACGCTGAACCTCGACCCGGTCAAGGGCGCGACGCTGCACAAGGACGCCGAGTTCTTCATCTCGACGCAGGGCATCCTCGGCGAGAAATATATTGAAGTTGATCCGGGCACTTACGAGCAGCCCTTCCTGCGCGCTGGCGCCGTCACGCTCGGCGAGCCGCCGCTGCGGATGGAAATTCTCGGCCGGCAGCTGACCAAGGTCGCGGGTTCGATTACGCGGATTCTCGAGAAAAATGAAGATGTTGTGCACAACGTCCTCGTCCACACCGACGAGACGGTGCTGGAAGCGAAAAAGACCGTGCAGGACGCCGACAAGCTGATTGTCGACAACCGCGACGAGGTCAAGCGCATCATCGAGCGACTGGACCGCACGAGCGACAAGATCGAGAAGATGATCGACGCCGTCGAAGGCGCCGTGGGCGACGGCAAGCAGCTCAAGGCGACGCTGAAACATGCTGAATCGATTACGGAAAAGGTCGATGTCGCCGCGGATCCGGTGCTGAAGGATACAAAGGCGATCGCCAAGAACCTGCGGACGCTGTCCGAGAAGCTGCGCGACAACCCGACGACCGAGGTGCTGCTCGGCGACGCCGGTCACCAGAAGGTGATCAACGTGTTGAACCGCGTCGACGGCGCCATGGAAGACGTGCAGGAAGTGACCAAGAATGCGCGCACTGG
>CAIPXZ010000275.1 GCA_903869075.1 uncultured Myxococcales bacterium | reverse complement strand
CCGCCGCCGCTGCGCTCGCCGCCGTAGCCGCCGCCGCCGCTGCGCTCACCGCCGCCGCCGAAGCCGCCGCGATCGCCGCCGCCGCCGCCCGGACGCGGAGCGCGCTCGAGCGCCTCGCTGACCTTGACCGTGCGACCGTCAATGGCCTTGCCGTCCATCGAGGTGATGGCCGTGGTGGCCTCAGCGTCATTCGACATGGTCACGAAACCGAATCCGCGCGAGCGGCCCGTCTCCCGATCCTTGATGACCTTCGCGTCCGCGACCGCACCGTACTGCTCAAACGCCGCGCGCAAGGACGCGTCTTCCGTATTCCAACTCAAGCCGCCCACAAACAGTTTCTTACCCATCGAATCTTCTCTCTTACCGGGGCATGTGCCCACTCTCGCCGGGGCTTGCCCCTGCTGGCGGCATCCGCGCGTGCGGACGTCGCTGGCAGGCTTGCGCCCGTCTTGTCTCCCCCGCAACAACCAGTTTGTTCCGAAGGTGCTACAAAAATAGCACAAGCTCCCGGGCTTGGGAAGCTTTTTCTTTTTGCGGCTTTTCGCGTCGCGCAACCGGCGGCCAAACGGTGCATCCAAGCGCCGCCGATCGCGGTCGGCTATTTCGGCGCCATACGCAGCGCGCCGTCGAGGCGAATGACTTCGCCATTGAGCATCGGGTTCTCGACGATGTGCTGCGCCAAAAACGCGTACTCGTCCGGGTCGCCGAGGCGCGCCGGGAACGGCACGGTCTTGGACAGCTCGTTTTGCACCTGCTCCGGCAGTCCGGCGAGCATCGGCGTCTTGAACAAGCCTGGCGCGATGGTGCAGATGCGGATGCCGAAGCCCGAGAGGTCCCGGGCGATCGGCAGGGTCATGGCGGCGATCGCGCCCTTGGACGCGGCGTAGGCAGCCTGGCCGATCTGGCCGTCAAAAGCCGCGACGCTGGCGGTGTCGACGATGACGCCGCGCTCGCCGTCGACGCCGGCTTCGGTCTCGGAGAGGCGCGCGGCGACCAAGCGGATGACGTTGAAGGTGCCGGCGACGTTCACGTTCAGCACGCGCTGGAAGGCTGCGAGATCATGCGGGCCTTTCTTGGAGATCGTGCGCTGCGCGACGGCGATGCCGGCGCAGTTGATCGCGACGTTGACCGGCTTGCCAAAATTCGCCTCAGCGGCGGCGAGCGCGGCGAGGACGTCGGCTTCGCTCGTCACGTCGGTCGGTGAAAAGATGACGTTTTTGCCGAGCTCGGCGGCGACGGCGACGCCCGGGCTGGAGGCCAAATCGGCAATGACGACGTGCGCGCCGGCTTTGGCGAAGCGCGTGGCGGTGGCGCGACCGAGACCGGAAGCGCCGCCAGTGACGAGGACGATGGCGTTTTGCAGCTGCATGGTGAACCTCCCGCCGGATGCGTGTCCGGGGCGGCGGGAAGGTGGCAGAAGCCGCGGCCGGATGCAACCACGGCGGCGCGAAGAAATGTTGCCGCCGTCAAAACAGCCGCAGCTGGCCTTTGGCCGCCGATGGCGGCGGGCGAAAGTGCGACAGCTCCACCGGCAGCTCGTCGCGGCGCAGCCCCAGCCGCTTGATCGCGTTGGCAAAACGCAGCGCCATGAGCTGCGCGTACGCGCCCTGGCCGCGCATGCGCACGCCAAAATCGCCGTTGCGCTCCGGACCCGCACGGGTATCGGCGACGAGCTGCAGCACGTGGTTCGCCTTGCCCGGCGCGTGGACCTCCAGCCACTGCGTGAACAGGTCGCGGACCTCGTGCGGCAGCCGGAGCAGCGTGTAGCTCGCCTGGGTCGCACCGGCCTCGGCGGCGCGCTGCAAAATCGCCTCCAGCTCGTGATCGTTCAGCCCGGGAATCAGCGGCGACGCCATCACGCACACCGGCACGCCCGCCTGCGCCAGCCCGGCGATCGCCTCCAGCCGCCGCTCCGGCGTCGGCGCGCGCGGCTCCAGCTTGCGCGCCAGCGCCCGGTCGAGCGTCGTCAGTGTCACGTGCACCGCCGCCAGGTTGCGCCGAGCCAGGTCCGCCCACAGGTCGACGTCGCGCAGCACGAGCGCCGACTTGGTGATCACGCCGGCCGGATGGCCACATTGCACAAGCACTTCAAGCACTTGGCGGGTCAGCTGCCACTCGCGCTCGGCCGGCTGGTACGCGTCCGTGTTTACGCCGATGACGATTCTTGCCGGCTTGTACGCCTTGCGCGCCAGCTCGTGGCGCAGCAGCTCGGCGGCGTTGACCTTGGCGAAAAGCCGCGTCTCGAAGTCCAGGCCGGCGGAAAGGCCGAGGTAGCCGTGCGACGGCCGCGCGTAGCAGTAGCTGCAGCCGTGCTCGCAGCCGCGGTACGGGTTGAGCGAGCGGTCGAACGGGATGTCCGGCGAGTCGTTGTAGCTGACGATGCTGCGCGCCTGTTCGGCGGTGACGATTGTGCGCGGCTTGGCGTCGGCGTCGTCGAGCGTGCCCCAGCCGTCGTCGAAGGCCACGGACTGCGTGGCTTCAAAGCGGCCAGCGGGGTTGCTGACGGCGCCGCGGCCGGTGTGGACGTCGCGGCCGGGGCTGTCGATGCGTCGGGCCATGCCGCCGAGGATGACCCAACGGCGGCATGGCCCGCAACCGAAATCAGCCGGCTTGCTTGGCCTTGCGCCGCGCCAGCAGCAGCCAGCCGACGGCCGCGCCGGTCACGGCAAAGGACGCAGGCAGCGCCATGTCGATGAGACCCGGCGTGAACTTTTTGACTTCTTCCGCGGGCTTGGCGTCGCCAAACTCATCTTTTTCACCGGACTCGGCGTAGTAGCTTGTCTGGTAGAACCAGCTGCGGGCGGGCGCCGGGACCTGGGACCAGAGGGCGAACCAGGTGCCGAAGATGAGGACGTCAGCGACGACGAGGATCGCGAGGACGCGCTTGAGCGGGCTGGAGGCGTCGGCCATGGTGGCTCCTTGGGCAAAGAATGGGCGGGTTGTGAAACGGCGGCGCGCTTACTTGGCGGTGCCGAACAGCGTGCATTTGACGTTGACGATGGCGTTGACCTTGTCGCCGACCGCGCCGCCCTTGCCCTTGACGCCGTGTTCCAGCAGCGGGACCTTCAGATCGGCGGTGACCTTGATCATGTTCTTCTCCGCCGAGTACTTGATCTCGACCGGCGCGCTGATTTCCTTGGCGATGCCGTTCAGCGTGAACTTGCCGTGGGCCTTGCCGGTCGCGGTGGTGCCGCTGACCTTCAAGTCAGTGACCTTGGCGATGTCAAACGTGATGGTCGGGTGACCGGCGGCGTTCAGCCACTCGGCGCTGTGCATGTGCTCGTCGCGCGTGGCGTTGCCGGTCTCCATCTTGGCGACGGGGACGCTGATGCTGCCGGTGGTGCCTTCCGGCGCGGCCGCGTCGGCGATGGCGAACGAGCCGGTGATGCCCTTGGCGACGCCGCCGACCTTCTCCGCCGCGGTGTCGGCGTTGAAGACGAACGAGGACTTGGCCGAGTCGACCTCGAACTTCAGCGGGCCGGTCTTGCCGGTGAACGGCGAGTCAGCGAACGCGGGCAGGGCGGTCAGCGTGGCGACAACGGTGGCGATCGAGATGAGGAAGCGGTTCTGCATGGCACTCTCCTTGGGCGTTGGGGCATGGCAGCCCCGTTGTGAAAAGAACGACGGACCGATGAGCTTGATTCATCGCCCGCAGGGACGGCGGTCAGTAGTACAGGTGGATCTGCAAGGCGTAATACGCCATGGTGTAAGCGGACGTGTTCATGTACCGGTATTCAGGGCGCAATTCAATCATCGGGAACGGCATCCACTGGATGCCGGCCACCACCGACTGGATGTCAGTCGTCTTCGGCGTGGCGATGACGGTCGCGTCCGAAGTCGAGTGCGACGACTCATACCGGCCTTCCAGCGTCAGCCAAGGCTTGATCGGGTAGTCCGCCTGGACCATCCACGCGTAGCGGCTGACGCCGAGCATGTCGTCGCGCGACTGCGTTGCCTCGGCGAATAGCGAGCCCCAGTAGGTTTTGCCGACGCCGAAGTGCGCGCCTTCAATCCGGAAACCGGGCGTGTACATCGCCGAGCCGCCCGCCCAGAAGTTGACGCCGGCGCTGTCGATGCGCGGCCAGAACGTGACGCGCGCGCTGCCAAGCGGCCGCGTCATGGCGTCCGTCTTGTTCTGCGCCGCAACGCCGGTCGGCGACACGCCAAAGCGCGCTTCGCTGAAGTTGCGCGGCCAAAAGGCGCCGGCGTCAATCGACAGCCAGTGCACGCCTTCCCAGTTCACCTCGCCGCCGACGTCATTGTAGAACGCCGGCAGCACCGGCGACTTGAGGTTGTCGGCGCGGCCGTGGATCAGCAGCGTGTGGTCGTCGTGGCGGATGCCAAAGCTCGGTTCCAGCATACCGACGCGCACGCTCGGCAGACCAGTCGGCGGCTCTGGGGCTTTGGGCTCCTCGACTGCCGGCGCGTCAAAGTCATCGGCAGCCGCCGCACCTGCCGCCGCAGCCGGTGCAGCTTCCGCCACCGCTGGCGGCGCAGAGCGCTCCGGGGTCCAGCGAATCCAGCCGTCAAAATTCGACTGGCCAGGGTAGATGGAGGATCCCATCACCGACTGATAATAAATTCCCGCGAGGTTGACGCTCGCGGTCACGGACACCGTCTTGGCGATCTTCAGGTCCGCCGCCGGCGTCATCTGCATCGGCACCCACATGCGATCCGGCAGCCCGGGCGCGTCCACCGTCGGGTGGCCCATCCGCGCTTCCTGCACGCGCAAGTCGCCGCCGAGCGTCAGCTTGCCGTCAAAAAACGTGTTGCTCTCCGCGTTGTGGACGCTCGTCAGGCCCAGCTTGTCCCATGTGACCATGCCTGCCGACGTGGTATTCATCATGTACCAACCGGAGTTGGAACGCAGGCCGCCGCCTTGCGGGTTGACGTGGCAGTTGGAGCAGCGCGAGCCGGCCTCCAGCGTGTACCGCGGCAAAGCCTGCGCCGGCAGGGCGACGAGCGCCAACGACACTACAAACAGCGACTGCAAGAGGCGCTTGAACATCTTTCCTCCCGTCGCCATTAGATTGCTACCGTGCCTTTGCCCGTCGTCGCGTCAAACGTGACCGTGTAGACCTTGAGCGACTTGCCCTTGGCAGGACCGGACGTGCAGGCGCCGGTGGCATCAAACTTGGAGTAGTGCAGCTTGCAAGTCAGCGTGCTTGTGGCCGCGTCGTAGCCGCCGTACTGATCGGGCGCGAGGTCGGCGCCGGCGTGCGGGCACATGCGCGAAAACGCCTCGACTTTGTCGGTGGCGCTGCGGATGAGCAAGAGCTGGGTCGAGCCCGAGTCAACGCCGATGATGCCGCCGACGGTGGCGAGCGCCGTGAACTGCGGCTGCGCGATGTCAAAGTCGACGCCGCCGCCGAGCGTGACCGCGCCGGTGCCCTTGGTGGCGTCGAAGCTGACGGGGTAGCTCTTGAGCGTCTTGCCGGTGGCCGGTCCGGACGTGCAGGCGCCGGTGGCGTCGAACTTGGAGTTGTGCAGCTTGCAGGTCAGCGTGCTCGTCGCGGCGTCGTAGGCGCCATACTGGTCCGGCGCGAGGTCGGCGCCGGCGTGTGGACAGCTGCGGGCAAACGCCTCGACAGTGTCCTGGGCGCTGCGGATCAGCAGCAACTGGGTCGAGCCGGCGTCCACGCCGACCATGCCGCCGACCGTCGCCAGCGCGGCGTACGCGGCGGTGTTGACGTCGAAAGTGAAGGTCGAGCCGCTGGGCGTGATGACGACCGAGGTGAACTCACCCGGCCACTGCGCGTTGCAGGCGGACAAGATGGCGGCGATGCTGGCGGCGGAGCAGGTGCTGCGCAGGAAAGCACGTCGGCTTGGCAGCAACGGCGCCAGCTCCGGGTGGGACTTGGTTTTGGACATGGGCTTGCCAGGGGCGGCGCGAAGTGGCCGAGGGGGAGGGACTGCACGATTGCGGTTGTGGCGCCATTGCGCGCACTGTGACTCGGAAAGTGGCAAATCTCGCGGGGCGCCGCAACCAGTCCCTGCCTGTTGCGCCGCCGTCGAGCTACATAACTTCACATTTCGACTGGAATGTCCAGCGGCGGCGGCTATCCAGGGTCATGAGGCAACGTACCGCGTAGGCTGCGCAGGAAGACAAACGGCGTCTCGTAGAGGAAGTTCGAGACCCGCGACGTGTAGATGTCCGCGTGGTGCTCAATCTGCCTTGCCAGCAGGCTTTTGTCGTTGCCGGTGCGCATCAACAGCCCCCAATGGCGGTTGTGAATTTGCCCCGCCTGCGCCACCAGCGGCGCCACTTTGGCGTCCAGCGCAATCATCCGATCGCGCAGATCGTTCATCGCCTCCGTCGTCGCCGCCACCGTCGTCAGGATCGGCCCGTAGCCCAGCCGCTGCCGTTGCCGCTGCGCTCTGAGCTGCGAAAACTGGAACTCGAGCGCCTCTTTTTCGGCCATCAGCGCGTCGATCTGCTCCTGCTGCGGCTGCCACTTGATCTGCGCTTCCAGCTCCGCCTCGAGCTCGCGGAGGATCAGCGCGGTGCGCCATTGCTGCAGCTTGCGCGAACTCAATACGTCGGCCAGCATGTGATCGCCGACGTACAGGATTTGATCGCCGTCGACGCCCAGCGCTTTCTCAAGGCGATCGGCGTTGCCGCCAAAATAGACCTTGCCGGCTTGCAAGTCGCCCTCGGCCAGCCGCAGCAGGCCGGTGTTGTCGACGACCTCGAACATCAGCGCGTTCGCCGAGAAAAACGCCGGTTTACGCGCCGAAACAACGACGTAGGCGAACAGGTCGCGCCAGGTCTGGCCATCGGGCAAGAAGCGGTCGAAGGCGTAGGTCATCATCGCTTGCGTGTACGACCACTCGGAATTGGTGATGAGCACAAGCTTTTTGCCGGCCTCGCGCTGGTCCAGCAGCGCCAGCGGCAGCTCCTCGTCCACGGCGACGTAGCGGTCCGGCGTCGCCAGAATTTCGGCCTTCAGCTCGCCCTCGACGTGCGCGCGGTCGAGCGTGAACCGCACGCGGCGGTACAGCGCCTCGTAGCCGAGCGTCTCGGGAATCCGGCGTTCATCCAGCAATTCAACAAGTTGCGCGAACATGCAGCCTTCCGAGACTTCGAAAAGCGTGTTCAGGAAGACGTAGCGCGCGCTGTCTGCAAGGTCCACAAGCGTGCGGCCGTAAATCTGCCGCTGCTCGTCCATCGTCAGCATCCGCGTGCCGTGCATGGACTGCTTGATGTAGCCAAACCGGTTGACTTTCAGGATGTTGCCAAGCTGTTTGTCGATCACAAGGCCGCGCTGCACGCGGTCAGCCTCGAACTGCAGGTGCTCGACCGGCCAGCCTTGCGCGAGCAGCCGCTGGCGCAGGTGCGCGTAGGCGCGGCCTTCCCACTCATCGGCGTGGTAATGGATCAGCGTGTAATCCATGTCGTAGCCGATGACCTTGATCGACCGCAAGTTCAGCGTGCGGTTGCAAAACAGCCGGCGCAGCGGCGGCGGCGCGGTCGGCAAGTTGCGCACGGATGCCCGCTCGATGGACGGGATGACAGGACGGCTCATGGGCGGCTCCGCGCGGTCCAGCCGCGCGTGGGAAGTGTGCCACGCGTGGCCGACAGGGCAAGCGCTGCGGCTACAGCCGGGTCGCGTCGTCGCTGCCGCGCAGCATCGCCAGCGTCCGCCGCGCCTGTGTCAACCGCCAGCCGAGCTCCTGGCTGGCGCGGAAAACCCGCGTCTGCAGCGGCGTCATCAGCTGCCCGGTCTCGGCGGCAAAACAGCGGGTATCGGCGCCAAACAGGTCGCCCGCCGCCAGCGCGTGGACGCGACAGCCGCCGCAGTTGTGGCGCAGCTGGCACTGGCCGCACTGGCCGTTCAGCTGGCGGTGGCGCAGGCGCGTCATCACGTCGCCGTGCCACATCGCCGGCAGGTCGTCGATGTGGCCAACGCGGTAGCCCAGCGGCCGGCACGGGTACACGGCGCCGTCGACGTCTACGCAAAAGTGGTTGCGCCCGGCCACGCAGCCCGCCTGTGTGCGCGCATACGCCGGCGCGGCCGAGCAGTGCACCGGGTCCTCCACGCCAACGGTTGACTGGCCCTGCCAGGCAATCGCCCAGTCCGCCAGCTGCCGCCGCTGCTGCGGCGTGATGGCCTGGAGATCGGCGCCGGCGCCCACGGCGAAGACTTCGCGGATGTGGAAATGCAGCGCCAGGGCGTCCAGGCTGGCGACAAAATCAAACAGCGACGGGAAGTTTCGCGCCGTCACGGTGATGCTGACCGTCAGGCGAAAGCCCAGCTCCGCCAGCATGTGCAGCGTCGCCAGCGCCTTGGCGAACGCGCCGTCGCCGCGCACAGCGTCGTTCTGCGGCTGCGGACCTTCCAGGCTGATTTGCACAAACCGCAGCCCGGCGTCCCACAGCTGCTGCGCCAGCGCCCGCGACAGCCGCGTGCCGTTGGTAAACAGCAGGGCGTCGCCCTCGTGCGTCTGGACGATGTGCGCCACGAGCTGCACCAAATCGCGGCGCAGCGTCGGCTCGCCGCCCGACAGGTGGATGTCCGGCACGACGCCCAGCTGGTGGCCCAGCGCGTAGATGTTGTCGATCCGCCGCAGGATTTCCGCAGTTGGCGGCATCACGAGCGACGGGTGGGCGCTGTCATAGCAGTGCGCGCACGTCAGGTTACACGCGTGCAACAGGTGCATCTGCACGGAGAAATAGTCGGGGACAATCGCCTTGGCGAGGCGCGCGTCCAAGCTGGCAGACGGCATGCGGGGCTCCGGCGCGGCAAAGCGCAGGCCAAGGCTAACGCCCCGCAGCCGTTCAGCTGTCAGCGAACTGTCACGCGGTCAATACCAATCGCGCACGATCGGATCCCGGCGCGGCGGCGCGTCGCCCCGCTGCGTCTCCGGCGGGCGGCGGTCCTCGGGCGGCCGCTGCTGCCGCGGCGCTTCCGGCTGGCGCGGCTGCTGCTGTTGCGGCTGCTGCTGCGGCCGACCCTGGCTCTGGCGCTGATCCGGCGGCCGCGGGCCATCGTGGCGCGGGCGCTGGTCGTGGCGCTGCTGCGGCGGGCGGTGCTGCTGCGGCTGCGGGTTGGCGTGCTGGCGCGGCTGCACGTGGTGCACGGCCGGCGCGCTCGGACCGCGGCTGCCCGGCGCGCCCGGCACAAACGGCTGCGGCGGCTGGTGCATCGAGCGGAACGCGTGCTCCTGGACCACCGGGATGGCCTTGCGGATCAGCTTCTCGATGTCGCGCAGGAACGGCCGCTCTTCGAGCTCGCAAAACGCGATGGCGATGCCGTCGGCGCTGGCGCGGGCGGTGCGGCCGATGCGGTGCACGTAGCTGTCGGGGATGTTCGGCAAATCGTAGTTGATGACGTGGGTGATGCCATCGACGTCGATGCCGCGCGCCGCGATGTCCGTGGCGACGAGCACGCGGACGTGGCCGGTCTTGAAGTCGTCCAACGCCCGGGTGCGGGCGCTCTGCGACTTGTTGCCGTGGATCGCCGCCGACGGCACCCGCGCGCGCTCGAGCCCTTGCACGACCTTGTTGGCGCCGTGCTTGGTCCGCGAGAACACGATGACGCGCGACAGCGCCGGATCTTCCAGCAGCTGCTCGAGCAGCAGGCGCTTGTCCCCGCGCTCGACGAAGTACACCGACTGGTCGATGCGCTCCACCGTCGTCGCCGGCGGCGTCACGGTCACGCTCACCGGGTTCTTGAGCATCGACTTGGAAAGCTGCGTCACCTCGTGCGACAGCGTCGCCGAGAAAAACAGCGTCTGGCGCTCGGTCGGCAGCGCCGCGAGGATCTTCTGCACGTCGCGGATGAAGCCCATGTCGAGCATCCGGTCCGCTTCATCCAGCACCAAATAGCGCACCGTGCTGAGGTTGACGAGGCGCTGCTGCATCAAATCCAGCAGGCGCCCCGGCGTCGCCACCAGGATGTCCACGCCGCGGCGCACCGCGCGCACCTGCGGCTCCTGACCGACGCCGCCGAAGATGACGGTGTTGGTCAGCCGTGTGTACTTGCCGTAATCGGTGAAGGAAGCGCCAATCTGCGCCGCCAATTCCCGCGTCGGCGCCAGCACCAGCACGGCGATCCCCGGCGCATGCTTGGGCTCCTGGTGCAGCCGCTGCAGCAGCGGCAGCGCGAACGCCGCGGTCTTGCCAGTCCCGGTCTGCGCACAGCCGAGGATATCCTGGCCGGCCAGCGCCGGCGGAATGGCTTGGACTTGGATGGGGGTCGGGGTCTCGTAGCCAACATCCGCAACAGCGCGCTGGAGGGGCTCAATCAGGTCAAAATCACGAAAAAACATCAAGGCTCACACGTGGCTCGCAGCCACAAAGTCTGCGACTGGTCAAGTCGATTGCTCATCCACTTGTGTCGCTGTGGTCGCCGCTGGTCGGCGCACGAGGCGGTCCGGCTGACGGCGGTGGGTCCAAGGCAGCAACTCTGCCGCGGAACCCGTTTGCTGGAGCGAATGCGCTCTGGCGAAATCAGGGTAGGTCGTAAGTGTTCACACGTCAAGGAAAATCGCCGCGGGGGCGCAAACTCAACCCGGGATCGCGCTCGCCCGAGGCGGCGGCCGAGCGGCATTTTGTTGGGCCAATTCATGACCTTTCTTCGCAAGCACGCCGGCAAGCCCGCCGCTGGCGAATACATGGAGCCAGCTTGGGGGCGGGCGCGGCAGGGCAACTGGCGCCGCTGGCGAACACATGGAGCCAGCTTCGGGGCGGGCGCGGCAGGGCAACTGGTGCCGCTGGCGAATACATGGAGCCAGCTTCGGGGCGCGCGCGGCAGGGCAACTGGCGCGGCAGTCCTGTCTCAAGCCACTCAGGGCGCAGCCGGCACGTTCGTCGTCGCCACAAAAGTCCGGCACGGCTGGCCGCGCAGCGACTGGCACGCCGGCAGCTTGGTGCCGCTCGGCAGCGCGGCGCCGCCCAGCACGGGCAACGCGACGCTGCCCGGGTACGTCGCTGAAAACGCGACGTCATAGCTCACCGGATGGCCAAACGGCAGCAGCGAAAACCGCCACTCCGCACGGCTATCGCCAGGGGTGTCGATGGCGATGCGGATCTGGCTGCCTTTGCGGAACGCATGGCCAAAGCCGGCGATGGCCACCCGCACTTTTTGCCACGTCCCGGGCGTCAGCGGCACGATGTCGTTCTTCAACATCGACGGTTCCGGCCACAGATCCGTCGACGCCGCCGTCAGCTTGCGGTAGCTGGCGCGCAGCCAGCCGCTCTGGACATAGCGCTCCTGGCCATCGGGCCGCACTTCCGTGAGGTTGACCTCCAGGTCGGCGTCGGTGACGTCCTGGGCGAGGCTGCGGATCCAAAAGTCGACGCTACCGGTGCCCATCATCACCAGATCCGCGGTCAGCGGCGGCGACGTGAACGCCACGACGTGCGCTGCATCCGGCGCCTTCCACGCCCAGTCCGGCTTGACGTTCCACAAGTTCCCGCCCGGCCCCAACACGCCGCGATCGCCAGCGGTCGGATCCAGCTCAAAAGTCGCGCCGCCATCGGTCGGTGTCGGCGCCGTGGCCGCGAGCGTGCCATCGGGCTGGAAATACCAGCGTTGCAGCGCCGTTT
>CAIPXZ010000274.1 GCA_903869075.1 uncultured Myxococcales bacterium | reverse complement strand
CTCAGCAGCGCGAAGCCCAGCACCGCCGCCAGCGCGGTGAGCGCCCCGTAAAGCGCGAAGATGTCGCCGTGCAGGGCTTGCCACAGCCCGCCGAGTACGACGTAACTGCCCGACGTGCCGTGGAAATTATAGGCCAGCTCCGGGCAATGCGCCGGATCGACGAGGCGCTGCGCCGCGCCCAGCGCCACGGCGGTGCCGTCCGACTCCACCGGCGAGAACGGCAGCGCGCCGACAAGCTGCCACGCGACGAACAGCACCGCCGCCAGCCACAGCAGGCGCTCGCGGCGCGGCGAGGCAGGGGGCGCGTCGGCGTTGACTTGCTGCACTTTGGCCTCGCGTGACGGGGTGGCGCGGTCCGACGCGCATCGGTGAGCCGCGCCGCGGAGTCTGCGCCGCCGACTCGGGCGCGTCAACGCGGGTGCCATTGACGTTGCCGGCGATCCGTGACAGGTAGCGGCCATGCGTCGCGTCGTCGCCCTCGTTCTATTGCTGACTGCCTGCCGCGACGCGCCGGACGTCGTGCTGGATCAGGCGCGCAACGCGCTCGCGGCCAAGGATGACGCGGCCTTTTTGGCGCTGTGCGAGCCGCGCGCGGCGGCGTTGCTGACGGCGGCGCCGGCGGTCGTGGCGCAGTCCGGGCGGGTGTTTCGCGTGCTGCGCGATGGCCGGCCGACGGCGCGGCTGCTGCCGGACGGCGAAGTGGCGGCGGTTGAGGAAAACGGCCACCGCGCCGTGGTGGTGACGCGCTCCAAGAAGCCCGCGAGCCGGGTGCCGATGCGGCTGGTGGACGGCCAGTGGCGCATTGACCTGCTTGAAATGCCGCAATTTGCCGAGGCCATCGGCCCCGAACGCTGACAAAAAGGGCGCTGCGATGATGAAAAAGCTGTTGGCGGTCCTGGCGTTGCTGCTCGTCGTCGCGGGCGGCGTGTGGGCTTGGTACACCTACGTGCGCGTCGAGTCGCCGCGCGATGCCTGGCTGCGAACGACGTCGGCGGCGATGCTGGGCGATGAACAGGCGTTCCTGGCCGGCTTTACTGAGCAGTCACGGCCGCTGGTGGCGGGGCTGCTGGCGCACGCGCGCGGCGAGGACCCCAAGCAATCCCGGCAGCATCCGTATTTTTATCTGGTCAGCGAGAACCTCGAGAGCGTCGACATCGACGGCGACACCGCTTGGCTCAAGCTGCGGCGGCAGAGCGACACCGGCGCTGGCGCCAAATACGATGTGCCGCTGCAAAAGGTCGGCCACACCTGGCAAATCGACGCCCTGCGCTTTACCGGCAAGGAACGCCCGCCGGCCAAGCCGTGACGCGCGCCGCCGTCACGTGACCGTCGGCGTGTCACGTGACGGCCGCTGCCGCAAGTTGCGCGCTACCACATTGAAATCATGATTTGTTTCGCGATTTGCGTGGCGCCGCTGCCGGGCCATCGGCTAGCGTCGCGTATGGCTATTCGCGTGCAGCAAGGCCAATTGGCCGATCTGGCACGCTCCTTGCTTCATGGACTGCCAGCGCGGTCGTTGCGGATGGCGACGCGGATTCAGCAGTTCAGGGAGGCAAGCGCATGGTGAAGCTCGGACGCGGCAGGTATCTCGTTTCTTGTTGCGCGGTTGCGCTGTTGGCGGCGTGCGGTGACCCGGCTTCGCTTGTCGGCGCGCCAGAGCTGGATGCGGCGGACGCCACCGACACGGACGCGACAGTCGCGGGCACCGACGCCGCGGCGCAGCCCGACGTCCTGGCCGGCACCGACGCCGCGGCAGCCGCCGACGCCGATGCGACCGCGGGCACCGATGGCGCCGCCACGCCGGATGCCGACGCCGGCGAAGGCTCGGACGCCGCTGCCGGAACTGACGCAACTGCATCACCGGATGCCGACGCCGGCGAAGGCTCGGACGCCGCTGCCGGAACTGACGCAGCTGCGTCACCGGATGCCGATTCCGTGGCGGGCACTGACGCCGCGGCTACGCCCGATGCCGATGCTGGGGCGGAAACGGACGCGACGGCTGGCACGGACGCTGTGGCCGGCGCGGACGCCGATGCCGCTGCTGGCCAGCCGTGCCTGACTGCCGCCGCCGAATTCTGCAGCGACGACAACCCGTGCACAACCGATGGCTGCGACGCGAATTTTGGCTGCGTGCACCCGTTCAACAGCGCGGCGTGCTCGGACGGCAATGCCTGCACCGTTGGCGACGTGTGCGCGCTTGGCCAGTGCGTCGCCGGCAGCGCCGCCAGCTGCGACGACAAGAACCCGTGCACGCAGGACAGCTGCGACCCGGCGCTCGGCTGCGTGAACCTCGCCACCGCCGCCACCTGCGACGACGGCAGCGCCTGTACGACCGGCGACACCTGCACCGCCGGCGTGTGCGGCGGCGCGACGCTCGCCTGCGACGACGCCAACCCGTGCACCGACGACAGCTGCAGCGCCACGAGCGGCTGCGTGCACCTCGCCAACGCCGCGACGTGTTCCGACGCCGACGCTTGCACAAGCGACGACGTGTGCGCCAACAGCGCCTGCGCCGGCGTGGCCATCAGCTGCGACGACGGCCAGCTCTGCACGACCGACAGCTGCAGCCCGGCGAGCGGCTGCGTCCACGCCAACAACGCGCTGCCGTGCAACGACGGCAGCCTGTGCACGCAGACGGACGTCTGCAGCGGCGGCAAGTGCGTCGGCGACAACCCGGTCACCTGCATCGCCGCCGACGCCTGCCACGACGTGGGCAAGTGCGACGGCAGCTCCGGCGTGTGCAGCAACCCCGCGAAAGGAAATGGCATCAGCTGTGACGACGGCAATCCTTGCACAACCGGCGACGGCTGCCAGGCGGGCACTTGCACCGGCGGCGCGGCGGTGTCGTGCCCGGCGAAGGCGTGCCAGGTGGCGTCCTGCAACGTCCAGACCGGCGCCTGCGACTACGCGCCCATCGCCAACGGCACGGGCTGCGACGACGGCAACGGCTGCACGAAGGCAGACAGCTGCCAGTCGGGCGCGTGCGTCGGCGCGCAGCCGGTCGTGTGCAGCGCCGCGGACGCGTGCCACGTCGCCGGCAGCTGCGACCCGACGAGCGGGAAGTGCAGCAATCCCGCGCAGGTCGACGGCACCGCGTGCAACGACGGCTCCGCGTGCACGCTCACGGACACCTGCACAAGCGGCGCGTGCGTGGGCGGCAGCCCGGTCGTCTGCAGCGCCGCGGACCAGTGCCACAGCGCCGGCAGCTGCGACGCCGCCACCGGCACTTGCAGCAACCCGGCCAAAACCAACGGCGCCACCTGCAACGACGGCGAAGCCTGCACCGCCAATGACGTCTGCACCGCCGGCAGCTGCGCCGGCACGGTCAACTGCGACGACGGCAACGCCTGCACCGCCGACGCCTGCAGCGTCAGCGGCACCTGCACCCACACCGCGCAGACCGGCAGCTGCGACGACGGCAACGGCTGCACCACCGGGGACGCGTGCGTCGGCACCAGCTGCGTCGGCGGCACCACCTGCGACGCCAACGCCGCGTGCAGCGGCAGCGGCGCCACCGCGACGTGCAAGTGCGGCAGCGGCTGGACCGGCACCGGCTTCAGCTGCGCGACCGTGTGCGGCGACGGCATCAAGGCTGGCGCGGAGGGCTGCGACGACGGCAACGTCGCCAGCGAGGACGGCTGCAGCTACAAGTGCGGCGTCGAGACCGGCTGGAGCTGCACGGGCGCCACCAAGTCGACTTGCACGGCGAATTCTTGCTTGCAAGCCGCGGACTTGCTCAACCCGGCGGGCGCACCCAGCGCCGGCAATGGCTACGCCGCCGCCAGCTGGTCGGGCAGCTGCACCACCAGCCAGTTCAGCGTCACAAGCAACGGCATCACGCCGTACACCTTCATCGCCATCACGCCGAACGCGCTTGTCGCCAAAACGCAGACGCACAGCTTTCCGCGCTACCCGACCTTGAACACCGGCGGCGTCTACCAGGCCAGCATGGGCGTGACCGGCGTGACGGTGAACGGCCTCGCGATGTACGCGGCGATCGAGGCAGGGCCGCAGAATTACGGCGATCCGGTGTACAACGGCATCGTCGATGGCTGCAGCGGTCACACGTCGCCGCAGGAATACCACTACCACGCGCTGCAGATGAAGTGCCTCGTGGCGTCGGCGCTGACGACAGCGACGCCGTGGCTTAATGCCGACCCGACGACGGCGCCGTCGCCGCTTGTCGGCTGGGCGGCGGACGGCTTTCCGATTTACGGTCCGGTGGCGTGCAAGGACGCCGACTGCACAGCGACCGAGACGGTGCTGAGCGGCTACGCGACCACGGGCAATCCGTCGACGCATTCGTTCCTGGCCTACACCTGGTCGGCGCACGCCGGTGACGCGCGCTATCTGGACGCATGCAACGGCCGCGTGGAGCCCAACGGCGCGTACCACTACCACGCGACATCGACGTTCCCGTACGTGCCGGCGTGCTTCAAGGGCGTGCCGGCGTTCAAGGGCAACTACGCGCCGGCAGCCGAGGGTATGCCCGGAACTTTGCAGTAGATTTTCGGCGGTGCACAACCGCACTTTGGAGGCAAAATGACACACGGCACGACACAGGCGCGGATCTTCGGCGCGCTCCTGGCGCTGGCGACGGGCTGCGGCGCGACGGCAGCGGCAACCGGCGACAATACGGCGACGGGCGACGCGGTGGGCGCCGACGCCAGCCTCGACAGCGGCAGCAGCGACGCCGGCTTGGACAGCGGCAGCAGCGATGCGGCGAGCGCGGCAGACACCGCAGTGGGCAGCTGCCCGGAAGCGGCGCTGTTGCTGGACGTCGCCAAAGGGCAGGGCGCTGGCAGCGGCTACGCCGGCGCGACGCTGACCGGCAGTTGCACGGCCACGACGTTCACGGTGACGAGCAACGGCATGCCGTTCTACACCTATGTCTCGATGACGCCGAACGCGCTGCAGCCGGTCAGCCACAGCTATGCGATCCCGCGGCAGCCGGCCATCGCCGCGGCGACGACGAGCGTGCCGCTGCTGGGTGTCGCGGGCGTGACGGTGGCGGGCGTGCCGTTCTACGGCCCGACGGAGGCGACCGCCAACGCGTCCGCTGCCAGAATTATCCCGGGAGACGAGGTGACGATTGGTCGCCCCATCGCCAACACGCAGATCTACATCTTGAATTCCTTACTGCATCCGGTCCCG
>CAIPXZ010000273.1 GCA_903869075.1 uncultured Myxococcales bacterium | reverse complement strand
CGTCCGCCGAGACGATGACGCCGGAGCCGAGGCTGTTCGCCCGCTCCTCCTGCACATCGCCCTGCTCGCCGCGATCCGGCACGCGCTGGCCCCAAAACCGCCGCATCATCTCTTCGGGCGACATTTGCTCGCGCACCCGCACCAGCTTGGTCGTTGAAATGTTGACGACGCTCTGCACCGCCAGCTCCGCGACGTCCGAGACGATGCCCAGGCCGTTCGCTTCCGCGGCATGCGCCAACGCCGGATGGCTCGGCGGTGGCGTCGCCAGCCCGCCCGCGGGCGCGTCCACCTGCGCGGCGGCGAGCGGGCGCGGCGGGTCAGCCTGTGCCGGCGTGCCCGCGCCAAAGCGCCAAGCGACAAAAATCGCAGCCAGAATCGGCAATAGTGCCAGCCAGCGGTGCTGGCGCGGGGCAGAAAAACGCGGCAGTTGGTGGGGATCGTGCATGGTCAGCTCCAGTCCTTTTTTGGCGCCGTCGGGCGCGCAGTCCACGGTCTCAACGCCCGAGCCGCGACGTTTATTCTCGCGCCAGCGGCCGCAGGACAACGCTTGACCCATCGCCGCCGCCAGCGCACGCTTGCGACGAGCCCGCGGCACAACGCTTTGGCACTTGGCGCGATGAGTCAACCGATCTGCCACCTCTTCACCGGCCACGTGCCCACGGACGCGCAAGCGACCTGGGATGCCTTTGCCGATAGCGAGCGGTTCGGCCGCTTGGCCGGCATGGACCTGCACTTCAGCTACGCGTCGGCGCCCGATGGCCGCACGCTGCGCCTCGGCCGCCAACGGCACCTCGGCCTGACGCTGAGCTGGGACGAGGCGCCGGTCGTGTTCGACGCGCCGCGGCACTACCACATCGTCCGCCACTATCACGGCGGGCCGGCGCTGCGCTACGAGTCCGAGCTGCGGGTGACGCCCGACGCGACGGGCTGCGCGGTGGAGCTGGCGTTCCGCTACGAGCCGCGCTCGGCGCTGCTGCGCTCGGCGGTGCGGCTGGACGCGCAGCTGGTGGTCAAGCCGCAGCTGGCACGGGCGTTCACGGCGCTGCTGACGGCCCTGCAGCAAGGCCAGCCGCTGCCGGACGCGCCACCGCCGCCGCTGACCCGCGCCGCGAAACGGACGCTGCACACAGCGCTGGCGGACGTGACGCCGGACGTGGCCCGCCACCTGACGACCTGGCTGCAGACAGCGCCGCTGAGCGCCCAGCTGCGGCTGCGGCCGCTGGAGCTGGCGCGGCAGTGGCGGCTGGGGCCGCGGGACGTGACGCTGGGGCTGCTGCAGGCGGCGCATGGCGGCGCGCTCAAGGCGCAGTGGGAGGTGATTTGCCCGTCGTGCCGGTTGCCGTCGCAGACGCTGGCGACGTTCACGCTCGCCAACCGCCAGCAGCACTGCCCGGGATGCGACATCCGCTACGACGCGTCTTTTGCCGACGCGGTGGCGCTGACGCTGCAGCCGACGGCGGCGATCCGGCCGGTGCTGGGCAAGGTCGACTGCCTGTCGAGCCCGGCGCGGATGCCGCACATCGTCGGTCAGGTTGTCGTGGCGCCGCGCGCCGAGATCGCCTGGGAGCTGCAGTTGGCGCCGGGCCACTACCGCGTGCGCAGCCTGCCGGAGCTGGACGAGGTGACGCTCGTCGTGCGCGCCGAGAGCACGCGCCGCGAAGTGACGCTGCTGGCGGGTCCGCGCGTGCTGACGCCGCCGGCGCTGCGGCTGGCGACCGGGGCGGTGACGCTGCGGGTGCGCTCGAAGCTGGACGCGCCGCTCAAGCTGCTGTTGGAGCACGCCGACGCGGACCTGGAGACGCTGACCGTCGGCCGCGTGCTGGAGTGGCCAGATGCCGCGCAGCTGCTGCCGGGCGACGCGCTGCAGCCGGGGCTGGAAGTGGCGCCGTGGACGGGGCCAATGCTGGCGGTGCACGTGGCGCGCGGCGGCGCGACGGCGCAGCAAGCGGTCGTGGATGTGGTGCGGCTGGCGGGGGCGCGGGCGGTGCAGACCTCGACCGGCTGGGTGCTGGCGACGCTGCCGGACTGGCCGACGCTGGGGCGGATCGCGCCGGAGCTGGCCGGCGCGCTGTGGCTGCAGATGGCGGTGGGCCACGGCGCGGTGCTGGAGCTGACGGCGACGGACACGCGGGTTGTCGCCGGCGGGCTGCTGCAGGAGCTCGTGGCGCTGGCGCACGAGGCGGAGCCGGGGCAGATCCGCGTGCTGCACGGCCACCACACGCTGCAGCTGGCGGATTGGCGGGTGGCGACGACGCTGCACGGCGCCGAGCTTGTGACGCCGCTGGACCTGACGCCGCTGCCGCTGCCAACGCTGGCGACGCATGCGCTGGCGACGGGTGACGTCGTCGACGCGCGGTTTGTGCTGGGCGAGGTGCTGGGCAAAGGCGGTTTTGGCATCGTCTACGCGGCGCAGGATCAGGCGCTGCACACGGACGTTGTCGTCAAGCTGCTGCGCCATGAGCTGGCGGCAGATCTTGGGCAAATTCAGCGGTTTTTCGACGAAGGCCGCATCGCCTCGCGGCTGACGGGGCCGCACGCGGTGCGGGTGCACGAGTGGGGCCTGGCGGACGACGGCCGGCTGTTCCTGGCGATGGAGCGGCTGCACGGCCTGGAGCTGAGCGATGTGCTGAAGCAGCTCGGCACGCTGGACCCGCTGCGGGCGATGCGGCTGGCGGAGCAAGCGCTGCTGGGGCTGGCGGAGGCGCACGCGCAAGGGCTTGTGCACCGCGACATCAAGCCGGCGAACCTGTTTGTGACCCACGTCGGCTCGCCGGCGGACGAGCGGCTGAAGGTCATCGACTACGGCATCGCGCTGGACCGCACCGGGCGGGTCAAGGCCAACGAGCCGACGGGCAGCTTGATCGGCACACCGCTGTACATGGCGCCGGAGCAAGTCATGGGCGAGCCGCTGGACGGCCGCTGCGACCTCTACGCGCTCGGGCTTGTGCTGTACCAGGCGCTGAGCGGGCGGCTGCCGTTTGCCGGCGGCGACGTGATGGCCCTGCTGATGGCGCGGCTTGTGCAGACGCCGCCGCCGCTTGGGACCGTGGCGCGGCAGCCGCTGCCGCCGGGGCTGGCGGAGCTTGTGGCGCAGGCGTTGGCGTTGGCGCCGGCGGATCGGCCGCACGACGCGCTGGCGATGGCGCACGCGCTGGCTCAGCTGGCGGCGGACGCGGGCGTGCACGCGCAGTGGCAGGCGAGCTGGCACGCGCACCGCGCGGAGGCGGCCGCGCTTGTGGCGCAGACGACGGTGGACGCCGCGGACTTCACAGCTGACACCGTGCTGGCGGAGACCGAGCAGGTTGCCCGCCCGGAGCCGCAGGCGTAGATTGCGCCCGCGCGGCAGGACCGCGGGACGAGGCGACGCCATGGATTTTCAGAGCAGCCCAAAATCACGCGACTATTTGGCGCGCGTGCAGGCCTTCATGGCCGAACACATCACGCCGATGGAGACCGCGTACTGGCAAAAGATCGAGCACGCGCACTGGGGCGGCGACTGGACGCAGTGGCAAATTCCGCCTGAGCTGGACGCGCTGCGGGCCAAGGCCAAGGCCGCCGGGCTGTGGAATATGTTCTTGCCGGATGCGGAGTTGGGCGCCGGGCTGACGACACTGGAATACGCGCCGATCGCGGAGCACACCGGGCGGTCGTTCCTCGCGCCGCTGGTCTTCAACTGCAACGCGCCGGATTCGGGCAACATGGGCGTGCTGTGGATATACGGCACGCCGGAGCAAAAAGCCCAATGGTTGACGCCGCTTCTGGCCGGTGAGATCCGCTCGGTGTTCGCGATGACGGAGCCGGACGTGGCGTCGTCCGACGCGACGAACATGCAAGCGACCGCGGTTGTCGATGGCGACACGATTGTGTTGAACGGCAAGAAATGGTGGACGAGCGGGCTGGGCGATCCGCAGGCCAAGATCGCGATATTCATGGCACATACGCCGGACGCGGCCAAGGATCGCCACCACCAGCACTCGATGGTGCTTGTGCCGCTGGACACGCCGGGCGTGCAGATCCAGCGGATGGTGCCGGTTTTTGGCGAGTACGACGCGCCGCACGGCCACGGCGAGGTGCATTTCCACGACGTGCGGGTGCCGCTCAGCAACGTCATCAAAGGTCCCGGCGCCGGCTTTGAGATCGCCCAGGGACGGCTGGGTCCGGGGCGAATTCACCATTGCATGCGCTGCATTGGCGCCGCTGAGCTGGCGCTGGAGTTGATGATCGACCGCGGTATGACGCGCACGGCGTTCCACAAGCCGCTGCTGAACTTGGGCGGCAACCGCGAGCGCGTGGCGGAGGCGCGGATCGCGATTGACCAGGCGCGGCTGCTGACGCTGTTTGCGGCGTGGAAAATTGATCAAGTCGGACCGCTGGAGGCGCTGACGGAGGTCTCGGCGATCAAGGTCGTGGAGCCGAACGTACTGCAGAAAATCGTCGATGACGCGATACAAATTCACGGGGGCGCGGGGGTCTCGCGGGACACGCCGCTGACCGGGCTTTTCGCGATGGCGCGGTCGCTGCGGCTGGCGGATGGCCCCGATGAAGTGCACAAGGGCTTGATCGCGCGGGTGGAATTGCTCAAGCGCGGCTATTTCAAGTAGCACCCACCGCTTCTGTGGCTACTGCTGCTGCAGAAACTTGTAGATCTCCGCCGCCACCAAAGCGCTGCCGGCGGGGGTGTGGTGGCACTGGTCGTAGAACAAATCCTGAATGATTTCCTGAGCCTCGTAGGTGCCTGGGTGGCCCAGGCGCTGCACCTCGGCGCGGAACGCCGGCAGCAAATCCAGAACGGGAATGCCGAGTTCAGCGCCAAGGCGCTTGAGCTGCTGCTGCGGATAATCGTCGAGAAAGCGCGTGTAGGCTTGCTGGTAAATCGGAAAACCGACGACGACGAGCTTGAAGTGGTGCTCCAACGAGAGCCGCTGCAGCTCCGCCAGCAGCGGGCGGATGTGGTCCCACGCGCCGGCGCTCCAGGCGGCGCCAAAATCGCGAAAGTTGGCGGCGATCATGGCGTTGAATGCCGCGGGATTCTCATTGAAAAAGCCGGCGCCCTGCGGCACGCGGCCGACGAATTCCTTGCGCCACGCCGGCAAATCGACCTTCTCAAAGCCGGCGTCTGCAGCGTCATCGTGGGCACGCAGCGTGTTGAGCGCGGCGGCGACGTGGTACAAAAACCAGCTGTGCGCCAGCAGCGGCGGCAGGTGGACGACGTGCACGCCGCGCGACTCCTGAAAATCATTCAGGTAAAAATCGACGACGACGACATCCGGCTGCAGCGCCAGCCCGGTCTCCAGCAGGATCGCCAGCTCGGTCTTCAGACTGATGGAGCCGACGCCGGTGTTGATCGTCTCCCAGTCGCGGTTGTCGGCGCGGGCTTTTCGCGCGATGAGCCGCACGAACGTCTCGTCTTCATTGAGGAAATCCTGAAACGTCACCGAGTCGCCGAGGAACAGGATGCGCTCGCCGTGCTTGGCGCCGATCTCCGGATTGCGGTAGCCGAGGCTGTTTGTCTCGATGACGACGCGCTTTTTGCTGAGGCGGTGGCTGTCGATCGTCACGATGCGGTTGGGCGCGAGGCGGCGACCGGTCGGCGTGCTGCGGTAAAGCCCGCCCTCGTCGGGATGCGTGGCGATGGCGCTGATTTCCTTGGCCTGCCCGACCTGCGGCGGTGCCAACGCCCGGGCGGCCGTCGCCACCCGCTGCGGCGGCGGCAAGAACAGCCGCGCCGCCAGCTCCGCCATGCCGAGGAACAGCAGCAACGCGGCCAACGACACCAGCAGCTTGATCGCGACTTGCTTCATGCCGGCGGTGCGCACCCGCGCGTCCACCCCGGCGCGCGCCCGCACCTTAACCTGCCGCGCGGCGGAAAGTCCAAGCGGCTACTGTTCGCAGGTCCCGCCGTGCTTCTCGTGGTAATCCTGGTGGTAGTCCTCCGCCGGCCAGAACGGCTTGGCGTTCTCGACCGTCGTGACGATCGACCGCCCGGCGAACCGCGGCTCCTTGGCCAGCTGCCGCAGGAACTGCTCGGCGACGCGCCGCTGCTCGGCGTCGGCGGCAAAGACGACGCTGCGGTACTGCGAGCCTTCATCCGGCCCCTGGCGGTTCAGCGTCGTCGGGTCGATTTTGCTGAACAACACCGCCAGCAGGTCGTGGTAGCTGACGCGGTCGGCGTCGAATTCCACCTCCACCGACTCCGCGTGCCCCGTCTCGCCCGAGCTCACCTGGTGGTAGCCCGGCCGCGCCGTCCGCCCGCCCATGTAGCCCGACGTCGCCTCCAGCACACCCGGCGTGCGCTGCATCAAATCCTCAACGCCCCAGAAACAGCCGCCGGCAAAATAGGCCTTCTGCAGGTTCACCGGGTGCGATTGCGGCGGCAGCGGCTGGCCGTCGGGCACGAAAATCAGCGCCGCCGAGTTCAGACAATAGCGCTTGCCCGTCGGCCGCGGGCCGTCGTCGAACACGTGACCGAGGTGGCCGCCAGAACGCGCGTCGAGGATCTCCACGCGCTCCATACCCCCGGAATTATCCGGCTTTTCGATGACGTGGTCGGGATCGAACGGCGCAAAAAAACTCGGCCAGCCGGTACCCGACTCGAACTTCGCCGACGAGCGAAACAGCGGCAGCCCGCCCAGCGCCGAGATGTACACGCCCGGCTTTTTGTTCTCCAGCAGCCCGCCGCAAAACGCCGGCTCGGTGCCCGCGTGCAGCAGCACCGCGCGCTGCTCCGCCGTCAGCCCGCGCGCCAGCCGCGCGACCTCAGCGGGCGGCAGCGGCGTCACGTCGTAGCCCGACGCGCTGATTTTGTGGTGCACATAGCCGCTCGGCGGCGACGCGTGCGCGGCGGGCACGTGCTGGCACGCGGCGACAAGAACTCCAAGAGTCACAGCCAGTTGGCGCATGGACATGGAAACCTCCAGCAGCGCGCCCGGCCGAGCCTGGCCAACGCGCCCTTGCAGTCTGTGGGCGCAGCCGGGCCTGACAAGCGCTTACCGCGCAAGTGAGCCAAGCCGCTGCGTTTTTTCGACACCCGCCGAACCCGCTTTTGTGCAACCGCGCCGGCGCCGCGCTTATTCCGGCCGCGCCAGCCGCAGCCGCTGCGCCCGCAGCAGCCGTGCCAACGTGCGCCGTTGCACCGGCTGTTCGCGGGCGGTAAACCCAATCTGCCACGGCGGCGGCCACAGCCGCGGCGTCTTGTTCATGATCGACTTCGCCTCCGTGCTGTGCGGCAGCCCCAGCACGTGTCCCAGCTCGTGCGCCAGCACCCAGCGCATCGCCGACTGCGACTCAATCACCCAAAATTGCTGGCCTTGGCGCCACGTCACGCCCTTGCGCACCGCCGCCGGGTCCGCGGCGTCGGCCAGGTGCTGCACGACGAACCAGCGCAACGGCGCCTGCTGCCCGTGATCGCCCAGCGCCGTCCGCTGCGCCACGGTTTCCACGCGCGCCTGCGCGTCCGGCAGCGTGTGCACCGCCACGACCTGGACTCCCGCGCCCACCACCGCCAGACGGTCGTTGGCGACGTCGAGCTGCGCCCGCAGCCAGTCGGTGTCGCTGAAATCGGCGGGCAGCCACAGGTCCAGCGCGATGCAAATCGCTGTTTTTGCCGGACATTTTGGCAACTCCGCTGGCGTGAGCGCGTGGGCGGGCAGAGCGAGCAGGAGGCCAAACAGCAGCGGCAGACGGTTCGACATCGCCGCCAGACTAGCCGAACTGGCGCGACGGCGACAGCGACGCTGCAGCGTGACACAGGGCGGTCGCAAGCTCAGCAAGTCGCGCCCACATCCCAACGCCCCGG